>JBBQHG010000219.1:0-4854 GCA_038323755.1 Sphingomonadales bacterium
ATCGGCCCGCAGCGAGGTGATCGCCTCGATCACGTCGTCGCTGCAATGCATCGCCAATGTTTCGGTGATTTCCAGCTCCAGCAGATGCGCTGGCGCCTGCGCCGCGTGCATCGCGGCGCGCAGGCCCCGGAAAAAGCCGACATGCTCCAGCTGGCGCGAGCTGATGTTGACCGCAAGCCGCTGCTCGATGCCCATCGCGCCCCAGCGCGCAATCGTATCCGCCACCGTCTCGATCACCCAATCGCCGATCTCGACGATCTGGCCGGTTTCCTCGGCGCGCTTGATGAAGGTGCCGGGCAGCTTGGTGCCAAGCGTCGGGTGGCGCCAGCGGAGCAGCGCTTCTGCCGCCACGATGCGGCCGTCATGCGTGCCCACCTGCGGCTGGAACACCAGCGCAAACTGGTTCCGTTCGATCGCCTCGCGCAGATCGACCTCCAGCTGCGCGCGATCGGCGATCTGCGCGGCGAGCGTTTCGGTGAAATGCTCGGCACGGCCACGGCCGGTTTCCTTGGCGTGGTACATCGCGGCATCCGCTGCGCGCATCAGGTCGGTCAGCGACGATCCATGCTCGGGGCGGATCGCAATCCCGATCGACGCGCCGATCTCGACATCATGCCCGGCCAGGTCAAACGGCTCGGCAAGCGCAAAAAGGACGCCACGGCTGATCCGGGCGGCCTCGTTGGCGTCGATGATTTCGGGGAAGAACATCGTAAATTCGTCGCCCGCCAGGCGACCGATAATCGGTGGTGGCCGGCCGCTTTCGGCGGTCACCCGATCGGCCACTGCGCGCAGCCGGTTGGCGACCATGCCGAGCAGCATATCGCCCATCGCATGCCCCATCGTATCGTTCACCGCCTTGAAGCGATCGAGATCGATGAAAAACAGCGCCGCGTCGATGCCGGTCGGCATATCGGCAAGCACGCGCTCACAGCTGCGGCGGAAATTGGTGCGGTTGGGCAGGCCCGTCACCGTGTCGAACATCGCCAGCCGGTGCACACTTTCCAGATTGGCGCCGATCTGCTGGAACAACCCTTCCATGGCGTGCGCCAGTTGCGGCACATTTTCGCCGATTTCTGCGGGAATCTCGCCGTCCAGATCGCCATGCGCCGCGCGCGCCAGCCGGGCGATGGCGGCATCGATGGCAGCAGCGGTGGAGGCAATCGATCGCTCGGCAGACGCCCAGCACATCGCCGCACAGACAATCGCGGGGATCAATGCACGCGAGACACTGTCGACATCGAGCCGCCCGCTTGAGGTCGCAACCAGCGCCAGGATGAACGCCACCGCTCCGGAGGCCATCGCAAAGGTGATGGCGCGACTCTTGAGCGACGTCCCTTCCATCGAGTGGTCAATCCCCCGGGTGGTCAAATGTTGACGACAATTCAGGGGGCCGGATTGCCACCAAAAGGTTAATATTTTTGATCGGTCCGTGGGCGGCGCAGGATGATGTACAAGGCACCGGTGCCGCCGTGGCGGGGGTGGGCACCGCGTACGGCAGCGATGCTGGCAGCGTGGCGCGAAGCGGCCAGCCAGGCATCGACCGAATCCCGAATGCGCCCGCGCGCATGGGGTCGTTCGCTCTCCGGGCGCGGCGGCTTGCCGGTGATCAGCAGCAAAACCCGGTCGCCGCGCGCAATCGCCCGCTCCAGCCCGGCATCGAGCACGGCATAGGCAGAATTGAGCGTGTGGCCGTGCAGGTCGATCGCACTATCGGGCGCGGCAGCACCGGTGGCGAGCTTCTTGTCCCAGCCGCCGTCAAGCGTCGTCCCGGGTTTTGGCGCTGCTTTGGGCACCAGTTTGGCCTTGGGCGGCACACATTTGGTCGCTGGCTCGCCGCACACAGACGCGCCGTTGGCAAGTTTGGCTGGCTTGGCCGGCTTGGCCGGCTTGGCAGCGACGGCGCCCGGCACCGGCGCGGCGGTCTGGGGCTTCTCGACCCGGCTGGGGCGAACGGTGGCCATGACGCGGCGCCAGAGCGCGTCTTCGTCAGGGGTTAGCCGGCGCTCCGCCATCGGCGCTCCCCTTCGGCAACCGGGCGAGCGTGCCACGCGGCACCAGCAGGAAGGCGGTGCCATGGGCGGACATGCCACCGGCAATCGCTTGTGCCTCCGCCCCTGCCCCCCAGAAGGTGTCGACGCGGTTGGCGCCGCGAATGGCGCCACCGGTATCCTGCGCGATCCATAGGCGGGAGGCGTCCGCGCGGTCCATCGACAGGAAAACGGGCGCGCCGAGCGGGATGAATTTGGGGTCGACCGCCGCACTCGCGCCGCCGGTCACAACATAGCCAAGCGCGCCCTGCGCTGCATTCTGCTGCTCGCGGAAGAACACGAAGCTCTTGTTCTCACGCATCAGGTCACGCCCCTCTTGGGGGTGGGCGTGCAACCAGCCGACAATGCCCTGCATCGATGCCTGGCCCGGCTGCAGCAGCCCGCGATCCCGCATCAGCGCGCCGATGCCGGTATAATCGCGGCCATTCTGGCTGTCATAGCCGATCCGCATGACGCCGCCATCGGGCAGCCGCAACCGGCCGGACCCCTGGATTTGCAGAAAGAATATCTCCACCGGGTCAGCCGCCCAGGCGATGATCGGCGCGACCTTGTCGATCGCGCCAGTCTCGATCTCGGTGCGGTCATAATAAGGTACAAACGCCTTGCCATCGACGCGGCCGCGGATCTTCTTGCCCTTCAGCGCGTCGGAAAAAGCGCCGAGATCGACATCGATCAGGTCGCTCGGTCGGCCATAGATGGGCGTTTCATAGCCGCGCCGCCGCTCGCGCGAGCCAGCGATTTCGGGTTCGAAATAACCGGTGGCAAAGGCCTTGCCATCGCCGATCTGGATCGTCTCGAAATAGCGCTGGAAAAAGCCCCGGGCGTCGCCGTCGGACGTGCCATTGGCGGCGCTGCAGGCGTCCTGCCAGTCAGCGCCCTGGGTGAGCCCCGACGCGTCGGTGCGGCGCACCAGCGAGGGGCAGCTTGTCCTGAACGCCCCCAGCGCGCGCGCGGCCTGGTCCTGGTCGATCGGTAGCGAGGCTATTGGCGGCCCCGCCACCACGCCGGTCGACGCGGCATTGGCGGCGCCCACGCTCGGCGCAGGCGCCTGGACGGGTGCAATCGGGGTGGCTGCCGGTGGCTTGCGCGCTGGCGGTGCGCTGCGTGGCGGCGGGCCATAGGAACGCGGGACGATACGGCCGCTACAGGCCGACAAGCTCAGCGCCAGCGCGACCAGCCCCCAAACCTGGTGCCTCCCCAGCCCCCGCACCGGCCTTATGCCTCGTCGGTTTCGACAAGCTTCCAGTTGGGGTCGCTGCTCTTCAGCGTTCGGGCAAAGGTCCAGATTTCACGAGCGTCGACGGCATCGGTCATCGATCCGGAGACAAGATTGCCCTCGGCATCGCGCGTCGTTGCAGCGATATCGGCTTCGATCCGCACCTTGATGCGGGCGACGCGCCCTTCAAGCGATGCTTCGGCGATGACGGCACGTTCGATACTGACCAGCCGGTTGTCGAGCACATGGCCGGCGGTTGCGCGTTCGCTGATCGCTTCGTCAAAGCTCTGGCGGACCTCGTCGTCGACCAGCCAGGCGAGCGTCTCGGTATCGCCCTTCCAAAAAGCTTCGAGGATCATCTTGTACGCCGCCTTGGCGCCATCGATGAACTGCGCCACGTCGAACGACGAATCCGCCGCGATGATCGCGCGCACGCCCGTTTCGGCGCGCGGTTCGATGTGGCGGCTCACAATTTCGCGCGGCTCGGGGCCGGCGTCGATCGCACGGGGGCTGGTCGGTGCCAGCACCAGCCGGTCCTCGGCGGGCTTGGGCAGCGGCTGCTCATGCCCCGTCCGCTTGCCCAGCACCATATAGAGGCGCAGGGCCAGAAAACAGGCGATCATTGCGAGAAGAACTACGTAAACCACTCTGCCTCCACTTTTCGGCGAACGCCTAACATAGGCGCATCGGGGTCCTGATTCAAACACGGGATTCAAACACGCGAATGCCTGTCGGTATCCGCATGCCGTTGAACTGGCGCGCCGCCCCTGCTAGGCGCGTCGCGCATCGGCATTTTCGGCACAGGCGCCGTGCCGCACAGACCCAGGCTTAGAAAGACTAAATCGATGGACGAACAGGATAATGGCGGCGAAGCGATGGCTAATGGCGCCGATACCACGCCAGTCGCGGGGATCATCTCGCAATATGTGAAGGACCTGTCGTTCGAAAACCCGAATGCGCCGGGCATTTACCAGAGCCAGTCGATGCCGCGCGTCGACGTGCAGTTCAACATCGGCGCCACGCAGATTGCAGATGATGTCCACGAAGTGGTCCTCAAGATCGACGTTCGTTCGGAAACCGATGAAGGCGTGGCTTTCGTCGTCGATCTCAGCTTTGCCGGCCTGTTCGGGCTACGCAACATTCCGCAGGAGCATATCCAGCCGTTCCTGCTGGGTGAGGCGCCCCGCCTGCTGTTCCCCTTCGCCCGCCGCGTGCTCGCAGATGCCGTGCGTGACGGTGGCTTCCAGCCGCTGATGCTCGAGCCAATCGATTTCAACGCGCTCTACATGCAGCAACTTGATTCCCAGGTGCAGATGGGTGAGCTGCCCGTCGAGGATATGGGCCACGCCTGATCCATTGTCCGGGGGGGCGCGATTGTGAACCTGACGCGTGCCCTGGGCTCGGTCGGCGGGCTGACGCTCGCCAGCCGGATCCTGGGGCTGGTCCGCGATTCACTCTTCGCCCGCTTCATCGGCGCAAGCTTTGCGTCGGATGCGTTTCTCATCGCCTTCCGCCTGCCCAACATGTTCCGCGCGCTGTTTGCCGAAGGGGCGTTCAGCGCGGCGTTCATCCCGATGTTCAACAAGAAGG
>JBBQHG010000220.1:0-4823 GCA_038323755.1 Sphingomonadales bacterium
CCATTTCGGCTTACGCCTAATACCCCTTCAACTCATCACCAATGATCCGCACGACGTGAAGCACATTGGTGGAGCCGGGCGTGCCGAACGGGACACCGGCCATCACGATCACCCGGTCTCCGGCCTTGGCGATGCGGTGGCGCAGCGCCATGCGCTTGGCCTTGGCGACCATATCCTCAAACGAGCTGACATCGCGGGTGTGGACCGCGTGGGTGCCCCAGAGCAGCCCCAGCCGCCGGGCGGTTTCCAGCTTGGGGGTCAGCACCAGCAGCGGCACCGAGGGCCGCTCACGCGCGATGCGGCGCGCGGTCGATCCCGATGTGGTGAAGCAGATGATCGCAGACGCCGAGGCGATTTCGGCGATGTTCTTGGCGGCTTCCGCCAGCGCATCGGCCGTGGTGGGATCGGGCCGGGTGATGGTGAAATGGACGCGGTCCCCGTGCATCGGGTCACGCTCGACGGCCTCGGCGATCGAATTCATCATCGCGACCGATTCGATCGGCCAGGCACCCGCCGCGCTTTCGGCCGAGAGCATGATCGCATCGGCGCCGTCATAAACCGCCGTCGCCACGTCCGACACCTCAGCCCGGGTGGGCGAGGGCGAGGTGATCATCGATTCGAGCATTTGCGTGGCCACCACTACCGGGCGGCCGAGCCGGCGCGATACCTCGACGATGCGCTTTTGCAGCGGCGGGACCTGTTCTGGCGGCAGCTCGACGCCCAGATCGCCGCGCGCGACCATCACCCCGTCGCATTGCTCGACGATCTCCTCGAGCCGATCGATCGCGGAGGGTTTTTCGATCTTGGCAAGCAGGGCGGCGCGGCCCTGGATCAGCAGCCGCGCTTCGGCCAGATCCTCGGGCCGCTGGACGAAGGAGAGCGCGATCCAGTCCACCTTCTGGTCAAGCGCGAAGGTCAGGTCGCTGCGGTCCTTTTCGGTGAGCGCGGCCATCGGCACGACGACATCGGGGACATTCAGCCCCTTGCTGTTGGACAGCATGCCGCCGACTTCCACCCGCGTCTCGATCCAGTCATCGCCGTGAGCGGTGACGCGCAGCACCAGCTTGCCGTCATCGAGCAGCAGCCGTGCGCCCTGTTCGATCGCAACGAAGATTTCGCGGTGCGGCAACTCGACGCGGGTCGCGTCGCCCGCTGCCTTGTTGCGGTCGAGCCTGAAGGTCTGGCCCTTGACGAGTTCGACCTTGCCGCCATCGAACTTGCCGACGCGCAGCTTGGGCCCCTGGAGATCGGCCAGAATGGTGGAGGGGCGACCGATGCGCTTTTCCAGCCCGCGAATCGCCTCGATCAGCGGAATTTTGGAGGCCTGATCGCCGTGGCTCATGTTGATGCGAAAGGCATCGGCGCCTGCGAGGAAAAGCTTTTCGATCATCTCGGGCGTGCTGCTCGCCGGGCCGAGCGTGGCCAGCACGCGCACCTTGCGCAATCGGGGGCTCGTTGGCTTGCTCATTGACGCGCTCCTCGGGCTTTGCGGCTCTGCCTCTAACCCCTATCTGCACAGGATCAACCAAGGAGAGACGAATTGCCGACGCTTGAGAGCCTTGACGATACCATTGCCGCTGCCGCCTTCCGCCGGCTGGTGACGCATCTGCGCCACCGCGACGATGCGCAGAATGTCGATCTGATGGGGCTGGCCGGTTTCTGCCGCAACTGCCTGGGCGACTGGGTGGCGGACGCCAGCGACGGCGCGCTCGACAAGGCGGCGGGGCGCGAGATCGTCTACGGCATGCCCTATGCCCAGTGGAAAACCGAGCACCAGACCGAGGCGACGCCCGAGCAGCTGGCGCGGATGGCGCAGAGCGTAGCGAAGAACGCCACATAATCAGCCAACGCCACCCCGGATACTTCGACTAGCTCAGTAGAGCCTTGTCCCGGGGTCGACTGTGCCGCAAAAGAGGCGACCATAGCGCATGCGTCACGGTGGATGCCGGAACAGGTCCGGCATGACGGAAGGGGATATCACGATGATCAAGGAACTTGCGGCGATCTCCCTGTTGGCCGTCGCAGCGACAGGTGCATCGGCCCAGACCGCGTCCGCCGCTGCTCCTGCGCCAAAGACGATCTTCATCCATGCCGGGCACCTGATCGACAAACCGGGCCAGCCTGGGCGCGACAAGGCAACGGTCATCGTGCGCGACGGCAAGGTGGCCGAGGTGCGCGATGGCTTTGCCACCCCCGAGAACGGCGCAACGCTGATCGACCTTAGCCACGACTATGTCCTGCCCGGGCTGATCGACATGCATGTCCACCTGTGGGGCATTGGCGGCGATCCATTGAAGGCGCGCCTGGGCGAGATCACCCGTGACCGGTTCGACGACATGGTCGAGGCGCAGAAAAACGCGCGCGCCGATCTGGAAGCAGGCTTCACAACAGTGCGCGATCTGGGCGGCGATCCGCGCGGTATCCGCGCGCTCAGGGACGCGATCGAGGCGGGCGAAATCGAAGGGCCGAGTATCATCAATGCCGGGCAGATGGTGTCGGTCACGGGCGGCCACGGGGACGGCGGCAATGGCCTGGCCGAGGACTTCGCCGATGCCGTCCACGCCAAGGAGATCAACCTGTGCGACGGGGCAGATGATTGCCGTCGCGCGGTGCGCGCGCAGATCAGCCTGGGCGCGCAGGTCATCAAGTTCGCAGCGACCGGCGGGGTGCTCTCCAATGTCGCGGGCGGGTTAGGGCGGCAGATGACGCCCGAGGAAATGAAGGCGATCATCGACACCGCGCACAGCTTTGGCCGCAAGGTCGCAGCGCACAGCCATGCCGCAGAAGGCACCAAGGCAGCGCTGATGGCGGGCGTCGATTCAATCGAGCATGGCAGCTTTCTCGACGACGAAGCGATTGCGCTGTTCAAGGCAAAAGGCGCCTATCTGGTGCCGACAATGCTTGCGCCCGTCGCGGCGCTTGCACAGGCGCGCAGCGGCCAGTTGCCGCCTGCGACCATCCCCAAGGCAGAGGCGGCCGCCGCGGCCATGCTCGCCAGCCACCGCCGCGCGATTGCAGCGGGGGTCAAGATCGCGTTCGGTACCGACACCGGCGTGTCCAAGCATGGCGACAATGCGCAGGAATTCGCGCTGATGGTCAATGCCGGGATGACGCCGATGGCAGCGATTCGGGCGGCGACAATGGGCGCGGCCGATCTGCTGGGACGGACCGACCAGATCGGCTCGATCGAGCCGGGCAAAGTCGCTGATATCATCGCGGTTGCGGGTGACCCGGTGGCTGATGTCCGACAGTTGGAAAAGGTCGATTTCGTGATGCACCACGGCGCCACAGTGAAACTGGGCGGGGCGCGCCAGGCCTTTCCGGCCAACTGAGCGACCGCGCGACAGGGTGGTTGAGCGGGCGCGCGGGATCGCCTAGACGCGCTCGCTCAACACCATTTTTTCCGGAAGTTTCACCCCCATGAGCGACAACATCTCCGCCGATCAGCTGCGCCTCCTCATCGAACGGATCGAGCGGCTGGAGGAAGAGAAAAAGGCGATGGCCGACGATATCAAGGACGTCTATGCCGAGGCCAAGGCAACCGGCTTCGACACCAAGACGATGCGGACCATCGTGCGGTTGCGGAAGATGGAAAAGCACCACCGCGACGAGGCGGAAATGCTGCTCGACACCTATAAGGCAGCGCTGGGCCTGGTGTAAGCGCCGGGTCGCCTCGCGCGCGAACACCAGCTTGACCCGCACGGGCCGCCGACCATAGCATCCCCCGGGAAAGCGATCGGAAGGGGGGCCTTATGATGCTGATGGGCGGGATGCTCGGGGGATATCGTCATTTAGTGGCGCTGTTGGCGCTGGTGATGATGATGGCGGTGCCTGTCGCCGCATCAGGACAGGCACCAGAACGCATGCGGGTGATCGACACGCCCCATGTGTCCAACTGCCTGGCGCTCGAGAATACCGGCCTGTTCGGCGGATTCAAAAACGGCTGCAATTACGGCGTGGAATATACCTATTGCGTCCTGGATCCCGCGCCGGGCTCCTGGTCGTCCTCCTTCCCTTGCGTACCCGGACAGGAGCCGACCGGGCTGGACCGCGTTGGCCCCAACCAGTCAAGCGCCGCCCATGCGCGCGGCGGCAAGATGACCTATTGGTTCGCTTGCCGCTATTCCAACAAAGTCGGCCCGGGCCCCGAAGGCATTGTGGCGCGCAGCGTTCGCTTCGAGCTGGGGGTCGGCCTGCGCGGACGCTGCGCGTTGCGCGTGCCCGGCGCGGTTGAATCGGCGCCAGCGCGCGTCACCGCTCCCCCGCGAGCCCCGGTTCAGCCGACCCGCCCGCCAGCGCCGCCAACGTATCAGCCACCGGCCTATTCGCCGCCGCCAAGCTATCAGGCACCAGCCTATTCCCCCCCGGTTGATGCCGCACGCGCGCCGTTGCGCCCCGCTGTATCATTGGGAGCGATATTCTCGGCGGATGATTACCCGCCCGCTGCCCTGCGTGCCGAAGCATCGGGCCGTGTCGGTTTTGCCGTATCGGTTTCCCCGGACGGCAGCGTGACGGGGTGCAGCATTGTGCAGACGAGCGGTTCGGCCGAACTGGATAACGGCACCTGCCAAATTGCACTGACCAGGCTGCGGTTCTTCCCAAGCCCGGGTGGCGGGACATTCCGAAGCGCCGTACGCTGGCAAATTCCGGTCGAGCCGCCGCCTGCGCCACCCCAGTAAGCGCATCCCGGCCGGGTTGCGTTACTCACTGCCAACAGGTTGCGCATCGTTCGGCGCGCAGTGTAAGAGCCGCGCTTCCCGCTTTCACCAACTCGTGAGCCGATGACGCATGGCAGGCCATTCCAAGTTCAAGAACATCATGCA
>JBBQHG010000221.1:0-4823 GCA_038323755.1 Sphingomonadales bacterium
ATGGTGACGGCATTACCTGCGTGCATGTGAAGACCAGCGGCAGCGAGGAGCAGGCGATGCTCGTCGACATGGACCCGGACTTTTATTTTGTGCCGCCTTATCTTGGGCCGAGTGGCTGGGTTGGCATGCGGCTGGACCATCCGGCGATCGACTGGGACCGGGTGGCCGATCGAATCGCGCTCAGCTGGGAACTGGTCGCCCCGCGCCGCTTGCTGGAAATGGGTGGACGATGAACGACATCCCCGAAACGGCCGCAGAAAAGGCCGAAGCTGCCGCGATCCGCCGTCGCTGGGTCACGCTTGGTGAGGTTGTCGCCATTGCCGGGCTGATCATCTCGGCGCTCGCATTGTGGAGCAGCTGGGCCGATCACCGTGCCGACGAGGCGCAGCGGCGCGAAGATAAACAGACCGAAATCAAGGCCAAGACAGCGGTGTTGCTGACTGGATCACCGCGCCATGGCGGCGAAGAGCTGGCCGTCACCGATCTCGCTCATGCGATCCAAGGCATCAGCGTTACGTTCCCAACCGCGTTTGGCTTGCCCGTGCAGACGAGCGCACCCGCGCCGTCTATTCCGGTGCGGTGGTTTGCGCAGAAACTAATGGCGATGACTGACGGCGGTGCCGATTCCCAAAGTGGACGGCTGCCTGTGATGATTGTCAGCGACTATTGGGACGGCGATCAGCACATCACCGACCGGGCCATCTACGATATCGTCTGGAAGACCGAGGGGCGGGTCTTGCTTGGCCGCTCATTGCGGCTGGAAGGGCTGCTGCTGCGCGAACGCGGCACGCCCGATCAGGCGCGGGTCGATGCCCTGTGGTCCAGGATCGCACCCGCGCCGAAACGGTAGATAATCAGCCGACGATTTCTTCCGGCTTGAAGAAATAGGCGATCTCGATCGCGGCATTTTCGTCGCTGTCCGAACCATGAACCGAATTGGCTTCGATCGATTCGGCCAGTTCCTTGCGGATCGTGCCGGGTTCGGCATTGGCCGGGTTGGTCGCGCCCATGATATCGCGGTTGCGCTGCATGGCGTTCTCGCCCTCAAGCACCTGGACGACAACCGGGCCAGAGATCATGAATTCGACCAGATCGTTGAAGAAAGGGCGCTCGCGGTGGACGGCGTAGAAGCCCTCGGCCTGATCGCGGGTCATCTGGATGCGCTTGGAGGCAACGACGCGCAGGCCGCCATCTTCCAGCATCTTGGTGACGGCACCTGTCAGGTTGCGGCGGGTGGCATCGGGCTTGATGATCGAGAAAGTGCGTGTCGCGGCCATGACTGGTGCGGTTCCTGTGCTTGGGTGTGGTGGGATAGGTCGCGCGAGCCTTTAGCGGCGGTGACCCGTTCCTGCAAGCCGCGCTCAGGCGGCCTGTTCCCAGCGGCCACTCTCCTCCTGTTTCCAATAGCGTCGTTCGACACCCGGTTTGTCGGCAAGCGCGCGCCAGGCGGCGCGCGCCTCGACAATCGCCTCGTCATCGAAGAAGTGGAAGGCGCGATCAAACGCCAGCGCCTCGTCGCGCCAGACCGCGTCGGCAATGGCGACATTGCGGGCACCATTCTGGGGGGCCGGATGACCCGCGATCAGCACCGGCTGGGCGGCATCATTCCCGCTACCGGCCTGCGCATGTGGCAGGAAACTGTCAGCCGCATAGGCCCATAGCAGCTTGTCCAGCGCTTCTCGCTGGGCTCGCTCAACGGCAACGATCAATAATCGACCGCCGGATTCGACGACCTTCTCGGCAATCTTAGGCAAGACCCGTTCGAGCGGGCGGACGGTCAGATGATAGAAATCGACCTGCATGCGCCCGCCCCGACAATCAGCCCTCGAAATTATCCGCCACGAACCGGTCGAGCAGTCGCACGCCAAAGCCGGTCGCACCCTTGTCAAAGGTAGCGCCAGGCTTGTCCGCCCAGACCATGCCGGCAATGTCGAGATGCGCCCAGCGAACGCCCTTGTCGATGAAGCGCTGCAGGAATTGCGCCGCCGTAATCGACCCGGCGCCGCGTGGACCCACATTCTTCATGTCGGCGATCGGGCTGTCGATCAATTTGTTATACGCATCCGAGAGCGGGAACCGCCACAGCGCATCGCCCGATGATTTGCTGGCCGCAAGCAGTTGATCAGCAAGCGAATCGTCATTGGCGAACATGCCACCATGCTCGTTGCCGAGCGCGATGATCATGGCACCGGTCAGCGTGGCAAGATCGATGATCGTCTTGGGCCGGTGGTTCTTCTGGACCCAGGTCAGCGCGTCGCACAGCACCAGCCGCCCTTCGGCATCGGTGTTGAGGATTTCGATCGTCTGGCCCGACATCGACGTCACGATGTCACCCGGGCGCTGCGCATTGCCATCGGGCATATTCTCGACCAGGCCGCACACGCCGATGACATTGGCCTTTGCCTTGCGAAGCGCGAGCGCCTTCATCGCGCCTGCAACGGCCCCCGCACCGCCCATGTCCCACTTCATGTCTTCCATGCCGGGCCCGGGCTTGAGCGAGATGCCGCCAGTATCAAAGGTAACGCCTTTGCCGACCAAGGCGAGATCGGGATCACCCGGCCCCTTGCCGTTCCACTTCATGACCAGCAATTGTGCGTCTCGAACGGATCCCTGGCTTACCCCGATCAGGGCGCCCATGCCGAGTGCAGTCATTTCCGCCTCACCCAGCACGCTGATTTCCAACCCCAGACCCTCAACGTCAGCGCGTACCCGCGCGACGAAGCTCTCAGGGTAGAGAATGTTCGGTGGCTCGGCCACGAGCATACGGGTCAGGCCGAGTCCCTTGGTCACGGCATGCTGGGCGTGCCAGGCGGCATCTGTCCCTTCCGGAACATTTGCGAGCGTGACGGTCGTCAGCGTCGGCTTCTGCTTTTCGGCCAGCCGGGTGCGATAGGTGTCGATTCGCCATGCGCGCTGCGATGCACCGGCGGCAAAACGCGCCACCGATTTGGCAGCAGGCGCGGCGGGCAGGCTTGCAAAATCGACCGTTACCGCCTCCGCGCCGGAGGTGAGCAGCCGGGCTGTCAGCGCACCGCCCGCACGTTCGAATTCAGCCTCGCCGCCGCTGCCCAAGCCGAGCAGGAGCAGTTGTACGATCTGATCGCCGATACCGACAAACGCCTCGATCACCGCGCCGGCTTCGCCCTCAAACCGACCGGCCTGGGCCGCGCTCATCGCCAGGCGCTGAGCCGCGGCGTCGATCCCGGAAAAACCGATGCGGCCAAGGCCGTCCTTTTCAACGAGAAGCGCAATGACCTTGGCATCGGCAGAACGCGAGGGAGAGAATTGAATGTGCATCGGGATCCTTGGGGGGCAGCTTTATGGGTGATTCTGTCTCCTTAGGCGTTCGCTTCGGTGCTGGCAAAGCACGAACCGACGTTGCAGGCGCGCCGATCAGGTGCGATAGGCGCCGGTAGGAGGGCGGCCATTTCCGCCAAACGGGGTTTGTGCCAGCGTGAAGCGTACTCTTCTTCTTGCCTCATGCGCGCTGGCTGCAGCCCTGTTTGCCGGGGCGCCTGCCCATGCACAAAATTTGCAGGACCGGCCCACTGCGCCGCCAC
Organism: Sphingomonadales bacterium; assembly: GCA_038323755.1. Taxonomy (GTDB): domain Bacteria; phylum Pseudomonadota; class Alphaproteobacteria; order Sphingomonadales; family Sphingomonadaceae; genus Sphingomonas. The sequence continues at coordinate 3,561 of JBBQHG010000221.1, forward strand.
CACCATCGGAAACACCGCTGCCCAAGGACGGTGACCGGGTGCAGTTCAGCGCCGACGGCATCGAATATGACAGCAATGCCGATATTGTGACCGCAACCGGCGACGTGCGCATGTACCGCACGGGTGATCGCCTGCGCGCCGACACCATCGTCTGGAACCGCAAGAGCGGGCAGGTGACCGCGACTGGCAACATCGTCGTCACCAATCCAGGCGGCGATGCAGCCTATGGTGACACGATCGAGCTAACCGACTCGCTCAAGGACGGCGTGGTGGAGAATATGCTGGTCGTCCTCGACCAGGGCGGGCGACTCGCTGCTGATCGCGGTACCCGCAAGGATGGGGTTATCAGCCTCGACGACGCCGCCTACACCCCCTGCTCGGTCGTCGATTCCGATAATTGCCCGAAAGAACCATCGTGGAAGATCACCGCGGCGCGCGTGCTTTATGATCCCGTGCGCAAGCGGATTTACTACAAGGGCGCACGCGTCGGCATTTTTGGCATCGCCTCCATTCCGTTGCCCGCTTTTTCCAACCCGGTTGGCGATGGGACTGACAACGGCTTCCTGACACCGGATTTGAAATATAGCCGGGTGAACGGGGTCGAGTTCGCGGTCCCTTATTATTTCCGCCTTGCGCCCAATCGCGGCCTGCGAATTACGCCGCGGGTATACAGCCGCGTCCTGCCGATGCTGCAGGGCGAATATCAGGCGCTGACCTCGAGCGGCGCCTATCGCGTCACCGCTTATGGCACCGTCAGCGACCGCACCGATACGCTGGTCACCAATGCGCAAACCGCGCAGAACGCCTTTCGAGGCTATTTCGACGCCAGCGGCAAGTTTCAGCTCGATCAATATTGGAGCGTCAGCGGATCGATCCGCCTGACAACCGATCGGACTTTCCTGCGCCGCTACGATATTTCGCGCGACGATATCCTGCGCAATACGCTCAAGATCGAGCGGATCGATGCCAACAGTTATCTGTCGATTGCAGGCTGGGCCGTGCAAACATTGCGCGTCGGCGATCGCCAGGGGTTCCAGCCTGTCGCGCTGCCCGAAATCGATTATCGCCGGCGCGTGGACAATGTGCTGGTCGATGGCGGGCGCCTGAACCTGCAGGTCAACTCGCTCGCAATCGGCCGTGCAGCGGGCCAGGACACGCAGCGCGCCATTGCCAGTGCACGATGGGATGTGCGGCGGATTACGCCCTTTGGCCAGGAAGTGACGCTCACGGCCTTTGCCCGCGGCGACATCTACAACGCCAACC
>JBBQHG010000222.1:0-4777 GCA_038323755.1 Sphingomonadales bacterium
CGCGACCTGACCGATGCTCGCCAGGTTCTCCATCATGTAGGTGACGAGGACGCGGAACAGGCTGTTGTAGAAATCATCGACCGCGCGGTCGCTTTCGCACACAAGGATGGCGGCAGCGGGATCGCGGGCGGCAAATGCGTCGAGCACGTCGTGCACCATCTTGCTGGCCATGCTCGACATTGCCGGCAACACCGACAGCGGTTCGATATCGCCGTGGTCCTCGATCGCCGAAATGCGGCGGGCGATGTTTTTGGCATAATCGCCGATCCGCTCGATCACGCCCGCGATTTTCAGCGCGGCGACCACTTCGCGCAGATCATTGGCGAGCGGCGCGCGGAGCGCGATGAGCTGGACGGCGAGCCGCTCCACCTCCATCTCGAGCGCGTCGATTTGCTTGTCGCCCGCAATGATGGCTTCCGCCCGCTCGAGATCGTGGCGCTTGAGCGATTCCATCGCGCCGATGATCGCATGCTCAGCGAGCCCGCCCATCTGCGCGATCAACCCGCGCAGCTGACCGATGTCTTCGTCGAAAGCCTTGACCGTATGCTCAACCACTATGATTCTCGATTCTGCACTGCTCAGCCATATCGGCCGGTGATGTAGTCCTTGGTCCGCTCCTGGCGCGGGTTCGTGAAAATGTCCGAGGTCGCCCCATATTCGACGAGCGTTCCAAGATGGAAAAACGCGGTTCGCTGCGATACGCGCGCCGCCTGCTGCATGTTGTGCGTAACGATGACGATGGCGTAGCGGCCCTTGAGCTCGTGGATCAGTTCCTCGATCTTCGCTGTCGCGATTGGATCAAGCGCCGAGCAGGGCTCGTCCATCAAGATCACCTCGGGGTCGACGGCGATCGCCCGGGCAATGCACAGTCGCTGCTGCTGGCCACCCGATAGCGCTGTGCCGCTCTCGCTCAGCCGGTCTTTCACCTCTTCCCAGAGTCCCGCACGCTTGAGCGACTGCTCCACCGCAGCATCGAGCTGTGCCTTGGTTGACGCCAGCCCGTGGATGCGCGGGCCATAGGCCACATTTTCATAGATGGACTTGGGAAAGGGATTTGGTTTTTGGAACACCATGCCGACGCGCGCGCGCAGCTGGACCACGTCCATGTCGGCTGCGTAGATGTCTTCCCCGTCCAGGCGAACATCACCCGACACGCGCGCGATGGGAATCGTGTCGTTCATCCGGTTGAGCGTGCGCAGAAACGTCGATTTGCCGCAGCCCGACGGACCGATCAGCGATGTCACATGATCCATGTCGACATCGAGCGACACATTGTCGATCGCCTGTTTCGCCCCATAGAAAACATTGACGTTATGCGCCGTCATCTTGGGTGCGCGCGGCGTGGGGGACGGGAATGCGTTCATTACCAGCGGGTCTCGAATTTGTTGCGGAGATAGATGGCGACCCCGTTCATCGCGAGCAGGAAGACGAGCAGAACGATGATCGCGGCGCTCGTCTTTTCGACAAAGCCACGGCTGACTTCGTCCGACCACAGGAATATCTGCACCGGCAGCACAGTCGCCGGATCTGTGAGCCGATCGGGGGGGCTGGCGATGAACGCGCGCATGCCGATCATCAATAGCGGCGCAGTTTCGCCCAGCGCGCGCGCCATGCCGATGATGGTGCCGGTCAGAATGCCGGGCAGCGCCAGCGGCAGGACGTGGTGGAACACGACCTGGATCGGGCTGGCGCCGACGCCGAGTGCGGCATCGCGAATCGATGGCGGCACGGATTTGATCGCGTTGCGCCCGGCAATGACGATGACCGGCATCGTCATCAGCGCCAGCGTCAGCCCGCCAACGATGGAGGCCGATCGCGGCAGGTGGAAGGTGTTGAGAAAGACAGCGAGTCCGAGCAATCCGAAAATGATCGAGGGCACCGCCGCCAGGTTATTGATCGAAACCTCGATCAGGTCGGTCCAGCGGTTCCGTGGTGCATATTCTTCAAGGTAGAGCGCGGAGAGGACGCCGATAGGGAAGGCGAGCATCAACGTGACGACCATCGTCAGCATCGATCCCTTCAGTGCGCCCCAGATCCCCGCCATCGTCGGATCGGTCGAGTCGGACTCGGCAAGGAAGGGCCAGTTGAAGACGGTATCGAGTTGACCGCGTGCGCGGAGTGAATTGACGATCGCCGTCGTTTCCTTGGTGCCTTTGCCCTTGGCGGCGATGTCCAGTTCGGTCGAGGCGGGGACCAACAATACCGCACGCTTACCGAGAAGCGTCGGATCAGCCTTCAACCGATCGCGCACACGCAGCCAGGCGCCGTCTGACAAGTAACTGTCCCCTTGCGGCCCAAAGGCCGCCTGGGCCGCCCGTGCGGTTGCGTCCGACAGCCCGGCTCCTGCCAAAGCGAGATCTGCACCCCCACCGTGCAACCGGCCTTCGTCGAGGGTCAAGCCAGCGTGTGGAAAGTCGATCGGCAGGCTGATCTGCGTTTGGGTGAAGCCCTGCAAACCGTTCATCAGCATCGTGATGAGCAGGAAGGCAAGAAAGCCGGCAGACATGACCACAGCGCCCAGCCCGAACAGGCGGAAGCGGCGCTCGGCTGCATAACGGCGCCGGGTGCGTTGCTGCATGGCCGATGCCTGCCAGTTGGTCGGCGCGCGCGACTGCGGCTCGGTCGGGGCGGGCAGATCACTCATAGGCTTCGCGGTACCGTTTGACGACCGTCAGCGCGACGATGTTGAGCAGCAGAGTCACGACAAACAGCGTGAGGCCAAGCGCAAAGGCGGCTAGCGTCTTCGGGCTGTCGAACTCGGCCTCGCCGGTCAGCAGATCGACGATTTGCTTGGTGACCGTGGTGGCACTGGCGAGCGGGTTAAGGGTGAGGGTCGCGATGCCCGAGGCGGCCATCACTACGATCATCGTTTCACCGATAGCCCGGCTGATCGCGAGCAGAATGCCGCCAACCACGCCGGGCAGGGCGGCGGGTAGCAGCACGCGGCGGATCGTTTCCGACGTCGTTGCGCCCATCGCCAATGATCCGTCGCGCATCGCTGCCGGGACGGCGGCAATCGAGTCATCCGCCATCGAGGACACGAACGGGATGATCATCACGCCCATGACGAGCCCTGCCGCCAGTGCGCTCTCCGAACTTGCCCAGGTAAAACCGACCGACACGGCCAGGTCGCGCACAGCAGGCGCAACCGTCAACGCGGCGAAATAGCCATAAACGACCGTGGGCACGCCAGCGAGCACCTCCAGGATCGGCTTCATCCAGCGCCGAACCCGGGGCTGCGCATATTGCGTCAGGTAAATCGCGCTCATCAGGCCGAACGGAATGGCGACGATCATCGCGATGACGGCACCGATGAAGAAGGTCCCCCAGAAGAGCGGCACCGCGCCAAGCGATGCGCCGGGATCGCGAGCGTCGATGACTTGCGGGCTCCAATGCGTGCCGGTGAGGAAATCGGCGATCGGCACCATCTGGAAAAATCGCCAGGATTCGAACAGCAGCGACCCGACAATCCCGGCCGTCGTTAAAATCGCGATCAGCGATGCGCCAAGCAGGCCAAGCATGACCACGCGTTCGATCCGGGTCCGCGCCCTGAAATCGGGCTTTACCCGGGTATAGGCATAGGCGCCGCAGGCCAGCGACAGCAACAGGGCAAGCGCCGATCCAGACCAGTTATAGCGCGATTGGGCACTCGCATAGGCCGGCGCCAGCGCGACCGCGATGGGATTACCGCTGCCAAAGCTTTGCCCGGCCGCGATGTTGCGTGCCTCGGTCAGAATGGCGGCGCGTTCAAAGCCTGGCGGCGGCAACTGCGCGGCGATCGGCTGCTTCAGCACCACATCGGTGATCATGCCCGGCGTTACCACCAGCCACACGACCAGAAAGATCAGCGCAGGGATGACCACCCACATCGCAACATAGGTGCCCTGATGGGATGGGAGTGAACTGAAACGCCGGCTCGACCCACGCCGGAAGCCGACCGCGCGGACGCGTGCCGTCAACCAGCCGATCAGGCCCAGACCGGCGATCAGAAATAAAAGCAGCAGCGTCGACAAAGCGTAAATTCTTCAATTCTGGTTGGGCGAAGGCGCCGGGCATGGATCGCCCGGCTCCTTCAACGATTGTGGGGTCAGTTAAGCGCGGCGCCTTCCAGCGTCGTGCCGTCTGATATGATCTTGGCAGACGCGTCGCGCACCGCTTGCGGCGCAGCGATCAGCCCGCGTTTCACGAGCGGGCCATCAGGGCCCCACGCCGCCGCATAGGCATCCAGAAACTGGCGCAGGCCCGGAATGGCGGTCAGATGCGCCTTCTTCACATAGATGAAGAGCGGGCGCGAACCAGGATAGGTACCGGCTGCAATCGTCTCATAGGTCGGCGCGACGCCGCCGATCGGAACGCCGACCAAATTGCCCTTGTTTTCTTCCAGGTAACTGTAACCGAAGATGCCGACGGCATTGGGGTTCGATTGCAGCTTTTGCACGATCAGGTTGTCGTTCTCGCCCGCGTCTACATAAGGCCCGTCGTCGCGTATGCGGGTGCACGCATTGGCATAATCATCGGGCTTCTTGTCCTTCAGCTTGAGGCTATCCGGGTAAATCGCCGCACACCCACGCGCCAAGATCAATTCGGCCAGCGCATCCCGCGTTCCGCTCGTGGACGGTGGTCCGTAGACCTGGATCGGTACGGCGGGCAGGGCGGGGTTCACGTCCTTCCATGTCTTGGCGGTATTGGGCTGGCCCTTGGGGTTGGCAGCGAGCGCCAGATAGATATCGACAGGCGTCAGCTCCAGCTTGGGCCCGTCCTTGCCCTCCGCAAAGGC
>JBBQHG010000223.1:0-4755 GCA_038323755.1 Sphingomonadales bacterium
CGCCAGACAACACCCCCAGCGCCGTCAGCGACCGCATCTTGCCCGGCACGACGCGCAACGCAGAAGCGCAGACGATCAGGACAATGGCCTGGCGCAGAAATGCAGCGGTCAGTGGCGAAATCGCATCGACGGACACCTTTACGGCGATGATGTTGAGGCCCCACAGCACATTCATCGCGATCACGACGGCCACGTCGCGGGTCCCGAACGTCGCTTTGGCTGCGGGTGGGGGCGCTTCCGTCATGGCTGCCGATTGCAACGCGCGGTGGCGAATGTAAACGGCCCGCGGTCAGGCAGCGGCGATGTGGCTCAGCGAAGCCGATGCTGCCGTGCGCTCATAGAAGCCGCGAAAGCGGCTGCTCGGTGCAAACGCATCGGTCTGGCCGATCACGGTCTCGCCCGCGCCGAGCACCAGCAAACCGCCCGGGCGCATCACTTGCGAGAGCAGGTCGAACACGCGTTTGCGCAGCACAGGCGACAGATACAGCAGCACGTTGCGGCACAAGATGATGTCGAACCGCCCCACCGGGGCCGGATCACCGACCAGATTGTGCCGACGGAACATGATCTTGCGCAACAGCTCCTGGCGCGCCACCCAATCGGGGTCGACGGGCTCGAACCATTTGATCATCTGGCGGACCGGCAGCCCCCGCTGAATTTCGAACTGGGAATAGCGCCCTGCCTTGGCGCGCTGGATCGCGGCATCGGATACGTCCGTTGCCAGGATCTCCGGCTCCTGCCGGCCCGTCTGCTCCAGCCGTTCGGCAAACAGCATCGCGAGTGAAAGCGGTTCCTGCCCGCTGGAACAGGCGGCAGACCATATCCGGGGCCGGCGACCGCCCGGTTCCTGCATCTGGTCGATTGCGCCGACGACCTGCTCGAGTACCCCGGCATCTCGGAAGAACGAGCTTTCCTGGTTGAGCAGCGCATCGACAATCAGGTCGGCGATGACGTCGGTCTGGTCGTCAAGCAGTTCGGCAACAAGGTGGTCGAGCCCGTCATGGCCGCGCGCGCGCATCACGGGTTTCAGCGCGGTTTCGATCCGCCAGGCGCGGTTCGCTGCAATTTGTTGCCCGGTCCGTGCTTCGAGCAGGGCGGCAAGCACGCTCATCGCGGCCGTTTGCAACGGGGGCTGGCAGACATTGGCGATCATGCCGGCCGCCGTTGCAGCGCAACCAGCCGGCCGATTTCGGACGGCGGCAGGATCGCTGCCGCAACCCCGGTCGATGCCACGGCGCCGGGCATGCCCCAGACAACCGAAGTCGTCTTGTCCTGCACCACGATCGTCCCGCCCTGCCTGGCAATGACCTTGGCGCCTTCTTCGCCGTCCCGGCCCATGCCGCTCAGCACGATGGCCAGCGCGCGGGCGCCATAGACCTCGGCCACGGTGTCAAACATCGGGTCGACCGAGGGCATGCAGCCGCTACGCGACCGCTCGGTGGTCAGGTGGATCAAGACATGGCTGCCCGATCGCACGCAGCGCAGATGCGCCTCGCCGGGGGCAATGATGATCCGCCCCGGCAGGATCCGCATCTGGTCCGTCGCAACGACACAGGGGCGCCCGGCCAGCACGGCGATCTGGGCCGCGAAATATGGCATGAACGAGGGCGGCAGATGCTGCGTGATCAGCATCGGCAGCTGGAATGACGCCGGGATCGCACGCAGCATCTGGCTCAGCGCATGGATGCCGCCCGTCGACGCCCCGATGGCGACGATGTCGAAGTCATCACCGGCGGCTGTAACGGGCATCAACACCGGCCCGTCATGCCGCAAGCCCTGATTGCCATCGATCAGCCGGGTCAGTTTTTCTTCGAGGATGTCGCTGAACTTGCCGACAAGGTTGCCGATGCTTGGCTTGACCAGCGTATCGGCAGCACCCAGCGTCAGGGCCTGGATCGTCGCAGCCGCACCCTCGGCGCAGGATGACGATACCACCAGCACATGCGCGCCCTTCCCCGCTGCGATCACGTCGGGCAGCGCGGTCAGCCCGTCCACACCGGGCATTTCGATATCGAGCAGGATGATGTCGACCTGGTTTGATTGCAGGAACGATAGCGCCGCTGCGGCATCGGCGACCATGCCAACGACCACGAATCGATTGGTTTCATCGATCATCCGGGCAATCACTGCGCGAGCGACGACCGAATCATCGACGATCAGCACCCGGGCAACGGACGCGTCGGTCGTGGCCTTCAGGGCCTTTTTTTCTTGGCGATGGGGCATGGTCGTGCTCCGCTCAGGCGACGCCGACGATCTGCAGCTTGCTTTCCAGCGTTTCACGGTCGAACGGTTTCATGACATATTCGTCTGCGCCTGCTTCGATCGCGGCACGGATATAGGCCATGCCGTTCTCGGTCGTGCAGAACACGACCTTGGGCCGGTGAGTCACGGCGCTTTCGCGCAGCGCGCGGAGGAAATCCATGCCGCTCATCACCGGCATGTTCCAGTCGAGCAGGATCACGTCGGGCGCTGATTTGAGGCAACTATCGAGCGCTTCACGACCGTCACCGGCCTCGCTCACCTGAAAATTCAGGGTTTCCAGGATGTGCCGGGCGACCTTGCGGATCACCTTGGAATCATCGACCACCAGGCAGGTTTTCATCGTCAGTACCCCGTTAAACGCCGTCAGCTGGATTAGTGCACGAAAAGCGTAAGCTTAGCGTTAAGGTCAGGCCGCAATACTGAGGGCCGGTATCAGCGCGCGCAGGTCAATCGCCAGCATCGGATCGCCGTCGCGATCAACCACGCCGCAGCCGGCTTTGCGCCAGCCGCCCTTCACGCCGATGCCACTGCCCAGCGGCGTCATCGTAAAGGGCGCGACATCCTCCAGTGCATCGACCAGAATCGCATAATGATGCCCGTCGACCAGCGTGATGACGGCGCGCCCTGTCTTGCGTTTGGCAGGCGGCAGGCCAAGGGCGACGTGGGTGTCGATCACCGTCACCACGCGGCTGCGCAAGGCGGCCAGGCCGCACACTTCTTCGGCTGCGCGCGGCACCGGGGTGATTTCGCCGATATCCACGACCGATTCGACCTGTTCCGAATCGATCGCGACCGGTCGGCCGGCGATTCGGGCGATCAGAAACAATTTTTCCATCAGCGCGGTCCCCCTGCTGCACGCCGGCTGGCCAGCGCCGACAAAAGGCCAGCGCGATCATAGCGATAGATGCTGTCGTCGCCCTCGCCCTGCGGTGCGACATCGCTGCGCAGCCTGACGATCGGTGCGCTCGTTGCGTCAGCGATACTGTCATCGGCCATGGCCAGCGTGATCACCGCGCGATCGTTGCGCTTCAGTTCGGTCACGACCTTGTAACCCGCCGCCTCGAGCACGGGTTTCAGGAAGCTCTCCATCCAGGGCGTTTCTGGTCCCGCGAGCAGGCAAAGCGGTGGCGTCGCTGATCCGGTCTGCGCGTCGCCGTTTGTCGCGAACAGCCAGTGGATATCGATGACCTCGATCTGCTCGCCGTCGATCGGGATGACCCCTGCAATCGGTCCGGGCACGCGTGCCGGCACCCAGGCGTCGGTCAGCGCGATGATGTCGAGCGCTTCGGCAATCGCATAGCCAATCTCGCTGCGACCATCGGCCATCCTGAGCACCGCGATTTCTTCGCGATCGCTGACGAGTTGCGCGCTGTTGGCGGTGCCGGCGAGCGGGATGATGATGCCATCGATCGACAGGCGCAGCTGGCCCGCCGAAACGCGGATCGATTGGGTGTTGACCAGCTCGACCCGGTCGACCACCGCCAGCGGCACCGCCCGCCGGGCACCGTCGAGATCCAGGAACAGCAGCGCGGTCATCGCCGGCTCGGCAGTCGCGCCCGCCGCCTGATCGTCGGCATCGTTGGCAATTTCGCGGCCAAATTGCAGGCCGGCCGCAGCCGCCACGCCCGCGGAATCGAGCAGCAACATCGGTCGGCCATTGTCTGGCAAGGTCTGCCCTGCATACAGCCCGCAGGCCATCACGGCGGGCACAGCCGGCTTGATCACCAGTTCCTCGGTGTCGAGCACCTCGTCGACGGCGAGCGCATAGCTCCCCCCGGCCACGCTGACGATGGCAAGCGTCGAGAATTCGTCGATCGAGTCCGTCAGCCCCAGCGTCTTGCTCAGCGGGATCAAGGGCAGGCGGCGCCCGCGGACGGTGGCGATTGGCGTATCGCCCAGCATGTCGACCCGCACTGCATCGCCGCGCACCTTGACGATTTCCTCGATCGACTGGCGCGAAATCGCAAAGCGCTGGCCCGATGCGCCGAGCACGATTGTCGAGATGATCGACAGGGTCAGCGGTACATGGATCGACAGGCGCAGGCCCCGGCCCGGCGTGTTGGTCAGTTCGACGCGACCGCCGATCTGCTCGATATTGGCCCGCACGACGTCCATGCCCACGCCGCGACCCGAAATGGCAGTGACCTCGTTCTTGCTCGACAAGCCGGGCTCGAACACCAGTTCCAGCTTGGCGCGCTCGGGCAGGGCACGCAATTCGGCTTCGGTGCGTTGGCCCGTCGCCGCCATCTTGGTGATCAGCCGCTCGACATCGATGCCACGGCCGTCATCGATCACTTCGATGATGATCTGGTTGCCCGATTGCCGGGCAGATACGGTCAGCCGACCATTGTCGCGTTTTCCGGCGGCTATCCGCTCGGCGGGTGATTCAAGCCCATGGTCGATCGAATTGCGGACAATATGCACGAGCGGATCGCGCATCATCTCGATCATCTCGCGGTCGAGCTCGACATCGGAGCCTTCGACATGGAGCGT
>JBBQHG010000224.1:0-4694 GCA_038323755.1 Sphingomonadales bacterium
GAGATCGGGCGTGGCAAGGCGGCTATGGGCAGATCGATGAACAGGTGCTTGGTACATCGGTTCCTCCTGCCCGACTAGCATTTCAATTCGCGCGGGCAGCAGGCTTAAAGGCAACAATATTGTCACCTTTTCTTCCCGGAACTCGCCGTAATCCAATAGACTCGGCACTAGTCAGCCAATCTTCGCATGCATCAACGATTGCTTCAAGCAATGCTTCGAAATCTATCCGCACCTGGGTCAACAGATAGTCCTCGGCCAGCCAGCGCAGAATTGATCGCCCGGCAACGGCCATCCGGCTGCGCTGCGAACTGAGCGGAATCTCGTGCATGTAGCGCTTGGTGATCTCCTCGAGCACATCCCAGCCATTGTCCGCGCCGAACAGATTGACGACGTCGCTGGAGCCGAGAATATCGAACGCCTCCTGCAGCAGCACCATCACCTCGGCGCGCAGCACCGCAACATTGCCATAAGAGACCTGCTTCAGATTGTGGCGCAGGTCGAGCCCGGACCGGCGAACCACCGCCATGCTGCCAAAGGTCTCTCGGCCACCATCGGGGCGAAGCACTTCCGACACGCGCTTGTCTTCAAAGAAGCGCGAAACATGCTGGCAGAAATTGCTCAGCAGCGCGTGGAATGCGGTGTTGGGCTCGGCGCCGGCGGGCGGCGCCGCCTCGGTATAGCCAAAGACCTTGCGATAAATGGCGCGCCGTTCGCGCTGGGTATAGCGCAGCACGCGCTTGCGATCGAACTGATACAGCGCCAGCGCCCCGGCACCGTCGGACAAGCGGATTTCGCCCGACTGGAACAGTTGCTGCAGCTTCAGGACGGCGCGGAACACACCCGCGCGCTCGTGCTGATAGATATAATACAGGTCCCCCACCGCGATCAGTCGTTCGCGATTGATCTGGTTGTCATAGGTGGGCACCAGCGGCTGCTGCGACACGTCACCCAATGTCGTGGCGACCTGCGGGCCCATGCCCAGCAACGCCGCCATGCCGCGGTCATCGGCAGGATCGCCGGGCTTGCGTCCGGCGGCCGACAGCAGCAGGTCCTCAGCCTCGTCGATATAGCGGTTGATGATTTCCGCCTGCTGGGGATTCTTGGCCAGGTCGTCGCGCGCGTCGGCCACCATGGTCGATCGCGCTTCCTGCAGGCGGGCAATCAGGTCGTTGAGTTCGGCGTAGGTGGTGGGATCGGCCATGGCGATGCTCCTCCAATGGGGGTTAGGCAGTGGGCTGATCGGCGACAATGGTCGCCACGGCTTCATTGGCTCGGCGCAGAAGATAGCCGATCTCCTTGATCTGCTTGCGCGCACCGATCAGCCGCAGTTCAGCGGCATAGGTGGCTGCATGCCGTTCGAGTGCCGCTGCAAGCCTGAGCAATTCGGCAAGGTCGATCGCCAGCACGGCAAAATCGTCATATCGCAGCGTCGGCGCCTCATCGTCACTTGCGGCAAAGGGCGCCGAAATATCTTCCACCCATCCGGCGAACTGGGCGATCGACACCTCGGGATTGGGCTTGCCGCCGAAATAGACGACTTCCTGTTCCTGAAGCGACGTGCCAAGCCGGTCGAGCTCGACCCGCAGCGAAGCGGCTGAGGCAGCGAGCAACGTCATCGTCTGTTCGATCTCGGCCCCGGCCCGGCCGCTATCGGCGGTTCTCGGCGTAGCGATGATGGTGCCGATCGCCTTTAGTGCCTCATGCAGCGCCTTGATCCGCAGGTCGATCTCGCGCGTCTTTATCGCAGCGCCAGGCACAATGCAGTGCTCGGGCAGATCCAGGGCGCCGAGCAACTCTTTGATCTGCGGCCGGGCCGCGACCACGCGCAATCTCTCGCACGAAGCGATGCCGCCCCGTTCCAGCCAGTCGGCCACCGCCAGGACGAGTCGACGGAAGCGCCCCTCCCCGCGCCCCAATGCCGGCCCGAGCGGCGCAGAGGCAATGGCGATGATGTCGTCCAGACTGGTTCGCACCCGCCCGCGCAGCTGTTCGGCATCATAGGCGGCAAGCCGCGGCGTATAGGGCAAGATCGCCGGCAGCTCATCAAGCAACTGAAGCAGCAACGCCGTTTGTGAGCGCAGCATTTCGACCTGGAACAGCCCCAGCCCGCGCAGCGATGGCCCGCCTTCTCCGGAGGCGGCGGGCCGGGTCGACGTCTGCAGATGGTCGACGCGGTAATAGCTGCGCACCCCTTCATGATCGCGAAACGCATAACCGCGCTTGAGCGCCTCGGTGAGCGCGATGCGTGCCTCGTCGCGGCGGGTGACAAAGTCCCTGTCGGTTGGCAGGCCCAGCATATCGCGGGTTCGCCGCATCTGGGCGCCAACCCCGCTCGGCCGGATCGCAGGGGCCACCAGCGCCGAATTCGAAGCCGTCAGCGAGGCGAGCGCATCGGCCATGAACTCGCGGCTCGGCAGCGTCTCGACGATGGTCTGGATGATGGTGGCATTGACTTCGGGCTCGCTCGATTCGGCGGAATGCATGGCGGACTCCTCTCGAAATTGGGTAAAATCTAGCGACGAGCGGAACAGCGCCTCGGCAACGGCGAGGCCTTCCTCGGCGATCAGCTCGATCTGACGCAGCAGCTGTAACGGGGCGGCGCGATCAGCGGCGGTCTCGCCTAGCTCCGCCTCCAGTTCGTCGATGACCGGGCCGATATAAAGCTCGCTCAGGGCGTGGGACAGCTCGAACGCCGCGACGACGTCGACCTCCCCCTGCCGGGCGAGCTGCTCGCGCACCAGTTGCACGCTGTCGGCAAGCGTGGATGCCCATTTTCGCTGTGCCAGCTCGGGCGCCTTGCGCTTCAGCTGCTGGAGCAGTTTGGCGAGTTTGGCGACATTGGCGCTTCCCTCGGCATGCCGGCGCTTCAGGTCGCGGTGGAGATCATCGGTCATCTCAGCACCTCCCCAACGCTTCATAAAAATTGCGGGCAATGATACGCGGCGGCGTCGTCGCCCGGCTCAGCGCCTGGCGTGCAGCGGCAATCAGGAAGCGTTCGGGCAGCACGCCGGTATCGGTGCCGGTCTGCAATCGGTCGGCAGCCTCGCGCACCAGTTCGGCATGCTTGGGCTCGAACCGGATCACCTGCGCCAGTGCGCGACCGCCATATTCCGGGCACGGCGTAAAGCAGATCGCGTCGAGCACGGCGTCGATCTGCTCGGGCAGCCGTTGGCGAACCCAGGCCGGTACGCGCGCCCAGGCAGATGCCGGATACAGCGTGTCCCAGGCATGGCGATAGGCGGCGGCATCCTGCGGAAAGCCGATCCGCTCGAGCAGGCGGATATTGAGCGGCACACGGATGATCGGGGTCGGATGGACCGCTTCGTCATTCCACGCCGCGGTCGATTCGCGCGATCGGCCGACAACATCCATCAGCGCGCCGACATAGGCCGGGCCGATCAGCAGCAAGCCTGACAGATCGGCATAGGTCTCCTTGTGCCAACGCTGCCAGACGGCGGCGTTCACCTCAGGCAAATTACGGCGGCGGAACGCTTCGGCAATCCGGTGCGGCGTGATCTCCCACAGGCCCAAGTCATTTTGCAGGTTATGCGACACCTCGTGCGGGACCGCGCCCAGCGACCAGGGATTGATCAAGCGCAGATAGGGCACTTTGACCAACGGAAAGGGGTTGGCGAGCCGACCGATCTTGCCGAGCTTCACGCCGCGACGGAACGTGGCGGGGCCAAACCCTGCTTCCATATAGGCAAAGGGCGCGGGCGACGGGATCGAGCGTGCCTTGCCGAGCCCGAGATAGACTGCCTGATAGCAATCGAGCGCAATCCGGTCGAGCGCGCCCAGCCAACTGGCGAACGGCCCGTTTCGTTGGCCGAACAGGTTGAGATAGAATTCCCACAATTGCTCGGTGTCGCGCGCGCGTGCCTCACCAAGCTCCTTCAGCTTCAGCAGTGCAGCGCATGTCGCATCGTCGGCAGTGGTCAGGTCACGCGCCCGCGTGGCGAGTTGCCGCTCATCCCCGCTTTGCCGCGCAAGCGACCCGGCAATCAGCGCGTTGACCGCCACCAGATGCGCACGGCTCGGCGCGTTGGGGCTGGTCCCGAAATCATCCTGCGTAAAGGGCCGCAGCCCGCTGATGTATCGGCTGGCATTCACAGCGGTACGATAGGCAAAATAGGGCAGCGAGCTGGTACCCGTAACGCCGCGCGGCGCGGCGGGTATGGCCACGCTCGCCGGTTGGGCCGGCCGCCGTCGCCTCAGCGGCTGCGCGGTCGCGCTGTCGAGAGCGATCAAGGGGTTCACCAGGCCAGCTCGTGCAGCGGGGCCGTCGGGCGCGTCGTAGCCGGGGCGGTCGCAATCGTCGCTGCCATCCGCGCCAGCGCCTGCATCTGCGGCTGCAGCGCCTTGTGGATCAACACCGACATCGCCGGCACCGCAGCGGGCGGCACGATCGGGAATGTCTGCGCCGTCTGTGCCAAAGCAGAGGCGATGATCGCGCCGAGCGCCAGTTGCTCGGATGTGCCTTTTGGTGCCGAACTGATCGTGCGCACAAATTCGGCGGCGAAATGCCGGACGGCGGTGGCGACATAGGCATGGCGCAATTTCGCTAGGTCCGGCGCACCGCCTTGCCTGCGCACGAACGCCAGGATCAGATCGGCGTTGACCGCGGTATCGACGGCGCTGGCAAAGGCTGGTGCGGCGGCAGCGCGGATGCGTTTTCGCGCGGCGGACGCCTGCGC
>JBBQHG010000225.1:0-4692 GCA_038323755.1 Sphingomonadales bacterium
AGACGGTGTCGGCAAGCTCGCGTGCAAAGCGCATTTCATGAGTCACCAGTATGCAGGTCATGCCTTCGCCGGCCAGCTCGCGGATGGTGTTCAGCACTTCCTTGACCGTTTCGGGGTCGAGCGCTGCGGTCACTTCGTCGAACAGCATTACTTCGGGTCGCATCGCCAACGAGCGCGCTATCGCCACGCGCTGCTGCTGGCCGCCGGATAGCTCGGCCGGGGTATGGTCCCACCACTGTGCCAGACCGACCTTGTCGAGTGCGGCCATGGCGGTGTCGTGCCGCTCTTTCTTGGCATCGCCGCGGTAGAGCAGCGGCAGTTCGACATTTTCAAGCGCGGTGGTGCGGGCGAGCAGATTGAAGCCCTGGAACACAAAGCCGAGATATTTGCGGCGCAGCAAAGCGCGCTGATCGCGGTCGAGCGCCTCGACATGGTGGCCCTTGAACAAAAAGGTCCCCTGCGTCGGCACATCGAGGCAGCCTAGGATGTTCATCGTCGTCGATTTGCCCGAGCCCGAGGGGCCCATGACCGCCACGAAATCACCGGCGGTAATGTCGAGATCGACACCCTTTAGCGCCTGGAACGCCGTAGCGCCCGCGCCATAGGTCTTGGTGACGCCGCGCATCGAAATGAGCGGGGGCTGGCCGGCCCTGCCGCGCGCTATCGCGGCGGGCGCGCTACTTGCCACCGCTCGCACCGCTCTTGCGCGCGGCTCCCGATGCGCCGGCCTTGGCAGCAGCGCCCGACAGTTCGCCGGTGACGACCTTCATGCCGGGCTTCACATCGCCACCGGTCACCTCGGTCATGCTGCCATTGGTGTCGCCGACCACGGCCTGAACCTGTTTCAGCGTGCCATCGTCCTGCAGGATGTAGAGACCCTGGCTCGAACCGCGACCGATGGTGACGGTGCGTTCATTGCCCCGGCGGAATCGCGGCGGGCCAAAGGCGCTGGCGATGCCCCCGCCGGCGCCGGCCGCTGTCGGCTTGAAGCGGAAGGCGGCATTGGGGACGAGCAGGACATTGGATTTGCGCGTCGTCGTGATGTCCGCAGTCGCTGTCATGCCGGGGCGCAGCAGGATATCCGGATTGGATACCGCAAGCGTCGCCGAGTAACTGACGACCTGGTTGGTCGTGGTGGTCGTGGTGGTGGCGGATTGCGCCGAAAGGTTTGACCCCAGATCGACGCGGGTGATCGTGGCGGGGAAGGTCTTGCCCGGAAAGGCATCGACGGTGAAGGTCGCACTCTGGCCTTGGCGGACTTCGCCGACATCGGCCTCGTCGATCGAGACTTCCAGCTTCATCCGCGTCAGATCTTCAGCGATCACGAACAAGGTTGGCGTGTTGAAGGAGGCCGCGACGGTTTGGCCGGGCTCGACCTGGCGGGCGAGGATGACGCCGTTGACGGGCGAGCGGATGACCGCGCGGACGAGATTATACTGGTTGGACGAAAGCGCCGCGCGGGCCGAGGCGACCTGTGCCTGCGCCGCGCGCACGCTGGCGACGGCGCGACTGCGGTCGGCGATGGCCTGCTCCATCTCGGTTTTGGAGGGCACGCGTCCGCCTGACAGGCGGCTGACCTCTTGCAGACGGTTGAGCTGGGCATTCGACTGGGCCTGCGTCGCCTGCGCCTGCGCGACCGAGGCGATATTGGCATTGAGCTGGGCCTCGCTCTGATTGACCGAATCGCGGAAACGCGAATCATCGATCACGGCAATCACCTGCCCCTTGGCGACACGGTCGTTGACGTCGACCAGCACCCGGGAGACAAGGCCCGACACTTCCGAGCCGACATCCACCTGATTGGTCGGCGCGAGCTTGCCCGTCGCGGAGACCGACACGACCAGCGTGCCCTTTGCGGCGGCCTCAGTCGCGTAGTTGGGCTTGGCGGCCGGCGCGAAGATGCGCATCACCAGCAGCAGCAGCATGACGACGCCGAAGCCGATCAGCGCCCATTTGCCCCAGCGCCGCCAGGCGGGCACCGGCCGCACGCCGAGAAAATCGTTGAGATCGGAAGCGCTAGCGTCTGCCATGGACGATCCTTGGGCCTATTGTTCAGTCGCGGGTGTGGTGGAGCGCGCAGGCTGACCGTCACCGCTTTTGAGCGGCGCCGGATCGGGCAGCGCACTGCTGTCCCACCCCCCGCCGAGCGCGAGATAGAGCTGGACCAACGCCTGGGCCTGATCGGCGCGCGCCGTCGATAGCCCGCTTTGGGCCGAGAGCAGGGCGCTTTCGGTGTTGTTGAGCGTGGTGATGTCGGTCAGCCCGGCGCGATACTGGCTACGCGCAAGGATCGCGGCATTGTTCGATGCATCGAGCGCGATCGCAAATTCCCGCTGGCGCGCCTTGGCGGTTTCGAGCGCGGTCAGCGCATTCTCCACATCCTCAAGCGCGGTCAGCACCGTGCTTTTATACGCGGCAAAGCTCTGTTCGGCCGAGGCGCGGCGCGAGCGGATGACGGACTTGTTGCGGCCGGCATCGAAAATCGTCTGCGCCAGCTGGCCGAAGACCCGACCAGTGATGATGTCCGTCAGAGTGTTGATCGACCCGGAATTGGTACTGATGCTCGCGCCGATGCTGAGCTGCGGATAGAGCTGCGCCTGGGCGACACCGATCTGCGCCGTGGCGGCGGCAAGATTGCGCTCGGCGACCAGCACATCGGGGCGGAGCCTGATGACGTCTGCGGGCACGCCGACGGGCACCGCGTCCGGCCCGTGCGGGATCGGCTGGGTTGCTTCGAGATCGGCCTTCAATGCACCCGGCGCCTGGCCGGTGAGCACGCCAAGCCGGTTTGCCGCCTGTTGAAAGCTCTGTTCGAGCGAGGGGATCTGCGCGGCGGTCTGTGCACGCTGCGACCGCGATTGTTCAGCGTCGAGCGATGACACGAGCCCGGCCTGGACACGAAAGCCGGCAATCTCCAGATTATCGTCCTGAATGGCGAGCGACCCGCGCGCGATGGCAAGGCTGGCCTGCGCCGACCGCGCGCTGATGTAGTTGCGCGCGACTTCAGACGCGATCGCGCTTTGCACCTGCGCCACGCTGAACCGGCTCGCCTCAAGCGACCCGCGCGATGCTTCTACCCCGCGCCTGATGCCGCCGAAGATATCAAGCTGATAAGACGCATCACCGCTGACCGAGTAATTCTCGTTGACGATGCCGGCATTGGTGATGTTGCCGAAGCTCTGCCCGCGCACATTGATGTTGCGCGAATAGCCAAGCGAGGCGCTCACGCTGGGCAGCAGGCTGGCGCGCGACTGCACCAGCGACTCCCGCGCCTGGCGCAACCGTGAGACGGCCTGGGCGATATCCAGATTCTGCTTGAGCGCGAGATCAATTGTCGCGGTCAGCTGCGGATCATTGAAGCTCGTCCACCAGCGCGTCACGTCGGGCACCGCTCCGTTCACCGCCGGGGTGGAATAGGCCGGAGGAACGCCAAGCGTCGCATTGGCAGGCGGGTGGTAATTGGGGCCGACAGCGCACGCAGCGAGCGGTGCAGCTGCGCTTAGGATCAACAGGAAACGCAAACCGGACATGCGCTTGGCCTATCCGCGCCACACACCGCCGTCCAACGGAATATTGTCGCAAATTGTCACAGCCGCGTCGGCTATTCGATCTCCAGAATCACCGCGTCGACCGCCAGGCTGTCGCCGGGTGCGGCGCTGACCGATTTGACGGTCCCGGCCTTTTCCGCGCGCAGGATATTCTCCATCTTCATCGCCTCGACCACCGCGAGCGGCTGGCCGATCTCGACCTTGTCGCCCGCCGCCACATCGAGCCGCTGCAGCAGGCCGGGCATTGGGCAGAGCAGGAAGCGCGACAGATCGGGTGGGACCTTTTCGATCAGGTGGCGGGCATAGGGGGCGACATGCGCCGGCAGCACACGCACCACATGGCTGGCACCCCGCGTGGTGAGCTTGAAGCCGGTACGGGTGCGGGCGATCTTCACGATCAAGGGCACCCCGTCGATCTCGGCTTCGACGACCCGGTCGCCCGGGGTATATTCCATCGCCAGATCGAGCGGGACGCCGTCGACCGTAATCTCGTCCTCGTCGAGTTCGATATTATGGTCGGTGCCGTCGATGCGCACGGTCCAGTCGGCGGGCGGCTGGAGCCGGTCGCCCAATTGCCCGTCGGTGCGGCGGGCCCGGTCGGCCTCTGCCGTCGCGGCAAAAGCGGCGATCGCCGCAAGCGAGCGAAGCAGATCGGGCGAGGCGGGCGCGCCATGGAAGCCGTCGGGATATTCCTCGGCAATAAAGCCCGTAGTGATGGTGCCCGACCGAAAGCGCGGGTGCTGCATCAGCGCCGACAGGAAATCGATATTGTTGCCCGGCCCCTCGATCTCGAACGCATCGAGCGCGGCGATCTGCGTGTCGATCGCGCCTTCGCGGGTGGGCGCCCAGGTGATCAGCTTGGCGATCATCGGGTCGTAGAAGATGCTGACCTCACCGCCTTCGCAGACGCCGTCATCGACGCGGGTGTAAGGCTCTTGCTCCTCCCCTGCACGGGGAGGGGGACCGCCCGGCGAAGCCGGGGGGTGGAGGGGGCTATCCACGAGCGCTGCGCCCTGCGGCCCGCCCCCTCCGTCAGCACTTCGTGCTGCCACCTCCCCGGATCGGGGAGGATTGTAAGGCGTGCCCTCGCTTTCAGGCGGACTATACCGCACCAGCCGCCCGGTGCTGGGCAGGAAGCCGCGAT
>JBBQHG010000226.1:0-4673 GCA_038323755.1 Sphingomonadales bacterium
CAAGAATGGCGGTCACCCGACCGGGCGCGAAGGCGGCGCTAACCTCTTCCAGCACGCGCGCGCCGCCCAGCGTCAGCGCTACATTTTGCGCTTGCAGGCTCATGGCAATTGCCGCCGCATGCGCAGCAGCAGCGCCAGGAAAAACGGCCCGCCCAGCATCGACATCGCAATCCCCAGCCGCAGTTCGCTGACCGTTGGCGCGGCGCGCACCAGGCTGTCGGCGACGACGAGTAGCAGCGCCCCGGCAAGTGCAGACGGCAGCAACACCGCTGATGGCCGATGCCCGGCCAGGGGTCGCACCAGATGCGGCACCATCAATCCGACAAAGCCGATTATCCCCGCCGCCGCCACTGACGCGCCCACGCACAGCCCGACCCCGCCGATGATCAGCAGTTGCAGCCGCAACGGGTTGACCCCCATCGATCGCGCCGCGGGCTCGCCCAGCGTCAACGCGTCGAGCGATCGCCCAGTCATCGCCAGCAGCGCCATGCCGATGGCGATCAGCGGCAGCGCGATCCGCACATCGTCCCAGCTGCGATCGGTCAGCGCGCCCATCAGCCATGTCACGATCTGCGCGGTCGCAAAAGGTGTGGGTGCCAGGCTGATGGCAAGCGCCGTCATCGATCCGGCGATGCTGGACAGGATAACGCCACCCAGCGTGAAGACGATCAGGCTGCCCGACCTGCCCACCAGCAAGGCCAGCAACCCCATCGCCACCGCAGCGCCTGTCAGCGCGAAGGTCGGCAGCAACCAGGCTTGCGCGGCATAGCCAAAGAACAGCGAGATCACCGCCCCCAGTGCAGCGGCGGCTGACACACCGAACAGGCCCGGATCAGCGAGCGGGTTGCGCAGATACCCTTGCATCGCCGCCCCCGACAGGCCGAGCGCCGCGCCCACCAACGCTGCCAGCACCGTCCGTGGAAGGCGAAGTTCCATGACGATCAGCCAGCGCGGGTCGCTGCCCTGCCAGGCGTCCAGCGGCACCCACACCTTGCCCGCCAGCAGCGAGAACAGCATCGCCGCTGCCAGCATCGCCGCAAGCACGATCGTGCGGCGTAGCGTCACAGGCCGCGCCGGGCGTCAGCCAGCACGCCGACCGCTTCGATGATCGTCGGCCCGGCACAAAACAGCAGTCGCTGCGGATAGGCACGAATGGCGATCCGGTGGGCGAGGGGCTTCAGCACCGGATGGCTCAGCATCCGGTCTTGTCCGGTGGCATCGCCGACTGAAAACAGCACGCGCGGCGGCTTCGCAACCAGATATTCCAGCGGCAATATGTCCCATTGCTGCAAGCCGTAATCGCTGCTCAGGTTGCGAAAGCCTGTTTGCCGCAACAGTTCAGCCGCCAGCGTCCCTTCGCCTGGCACCAGCCCGCCGCCCTGCCAGATCAATGCAGGCACCGCCCGGCCAGTCGTCCGCGCTGCTGCCACCGCCGCGTCGATCCGCGCGTTCAGTTGCGCACCCCGGTCGCTATGCCCAACGGCTGCGGCAATCTGGCTGATCTGCGCGCGATTGTCGTCCAGCGTTGCTGGCACGCTTAGTTGCAGCAGCGCGATATGCATGCGCTTCAGCGCTGCGATCGTCGCCGGATCGACATGCACGCCAGCGATGACGAGATCGGGTGCGAGCGCGACCACTTCTTCCGCTGTCCCCGATGTTGCCTTGAACAACGCCGCCTGCGCCAGCGGGATGGAGGTGGCGCGCGGGTCCTTGGAATATTTGCTGATCCCGGCAATCTGCCTGCGATCAGCCACCTGCATCAGGACCGCATCGACGCAGGGGCTGATCGACACGATCCGCTTCTGGGCGGCGGGCCGCTTCTGCACATCGGCCAATGCGCGCGGTTGGGCGCTGGTGCCCGCCGTCGCGGCGAACACCAGCGCAAGGGCAATCGTCCGGATGACCGGTCGATGCCCGGTGGCCATCAGTACCGCACCCGCGCACCGACATAACCGGCGCGGCCCAGCTGGCCGAACTGGAACGCGGTTTCATAGCGTTCGTCGAACAGGTTCTCGATTCGGCCGTACAGCTCGATATGGCGCGTAATCGGGTAGGCTGCGCGCAGATCGGCGAGCACATAGCCCTGCAATTTGCGGCTGTTGCTGGCATTGTCGAAGGTCGACCCGACATGCGTCAGCGTCGCCCCTGTGGTCAGCCCGAACGCCCAGCTGTAATCGATCAGCGTACTCACATTATGCTCGGGTCGCCGCGCCAGCAATTTGCCGAAATTGGCATTGCCCGGCGATCGGTTAACGGCATGGGTATAGGTATAATTTGCCTGTATTTTCAGTGCATTAACTGGTCGAAGCGCAAAGCTCACTTCAACCCCATCCGCCCGCGCCCGCGCGACATTGTCATAGGTGCCGAACGGTCGGTTAGTGCATATACCTGTAAACGAAGGTGTACACGAAATGAAGTTGATCAGGTCAGTCGAGTTGCGTTTGAAATACGTAACCCCTGCCTCAACAGCGCCTCCCAGCGCTCGCTGCACGATACCGGCATCCCATCCCTTCGCTCGCTCCGGCCGCAGCAACTGGTTCCCATATTCACTCTGCAGCTGATACAGCGAGGGCGCCTTAAAACCCTCGGCATAGCTTGCCCTAATGGTGGTGCCGCCAATCGCATAAACGCCACTCGCGCCAAAGGTCGTCGCCCCGCCGAAGCGATCATGATCGTCCTGGCGCACCCCGCCCGTCAGCGTCAGCCCGGCAACCGGCGACGCCACCAGCTGACCATAAACGCTGTCGATCCGCGCCCGGCCGATGTCGGTGCTGCCAAAGCTGCTTGACGTAAAGCGCGATGTTTCCCGCTCCAGTCCTGCCGTTGCCTGCCAGCCCTCGGCAATGTCGAACACGCCCTGATATTCCAGCCGCTCGTTGCGCCCGTTTGCGGCGTACGTTTCGAACCCCTGATCGTTGCTGCGGCGGCGCGTATCGGTATAGGCAAAGCCCAGCCTGTTGCGGAAGCGCCCGCCAAAGAACGCGGCATTGATGCCGGTATAGGCGACAATCTCTCGGGTCTTTGAAATCTCGGTCGTATCGCCAAAGCTGTAAGTGGGCGGCGGAAAACCATCAATCCCGACCCTGCCGTTCGAATACCAGCCGCGCGCATCAATCGACACGTTATCGGCAAGCGCCAGTTTCAAATTGGCGTTGGCGCCGTAATTTTCGTAGCCATCCCGCTCAGTGCCGCCGCGTGCTTCGCTGAACGCAGAAATGCCATCGGTGCGCAAATAGCCGCCGCCCGCGCTCGCCGAAAGCGGTCCGAACTTGCCCGACACATTGCCGACAATCTGTGCAGTATTGCGAAAACCATATTCGCTGCGGGCATTGATGACGGGCGTATCGGTGGGCTGGCGGGTGATCAGGTTGATTACGCCGCCAATCGCTTGGCTGCCCCACAGCACCGATTGCGATCCGCGCAACACTTCGATCCGGTCGATATTGCCAACGAGCAGATTGCCGAAGAAAAAGCCGCCGCCCGGCGATGCGGGATCGTTGAGCTTGACGCCGTCGATCAATGTGACGGTCTGCTCGCTTTCGGCGCCGCGAATGAACACCGATGCGACTGAACCTATCCCGCCGTTACTTGTGACGGAAACGCCGGGTAAGGTGCGCAGGAGACTGACAACCGTCTCGCTTTGGCGGCGTGCAATCTCAGCGGAGTCGATAACGCTGATGGATTGTCCAACCCGGGCGATCGGCTGTTCGGTACGATTGGCGGTGACGACGATGGTATCTGGGGCATCTGGCCCGTCATCGACGATCGGATCAGCATAAGCCGGCGCCGTCAAACCGGCTGTGAGCAGTGTAGCAATTAAAAAACGCATATAACCTCCTTGATCAACAAAAGGAGGTCGCACGCGCCATTGGCACGCCCTTGAATGATGCGAATTGGTCTCAACCACCACGCGCGCCACCTCCAACGATGTCGTCACGCGAGGGTTTCCCTCGATCATGCCAAACACCCCGTTGGCACAAAGGACCGACCGCGACAGGCAGGTCTCCTGGCTTCCGGGTCATCGCGACCGCCCCGCCTTCCCAGCGACCAAAATCGCCAGTGGCATATGGAGCGACCGCTATCCGGTCACAGTTGCGGGCACAGCCCCGGATTACAGGTGTATTTCCTGCTTCCGGGTTCCCTATTATTTCCATCTCTGGAAACCTGTCGCAGTGGCTCGATATTCCTAGGGCAAACAAAGGGCAAGCGTGGGAAGGACAAGACCCGAAGCTTTTTTCTGCTTGGTGCGCGATTTTCCTATGTGAGCCTCTTGGCTTGCCAAGCCAAGGCGCGCTCGACCGTGCCGCCCTGTGCAATGACGGAGAACAAGACGACCACATAGGTCGCCGCAAGCACGGTTGGTTTGATCGGCCCTTCCGGAAGGCCGAGCACTAGTGCTATTGAAATGCCACCTCGCAGGCCGCCCCATATCAGCGTGAGTGGCGCCATCGGCCCCAGGGTCAGAAAGGGCCGCAGCGCAGCAAGCGGCACCAGAACCGAAGCTGCGCGTGCGATCAAAATAAGCGGGATCGCTAAGAGACCGAGGATCAGCAGCCGTGAGTCGGCCGGGATCGTCACAACTTCCAGGCCGATCAGCAGAAATAGTACCGCGTTGAGGATATCGTCGATCAGCGACCAGAATTTCAGAAGATAGTCACGCGTGATGTCGCTCA
>JBBQHG010000227.1:0-4668 GCA_038323755.1 Sphingomonadales bacterium
CAAGGTCGCCGCGCACAGCCATGCCGCCGAAGGGACGGCAGCCGCGATCGAGGCTGGCGTCGACACGATCGATCATGGCACCTTCCTCGACGATGCGACGATCAAGCTGTTCAAGGCGCGCGGTACCTGGTTGGTGCCGACCATGCTCGCACCCGTCGCGGCGCTGGCGCAAGGCCGCGCCGGCGCGCTGCCGCCAGTCACGATCCCCAAGGCTGAAGCCGCTGCCGCCGCCGCCCGGGTTAGTCACGCCAAGGCCTTTGCCGCTGGCGTAAAAGTCGCGTTCGGTACCGACACGGGCGTGTCGAAGCACGGCGAGAATGCGCGCGAATTCGCCCTGATGGTCGGCGCTGGCATGACGCCCGCGGCCGCCATCCGTGCCGCCACGATCGATGCCGCCGATGCCTTGGGGCGCAAGGATCAGCTCGGGTCGATCGAGCCCGGCAAGGCAGCGGACATCATCGCGGTGGCGGGCGATCCACTAGCCGATGTCACCCGGCTGGAAACGGTCGATTTCGTGATGCGCGGCGGCGTAGCCGTGAAGCAGGGCGGGCAGCACCGGCCTTTTCCGGCGAATTGACGGTGACGATGCGCGGCGGCGGTTGAGCGCGGGCGATTGTTGGCCTAGACGACCGCGCTCACCCATTTTTCGGAAGCTTCCAGACCCATGACGGACAATATATCGGCCGAGCAGCTCCGGCTTCTCATCGAACGGATCGAGCGCCTCGAAGAAGAGAAGAAGGCGATGGCCGACGATATCAAGGACGTCTATGCCGAGGCCAAGGCGACCGGTTTCGATACCAAGACGATGCGCACCATTGTCCGCCTTCGAAAGATGGAGAAGCACCACCGCGACGAAGCGGAGATGCTGCTGGATACCTATAAGGCAGCGCTGGGGCTGGCATAATCCTCCCGCCTCACCCGCGCGATTGATCGAGACGAATTATGGCAGGCCATTCCAAGTTCAAGAACATCATGCACCGTAAGGGTGCCCAGGATAAAAAGCGCTCGTCGCTGTTTTCCAAGCTCAGCCGCGAAATCACCGTCGCGGCCAAGATGGGCCTGCCCGATCCGGACATGAACCCGCGGCTGCGGATGGCGGTAAACGCGGCCAAGGCGGCGTCGCTGCCCAAGGACAATATCCAGCGATCGATCGACAAGGCCACGCGCAGTGATGCCGAAACCTATGAGGAAATCCGCTACGAAGGCTTCGGCCCCGGCGGTGTCTCGCTGATCATCGAGGCGCTGACCGACAACCGCAACCGCACCGCCACCAATGTGCGCACGGCTGTTTCCAAGAATGGCGGCAATCTGGGCGCGTCGGGTTCTGTGAGCCATGCTTTCGACCGGATGGGGCTGATCAACTATCCCGCCAGCGTGGGTGACGCCGAGAAAGTGTTCGAGGCCGCGCTCGAGGCAGGCGCGGAGGACGTGTCGTCTAGCGAAGACGGCCATGAGATCTGGACCGCGCAGGGCGATTTGCACGAGGTCGTCAAGGCGCTGACCCCCGTGCTCGGCGAGCCCGAAGGCGCCAAGCTCGCCTGGCGGCCACAAACGATGATTGATGTCGGCGAGGATGACGCAGCGACGCTGTTCAAGCTGATCGACACGCTCGACGATGATGACGATGTACAGACCGTGTGGGGCAATTACGAAGTGTCCGACGCGGTGATGGAGAAGCTCGGCTGATCGAAAGGCGTGCGATGACGGAGTCGATTGCCGAGGTTCTGGGGGGCTATGCCACGGCATGGAAGTCCGGTGATCTGGTATCGATCATGGCGGCCTATGCTGACGACTTCGTGCTGCATTATTTTAGCGATCATGCCCTTGCCGGGCGCCATGCGGGAAAAGGGGCGGCACTGACGGTGCTGGGAGATTTCTCCCGCCGTACCAATCGCAAATTGATCGACATTGTCAGCGTGATGGGCGGCGAGAACCGCGGCGCGATCATCGCGCGCGAGCGATTGGGGCCTGACGTTGCTGCCAGGGATATAGACCGGGTGCTGGTGTACCGCGTCAGCGCAGGCCAATTGGCCGAATGCTGGGTCTATGATTCCGATCAGGCGTTCATCGACCGGCTGATCGGCCCGGTTTGATCATCCTTGGCCTTGATCCCGGCCTTGGCACCACTGGCTGGGGGCTGATCAGGGCGGAGGGCAACCGGCTCTCCCACCTCGCCAATGGCCGGCTGAAGACCGACAGCGCGGCACCGCTCCCGCGCCGGCTCGCGCATCTCGACATGATGCTGAACGCGCTGATCGGCGATCACGTGCCCGATAGCGCCGCGGTCGAGGAGGTGTTCGTCAACGCCAATCCGCAATCGACGCTCAAGCTCGGTCAGGCGCGCGGCGTCGTCATCTGTGCGGTCGCGCGCAGCGGCATCGATGTCGGCGAATATGCCGCGCGGCTCGTGAAAAAGGCGGTGGTCGGCACCGGGGCCGCTGAAAAGGCCCAGGTCCATGCAATGGTGGCGCGGCTGCTGCCAGGCGTGAAGATCGATGGCCCCGATGCCGCCGATGCGCTGGCCGTGGCGATCTGCCACGCGCATCATCTGGCGAGTGCGCGGGGTCGAGCGCGCGACTAGCCGCTGACGGCGGCGCTTGCGGTGTCGTCCAGCCCGAGCAAATCGCGGAACTTCCACCCGTCGGCCGCCCAGTTGCGATGGTTGGGCGATCGGGTCGACGGCACATCGGGCGCGGTCATCAGATAGGGCAGCATTTCTGCCTGTTCGCGATCGAACCGGTTCTGGACCAAATTGGCCTGATTCCGCACGGCGGCGCGGTAGGCTGCCCAATCCTGCTCGACGGCGTCTGGCGTCCAGCGAAAGGCGTGCGATTCGAACATGGCGTAGATTGTCTCGGCCTCGGCAGCGAACTTGTCGGCAATCGCTGTGGCTGATCGATCGCGATGCAGCCGCAACCGCGTATAAACGACACGGTCCACCAGCGGCAGGTAGCGCAGCAAGGCACGCGCGACGCGCCAGCGTGCCGCTGCGAGCCGCGCGCGTTGTACCGGGTGCGGCTGATCGACCAGATCGCGCAGCGCGACCGATGCTGCGCGCACTTCTGCCTGATCCGCCTGCCACCGTTCAATTGCCGACAATGTTGCCCCCTGTCTGGTTCGTTGGCCGACGGTATCGTCGAGGTGTTAACCATTGGTGCCTGCGTGCGCGCCTGCTTGTCGCGCTGGGCGAGTTGCGCCAGAGCGTAACCGCACGGGACTGGCGCCGCCCGGACCAGCCGCGCGCGATGACAGGGACACAACAGCGTGATCGCTCATCTGAAAGGCCGGCTCGAGACGACGGGCATCGACCATGCCGTGATCGATGTCGGCGGGGTGGGGTATCTGGTCGGCGCCTCGGCACGCACGCTGGCTGCCATCGGCCCGGTCGGTGAAGCCGTGATGCTCCATACCGAAATGCTGGTGGCCGAGGATTTCATTCGGCTGGTGGGCTTTGCCAGCGCCAGTGAGCGTGACTGGTTCCGGCTGCTGACGGGGGTGCAAGGCGTGGGCGCTCGCGTGGCGCTCGCGATTCTTTCGGCATTGGAGCCGGCCGATCTGTCCCGCGCGATCATGGCGCAGGACAAGGCAATGGTCGCGCGCGCCAATGGCGTGGGGCCCAAGCTTGCCGAGCGGATCGTGCGCGAATTGAAGGACAAGATCGGCGGGGTGGCGATCGGGGGCGCCCTGCCCGTGGCCGCTGTTGGCGGCTTTGGCGCGGATGCGGTGTCGGCATTGCTCAACCTTGGCTTCCGCCCGGCCGAAGCAGCGAGCGCGGTGGCGGCGGCTGAAGAAGAATTGAGCGGCAGCGCCACGCTTGATGCACTGGTGCGACTGGCGCTGAGAAAAGCGGCGAAATAGCGCCCGTCCCGCGACCATCCTGGCGGCCGCCCGAGCACTGGCATCGCCTGACGCCGCATGCCGTGTTAATGGGGTGGGCGCTGCGTAAAGTTACAGACACCGGATCGACCGGTAATTGGGCAGGATTACGCACCTCTTCTTGCATATTACTTGAAGAGCGGTGCCAACCCTATCCGAACTGGTGCTAATCAAGCGGTCGACCGGCGGCATTTTAGCCTCTGATTAAGACTCCGAAATTATTCAACGACTCGACCAGGGTGTTGATATAGCGAGATAAATATGGGGTCGGGGGCAGTCGCTTTTCGGTCGGTTGGCGCGTGGCCGCTGAACCGCGACATGGTGCTGCTGGGCAGTATCTTGTTGCTGCCAATTATTTATGCGGCACCGATAGTGTTGATCAGCCACGCCAATGCTGGTGATCTGCTGCACGTGAGCGGCATCTTCCCGCTGACGACTATGCTGGCGACGGGTTTTATCTTCTTCGCTCAGCGCGCGGCCTTTGCCCGGTATCAATTGCCCGTGCCCGCCGAGCGGGAGGGCGCGCTGATCGTCGCGGCGCTTGTGGTGGTGATCACGATCGCTGGTTTCGGCATCTTCAAGCAGGCCATTCTGCCCGTCCGGGGCTTTGTGCTCGACCCGCTTTTTGCCCGAATGGGGCGCATGCTGCTGGGCGGCACCGCGCCATGGGAAGTAACGCATGCGATGTTCGGGTCGCTATGGCCGACGGTGATGCTCGACCGGCTCTATAGCTTCTGGATCCTGCCCGTCGGCACCTTGCCGATGCTCGCGGTGGTGCTGGCGCCGACCAAG
>JBBQHG010000228.1:0-4651 GCA_038323755.1 Sphingomonadales bacterium
GACCTGTCGGCGGGCGCGCCTGCGTTTGACCGGATCAGCCTGATCCGCGACCTTGGCCATGCGGTCGAGCGGGGCGAGATGTTCCTGCAATATCAGCCCAAGGTGCACCTGCGGCGCCAGGAGATTTGCAGCGCCGAGGCACTGGTGCGCTGGCAACACCCGGTGCGCGGGCTGATCCTGCCCGGTGATTTCATTCCGGTTGCCGAGGAATCACGCGCGATCGGGCCGTTGACGCTCTGGACGCTCGACCAGGTGATCGCTGATCAGAAAATGCTTGCTGCAGCCGGGCATGACCTGTTGCTGTTCATCAATATTTCCGGCCAATTGCTGGGCGATTCGACCTTTGTGGCGCGTGCCTGCCAGCTGGTGAAGGCGAGCAATGCGCGGATTGGTTTTGAAATTACCGAAACATCGGTGATCCGCGACCCCGAAACGGCCATCGCACACCTCCAGATCTTCACCGAAACCGGGATTACGCTGGCAATCGACGATTATGGCGCCGGGCTGTCCTCGCTGGCTTATCTGAAGCAGTTGCCCGCCAGCGAGCTGAAGATCGACAAGCTGTTCGTGACGCAGCTGACCAGCAGCAATCGCGACCCGCTGATCGTGCGATCGACCATCGACCTGGCGCATGCGCTGGACATGGAAGTGACCGCCGAGGGTGTCGAGACCCAGGCGGCAATGGCGCTGCTGAGCGTGATGGGGTGCGATATGGTGCAGGGCTTCCTGATCAGCCGCCCGATCGCCATCGCCGCGCTGCATCAGTTTCTCGACGAAGACCGCCACTTGACGGCGGTGGCCGATCCGCGCGCGACCTTCTTCCGCCCGGCGAGCTTCTGGAAGAGCGCCTGAGGGCTACGGATATTAGGTCTCGCTTAACGCCTGACTGCCATAATCGGCGCATGGTGGGGCAATATTCTTGGTGGCCGACTGGGCTGGGCCGGATGCGCATGTTGGTTGGCGCCCTGCTCCTTATATCGGTGTCATCGCCGCTAATTGCCAAACAGCCAACGAACCAAACGATCACCTCTTCCGCCGAGCTGGCTGCGAAGCTGCTCAGCTTGGCTAAAGACCAGATGCGTGGCGATCCAGAATCGGCATTGGAAACCGCGAAGCGGGCAGAGAAGCTAGTTCAGACCACAATCCCGGCCGATGGACAGGCGCTGGGCGTCGCCGAGGCGCAGTGGTTGCAGGGCGAGGCCTATCTGCGCCTTAACGATGCCGACCACGCTGGGCCGCTGATCGAAAAGGCGCTCGCGGCGGTAAAAGGCGAACCCAAGGCGACCAAATTACACGCGGATATTCTGGTTTCCCGGGGAAATCTGGATACATTGCTTGCCAGGGTTGGCAGTGCGCTGGCTGACTTTCAGACCGCCCACAATATTTTCCGCCAGCTCGGCGAAACGCGCAGCCAGGCGATCGCGCTGCAGCAGATAGCGTCGCTGTACCGCGAGGCAGACGATTTCGAAACCGCGATGAAATATGATGCGCAATCGGCCGACATCTACAAGGGTGATTTCGGGCTGGAGGTGTCGAACTACAACAACCGCGGCAATTACCTGGTCCATAACGAGCGCTATGCCGAGGCAATTGCTGAATATCGCCGTGGTCTTGCCGTTGTGCGCAAGCTGAAGAGTGTGCCGCAGCAGACCTTTTTCCTTCGCAACATCGCCCGGACCCAGCTGAAGGCGAACATGCTGGACGAGGCTGACCGTACGATTGCCCAGGGCATGCGCCTGACGGCAACCGGCGAAGGCAAGGCGCGGCAGGACCAGCTGCTGGCGATTGCCGCGCAGGCAGCGTTGCAGCGCGGGCAACTGAACAAGGCCGCCAGCCTGATCGCCGGCACCTTCAAGGGGGTGGACCTGGCGACAACCAGCCTGTCGTTCCGCGACGCACACGAGACGGCTTATCTGGCCTATAGCAAATTGGGGCGCGCGGACATGGCGCTCGTCCATCTCGAGGCGTTGAAGCGGCTGGACGATCAGACTGCCAAGCTGGCCGCATCGACCAATACCGCGCTGATGGCGGCCCGCTTTGACGATGCCAACAAGGACGCCAAGATCGCCAAACTCAAGGCGGACGACGCGATGAAGAGCGTCGCGTTCGAAAAGGCGCGCGCGCGCCAGCAACGCGTCGTGTTTGCCGGCATCGTGTTTGCCTCGCTGATCGGCGTATCGATGCTGATCTTTGGCCTGGTGACGATCCGGCGCAGCCGCAACGACGTGCGCGCTGCCAATATCGACCTGGCCGCCACCAACAATGCGCTTGAAAAGGCGCTGGCGGCCAAGACCGAATTCCTGGCCACCACCAGCCACGAAATCCGCACGCCGCTGAACGGCATTCTGGGCATGACCCAGGTGATGCTGGCCGACCGCCAGCTGGGCGAGGCGACGCGTGAGCGCCTGTCCGTCGTCCACGGCGCGGGCATCACCATGCGCGCGCTGGTCGACGATATTCTTGACGTGGCGAAGATGGAAACGGGCAATTTGTCGCTGGAGGCGGTGCCGCTCGACCTGCGATCCACGATGCGCGACGTATCGCGGCTGTGGGAAGAGCAGGCGCGCGGGCGCGGCATCGGCTTTGAGGTCGATCTGGAGCAGTGCCCGGCGATGATTGAGGGCGATGCCGCCCGGCTGCGCCAGATCGTCTTCAATCTGCTGTCCAACGCGCTGAAATTCACCGCCGAAGGCGTTGTTACGCTGCGCGTGGACACGACCCCGGCGCAACAGCTGCGCATTGCCGTCAGCGACACCGGCATCGGCATTCCCGCCGACAAGCTCGACATCATCTTCGAGTCCTTCCGGCAAGTCGATGCGGGTACCACCCGGCAATATGGCGGGACCGGGCTTGGCCTGTCGATCTGCCGCAACCTGGCACGGGCGATGGGTGGTGAAATTGCCGTGACAAGCGTGCCGGGGGAGGGATCGACCTTTGCGGTAACGCTGCCATTATGTTTGGCAGAAGCGGCTGAAACGGTGGCGGCAGCCGATCAGGGCAACGGGCTGCTGATCGTGGACCACAATCCTATTTCGCGCAGCATGTTCCGTGCCCTGCTGGCGCCACGCGCCGGCGAGGTGACGCTGGTTTCCTCCCTGGCCGAAGCCGAAAGCTGGATTGCAGCAAATGGGCCATCCCTGGTGCTGATCGACGATGCCACCGTAAAAGCAACAGGAGAGCCCGATATTTCGCTGAGCAAAATAGCCGCGGCCGCGCATGAAAAGAACGCGCGTGTCGCCTTGCTTTGCCCGTCGCCGACCGCTCAAGACATTGAGAGACTGAAACTTTCAGGCGTGGACACAATCATCCCCAAGCCGATCGGCGGCGCCGCGCTGGTCGACCTGCTCTATCCTGCCCCGGCAGGCGGCCCGGATACGGTATCGAGCCACCTTGTTTCGCAAGCCGCTTGACGCGATAGGGCACCTAACATGACTTTTTGTCCAACCCTGGGGTTCCGCGCGATGGGCCAGCGCCCATGAAAATTCTGTTCGTTGAAGACGACCCGATGAATCGCCGTGTCGTCAAAGACATGCTTGATGTCGCAGGTGCAGTGATGACCGGCGCCGAGAGCGCCGAGCGGGGGCTGCAGCTGATTGACGAGGACGATTTCGACATTGTGCTGATGGATCTGCGCATGCCCGGCATGGACGGCATTACCGCCATTCATAAAATTCGCGCACGGGGCGATGCCAAGGCGCGGTTGCCGATCATCGTGGTGACAGCGGATACCGCCATGGACTTGCGCGAACGCTGCATCAGCGAAGGCGCGGACGAGGTGTTGTTCAAGCCAGTGGCGATGGACTCGCTGTTCGACGCGATCGGCCGGTTGATCGCTCGCGGTGCGCAGGATGGCGGCACCATCGCCTGACGCGATCGCCGAACGGGCGAAACTTGTTTAAAATTGCTACCTTATATCCGCTTCGGTGCCTTATCGTCTTGCGAAGGTGCGGCCGAGGGCGCACCTAGTGGCTCGCTCAAAAGACCATGCCTACAGTCAACGCGATAGTCTTGTTGCGTGAGGGGTGCCTTCAATGACCGAGCCAATTCTCGACCGCCTGCTGATGACGCTCGACGTTGCCGTCGATGCGTTTGCGATATGCGAGGTCAATCCGGGCTCACAGCTGGTCGCGCGGCCCGGCAATGAGATCGAGGTGCATTATGTCCTGCAGGGGACGATGCATCTGACGGTGCCCGGCAGCCCGGCGATCGTGTGCGGGCCGGGCAGCATCGTGCTGGTCCCGCCGCATCTTGCCCAGACGATCGGCGCGGATGATGCACCAGGGCGGCAATTGATGGCGATGGAAAATTGCGGGGCCGGGCCAAGCGGCATGCTGCATTTCGACGCGACGGGCGGATCGGGCGATGCCGAGCTGCGCTTTGTGTGCGGGCTGATCACCGCCAATATCTCGGGCTCCTTCGGCCTGCTCGATACGGTCCGCAAGCCGATCGTCGAAAATTTGAAGGACGTGCCAATCGTCCGCACGAGTTATGAAGCGATGGCCGCCGAACTCGCCAACCCCGATCTCGGCTCACGCGCGCTGACCGGTGCGTTGATGAAGGCGTGCGTGCTGGTGCTGCTGCGCCGCCATTTCGGGCGGAGCGACCATGAGACGAGCCTGCTGAGCACGCTGCGCGACCCGCGGCTGGGCAA
>JBBQHG010000229.1:0-4641 GCA_038323755.1 Sphingomonadales bacterium
ATGGGTGCACACGCCCAGCGTGATCAGCCAGTTCTTGTGGCCTTCCTTGGTGCGCTGGGCCAGCGTTTGCGGATCGCGCAGCGACGCAACCGGGACGGCATCTGCCTCGGCGATTTCGGCCGGCGTCAGGTTGCGGACGAACAGCGGCTGCTTGCGGAAAATTGTCTTGATCGCCTGGCCCGGCGCAATCGCCGACAGATCGACATCGGTCGACGATTCGGCGAGCACGTCAGCCGACGGGTTCATCTGGTTGACCAGTGGCACCACCACTGCAACCACACCGACGCCGCCGAATGACAGCGCTGCGATGCTGAGAAAATCGCGACGGCGCGGTTCGTCCGTACCTTCGTGAGCAGTGGTCGCGTCGTTCACGGTTGCCATTCGCTTGCCCTTGCGCTTCGAAACTATCGCGGCAGCCAGCAGGCCGGCCAATGCCGCATGAGCCGGTCTTAACGACCGATGAATCGCGGTCTGATAGACGCAGCAATGGCGCTTTGCCAACTGCATTTTAACCGGCTTGAGGAGATATGGCCCAAAGCACTAAGGCAGGGGATGACCATCGTCGCCCCATCCATGCTCCGCCTGGCAATGTATCAGCCAGATATCGCAGGCAATGTCGGCGCGATCCTGCGGTTGGGCGCATGCCTTGGCGTGCCTGTTGACCTGATCGAGCCGATGGGTTTCCCCTTTTCCGATCGCTCCCTTGCCCGCTCGGGCATGGATTATGTCGATAAGGTAGAGATCACGCGCCATGTCGACTGGGCTGCATTCGAGGCGCGCGTGCCGGGGCGGATTGTGCTGCTGACCACGGCGGGTGCAACGCGGCTGCCCGCTGCCCGCTTCGAGCGAGGCGACACGCTGCTGTTGGGCACCGAAAGCGCGGGCGTCCCGCCCGAGGTCCATGCGCGAGCCGATTTTCGAGTGAAGATACCGTTGCGCCCGGGGCTGCGCTCGCTCAACATCGCGGTGGCGGCAGGGATCGGGGTGGCAGAGGCCTTGCGCCAGCTGGATGCCTGGCCGGATTGACTGGCCGAAGGGGGATGGGATGGACCAATTTTCGAACAGGCAGATGAACGATACGTCGTTCACCAACTGTGCGATGGCACGGGCCCGGTTCGACGACGTCAACCTGGCGGACGCCGCCTTCGTGAACGTCAATCTCGCCGGCGCCCGGTTGGAAAACGTCAATCTCGCGGGGTTGACGGTGGAGAATGCCAACATCAAGGGGATGCGCATCTTTGGCTATGATGTGGAGGCATGGATCCGTGAGCAACTCACCAAGGACGGCTGCCATCTCGACTGAGACGCCCGCCAAACAACAATCAGACCACGCAGATTAGGTGACGATATGGCCCCGCTTGAAGAACAACAATCGACCGCCCGCACCTGGTTCGAGCATTTGCGCGACCTGATCTGCGCTGAATTCGTCGCCATTGAGCGCGAGGCCGGATCGGATGCCGATTTCGACTATGTCGCCTGGGATCGCACCGATCCGTCGGGCGAACCCGGCGGCGGCGGCGTGCGCGGGGTAATGAAAGGCAAGGTGTTCGAAAAGGTCGGCGTCAACGTCTCGACCGTCGGCGGCACGTTTGAAGGAGAATTCGCCAAGTCGATCCACGGCGCGGCAGAAGACCCCAGCTTTTTTGCAACCGGCATCAGCCTGGTCGCGCACATGGCCAACCCGCATGTCCCCGCGGTTCACATGAACACGCGCTTCCTGGTCACCACCAAGCGCTGGTTCGGCGGGGGGGCCGACCTGAACCCGCCAATCCCCTATGATGAAGACACCGCCGATTTCCATGCCGCGATGAAGAAGGCATGCGACCCGCACGGCGCGGACCATTATGATCGCTTCAAGAAATGGGCAGACGATTATTTCTACATCCCGCACCGCCAGGTCCATCGCGGCGTGGGCGGCATCTTTGCCGATCATCTGGACGGGGATTTCGACGAAAATTTCGCGTTCATCCAGGATATTGGTCGTGCGTTTCTCGACAGTTACCCGCGCATCGTGCGGCGGCGGATGAACATGCCCTTCACCGATGCCGATACCGAGCAGATGCTCACCTGGCGCGGGCGCTATGCCGAATTCAACCTGGTCTATGATCGCGGCACGCTGTTCGGCCTCAAGACCGGCGGCAATATCGATGCGATTTTGATGAGCCTGCCGCCGCTCGCCACCTGGGCCTGATATGGGCCGGGTGTCGGTTGCGCCCGGGCAGGTCGCAGGGGTCGTTACCCAGCTGGAAATGACCACCCGGCCCCGCCCTGCCCCACTGCCGCAGGCGCCGTTTCGGCTTGTGCGCTGGGCGGCGCCCGATCCTGCGCGTTACCGCACGCTGTTCCACCGCGTCGGCGATCCGTGGCTGTGGTATTCCCGGCTGCTGCTGGATGATGCCGGCTTGCGGGCCATTATCGCCGACCCTGCAGTCGAGGTCTATGCCGTGATCGATCCGGCCGGGATCGAGGTCGGCTTTGTCGAACTCGATTTCCGATCGGTGGGCGCGTGCGAGATTGTGTATTTCGCGCTGATCCCCGAATTGACCGGGCAGCACCTGGGACGCTGGCTGATGGCGCAGACGTTGATGCGCGCGTGGCGGCGCGACACCGAACGGGTGTGGCTCAACACCTGCACGCTCGATCATCCGTCCGCGATTGGTTTTTATCGGGCGAGTGGCTTTCGCGCGGTTGAGCGTTGGGTGGAGGTTTTCCCCGATCCGCGCCTGTCAGGCGTGCTGCCGCACGATGCTGCGCCTCACATTCCCCTGGTCGCTGCCGCCGCTGCCAGCTGACGATAGATTGCAATCCGCAGCAGAATGGTGGCGAGCGCCACCGCACTTGCCATCGCTGCCGCTGCTGAATCGACGATTGTCACAACCAGGGGATTGGCGGCATGCGCCAGCCGCATCACCCGGTCGAGCTCCTCGAACGGCGCGGGCAGCACCTGCCCGGCGAGCAGCCCCAGGCCAGAGAGCGCGGCCAGCGCCAGACCATTGCCCTGGGTGAGCGCGATGCTGCGCATGATCGCGGCGGTTGCCGTCAGCGGTCGCTCTGCCACCAGCGCCGGCGCGATCAGCATCGTTCGGCCAATGATGTACAAACCAGGCAGCACCAGCACGAAAATGCCGAGCGACGTGGGGACCAGCACCAGCAGCGCCGCCAGCCCGTACCGCGGCAGCAGGAACAAGGCGCGCTGGAGGGCGGCGCGCAGATCGGCGCTGCCCGAATCCAGCACAACCGTGCAGAGCACCAGCGACCCGTATAGCGTCATCACCGATGCGCCGATGAACCAGCGGGCATTGTCGACAATCCAATTGGCATAAATCTGCGCGTCGGCGCGGATTTGCGGGTCGCTCGCCGCCGAATCGGGCCAGGGCGGTGGCGCCGGCACAAACAGCAGCAGCGCCAGCGTCGGCAAGAAAATGAACATCCCGACGACCGCGACCATCACATCGCTGTTGCGGCGGAACAGGCCCCAGGCGTCGGCAAAGGCGCCGGGCAGATTGATTTTCATTGGCTGAAGGAATCTTCCTGCAAGCGATAGCGTGCTGCGACAAACAGCTTGGCCACAAAGGCCGATTGCAGCACCGCAAAGGCCGTGCCGACGGCGCCGACGGCAACCGAGGTCAGCACGCTGGCCAGGCTCATCGGCCCGTCATCGCCCACGAGCAGGCGGATGACGCCGCCAAAGGCGGTTTTGGCGGCCAGCGCCGCGACGGTGCTGACGATGACATACAGCAGCAGAACGCCGACAAGCCGCCACGCAAGGCCTTTGGTCAACACAAAGGAGCGAGCAAAGGCACTCAGCCCGCGCTGCTCAGCCACGATGGCTGGCAGGCCGAGCATCAGGCGCGCGCTGAGCCAGATCGCGCCGGCCATCCACACCAGCACATAGCCGAAGATAAACCAGCGAACGCCAGCAGGCAGCTGTGCGATCATCGCCCCGATCGCCGCCTGATTGTTTGACAACAAGACCGACATGTCAGCGCCGGACAGGGCAATCGCGATGCCCACGGGCAGCAGCGACAGCATGATGATCAGCAGCAGCAAAATGGTGAAAAGCAGCGCGTGGAACAGGCGGCCCGACGCCATCCGCACCGCATCGCCAGCGCTTTCCGCCGTCTCCAGGACAAGCGCAATGATGGAAAGCTGCCCGAGGATGGAAACAATCGCCAGCGCCAGGTTGATCAGATCGACCGTCCCCTCCATCGGCGATCCGGTCTTGCCCAGCGGTGCGATATTGTCGGTAATCGACGCAGGCACGAACAGCAGAACCAGCGCAACCGGGGTCACGACCGCGATGTTGTCGCCGAGAAATTCTGTGGCGCGGTCCCAGACCGAGCCCATACTGATCGACTTCAACTGTGCGCCCTCCCGAACCACCTGACAGCTTTCCTGTTAGCCGATCAGAGAAGCCCTTGCCAATGCTTGCGCCGCGCGGATGGCTGGCGCAGGGATGCGGGCATGATCGACGACGTTGAATGGCGGATCGAACCCCGGCCCGTCGACTATGCCGAGGCCAGCGCTGCAATGGCGGCGCGCGTTGCCGCGATCGCTGCAGGCGCCGCGGCAGAGCAGGTGTGGCTGCTCGAACACCCGCCCGTCTACACAGCCGGCACCAGCGCCGACCCGGCCGACCTG
>JBBQHG010000230.1:0-4535 GCA_038323755.1 Sphingomonadales bacterium
TTCAGCACCGGCGGGCACAAAGAACGGATCGTTCCTGCCCCACACGATCAGCGTCTTGGGGCTATGCCGACGGAACGCTTCGTGCCAGCTGTCATAGGCCGCGACGTTGGTCTTGTAGTCCTCGAGCAGGTTCAGATGCGCCGCGTCATGGCCGGGACGGTCAAGCAACGCCTGATCGTGCGTCCAATTGTCTGGGCTGATTGCCTCGACGTTCTTCGCGCCGACCTGATATTGGAACCTGGTTGTCTCCGCCGCCAGGAAGGCGCGGGCGCCGGCTTCGCTCGCCGCGTCGCGCTTTTCCCACAAAGGCAGAAAGATCGACGCGGGCATTTCACCAACACCGGCCATATAGGCGTTGGTGTTCTGGATGACGAAGCCCTTCACGGCGCTGGGGTTCTGCGTGAACAAGCGGAAGCCGACCGGGCCGCCGAAATCCTGCATGTAGAGGATATACGAGGTCAGCCCGAGCTGATCGATCAGGCCGCTGACATGCGCGGTGAGATTGTCGAAGCTGTAGTCGAAGTCGTCGACCGACGGTGCGTCCGACTGACCGAAGCCGATATAATCGGGCGCGATCACATGAAATTTGTCCGCCAGTAGCGGGATCAGGTTGCGGAACATGAAGCTGCTGGTCGGGAAGCCGTGCAGCAGGATGATCGTCGGCAGCGAGGGATCGCCGGCTTCACGATAGAAGATCTGACGGTCGTTGACGGTGGCGAACTTGTAGAGGGTCATGGGGAAGGCTCCTGTAGACGTTGGGCGCCGACCGGGGGGAGCCGGCGCCCGAGGGATGAGATCAGTGCCGGGGTTCGGCGGGGGCGAAATCGAACTTCGCGTCCGAATGGGTGTAGAAAAGGCATGGCTCGGCCGAGACGCAGGCGGTCACATGGACGGCGTTGGCAGGGACGTACCAATAGGATCCGGGCCCAAGCCGCGGCGGGTTCTTCTCGCCATTGAAGCCGTCGGTCACGACGCCCTTGATGACGACGCCGTGATAAGCGGCGCTGTGAATGTGCGAAGGGCTCGCAGTGTTGCCCGGGATGATGCCGAAGGTGCCGTGGGGACCGCTCTGGCGATCACCATAAGCGTCCGAGAATTTGAGGAACGGGGTGATGGTGTCGAACGAGAACGCGGCGGCCGGCTTTTCGACAGGCTGGTCGGCGTTGAAGGTCTGAGCGAGCACCGGCACCGCAACGGCGGCGGCGATCAGCGATGCGAGGACGAGGGAACGGCATAGTTTCACGGGACAATCCTTTCACGATTTGATGGGATGGCGGGCGCCCGCCGGGATGGACGGTTGGCAATTGCGGGGACTCAGGCGGCCCGTGCGTTCTGCGAGCGGGCCTCGACGACAGGGAAGTCGATGTCGGTCTGGAAGACTTCGTTGAAGAAGTTGGTCCAGCTGTTGAGCGCGACGTGCTGGACGATTTCGATGACCTGCGCGTCGGTGTAGCCGGCGAGCTTTACGGCGGCGAAATCGCTATCGGTGACGTGACCACGGTCCCTGGCGATCTTTGCCGCGAAGCGGACGGCAGCGTCGGCCTTGGGATCGTTCGAGGCGCCATTGCGATTGGCGGTAATCTCGGCATCGTCGAGCTTGGCGAGGTTGCGGCCAAGATAAGTGTGTGCCGACAGGCAATAGTTGCAGCCGTTCACCTCAGCGACGGCGAGCGCAATGCGCTCACGCGTCGCGGCGGGCAGGCTGCCTCTTGCCAAAGCGCCGGAGAGGCCGAGATAGCCTTCGAGCGCCTGCGGGCTGGTCGAGATGGCGCGAAACATGTTGGGAACGCTGCCGAGCTGTTTGGCAACGGCGTCGAGCAGCGGGCGCGCAGCTTTGGGCGCGTCGGCAACGGTGGCGGGGATGGTGAGGCGGGTCATCGGTCGGGTCCTTTGTGCGTGGCCTTGCTGGCCGGTGACCCGTAATTAGATGTTTCCGCTTCTCCGCAGCAGACGGTAGTTTCGAGACCC
Source organism: Sphingomonadales bacterium (assembly GCA_038323755.1). Taxonomy (GTDB): domain Bacteria; phylum Pseudomonadota; class Alphaproteobacteria; order Sphingomonadales; family Sphingomonadaceae; genus Sphingomonas. The sequence goes on from JBBQHG010000230.1 coordinate 1,969, forward strand.
TCCCTTCCATATAATGGAATATCTGATTGACTTGCCAGGCGCTGCGCGTGCTCCCTGATCGGGCAGCGCCATGCGGCACCTCCTCCGCCCGCAAGCCAAAAGGTGAGTCGACCGAGCGCCGTACCGGGATTGGTCACTGGCCATTTTTCAAATCTGGCCAGCCAATTTTGAATGACGGGCGGATTTTCAGCCGCGTGGGGCCGATGGCGGACGGGCTATCGGAGACACCGCATGATTCAACCAAAATCGCTGATCGACGTCATCATCGACGACTGCCGCTATTATCTTCCCTATGAACTGGGGCGTTATTTCATAGCGGCGGGTGTGCTTGCGGGCATCGTCTGGCTGATCAAACGGACGGCGTGGAAATCGCGCCAGATCCAGCCGCGCACCGCTACGCGCGCCGATTTCCGCCGCGAGGTCAGCGCATCACTGATAACGATCCTGATTTACCTGCTTATTTCGATTCCGATCGACTGGTCGGAACATAACGGCCTGATGACCTATGGCGGCGACGACCATTCCCTGCGCTATAATCTGATGATGTTCGGCCTGATCGTGCTGGGCCACGACGCCTATTTTTACTGGACGCACCGGGCGATGCACACCCGCCTGCTGTTCAAGACCTTTCACCGGCACCACCACCAATCGACCACACCGACGCCCTGGACCGCCTATAGCTTTGCTGTGCCGGAGGCGATCGTGAATGCGCTGTTCATGCCGCTCTGGCTGATTGTCGTGCCGACGCCGGGAATCGTCACCTTCGGCTTCCTGACCGTGCAGATCATCCGCAATGTCACCGCGCATGCCGGGCTGGAGCTGCATCCACGCTGGTGGCTGTCCACCCCGCTGACCAGCTGGATCAGCGCGACGACGCATCACGACCTGCACCATAGCGGCGGCTTCAACTATAATTATGGCTTCTGGTTCACTTATTGGGACCGGCTGATGGGTACCGAACACCCGCACTATCGCGCCACTTTTGGCCGCGTGACCGCACCGGCGGCGGCGGGTGGCGGGGCGAGCGACCCAACCACCGAGTCACGGGGCGTTGTGACAACACTGATCAGCCCGTGACCGACTGGGCGGGGCACGACGCCCGGTACCGGGCCGCATGCCCCGCCCCTTTTTTTCGTCCCCTTGCACGCGAAGCGAGGCTCTGACAGCAGCAGATCATGAACTTTTCCGAACTGGATCTGATGGCGCGCGGTGGCGCATTGTCACTGCTGGTGCTGGTCGCCGCTTTGCTGACCCGCGACCACCGCCAGGCCTTGCCCGGTCGGATGGCGATCTGCCTGATGATCGGAATTGCCTGCAGCGTGATCGCCGAAGCGCACGGCTTGGCCACCTTGGACCAACCGCTCAGCATTGTGCTGCTGTTCGGCGAGGCATCTATTTCCGGCTTTTTCTGGCTGTTCGTGCGCAGCTGGTTCAACGACGAGGTGCGGTTTGGCTGGCGCAGCTGGCTGCTGATCAGCGGCACATTGGCGCTGTCGCTTGCCAATTTTGCGATGTGGACGCCGCAACAGGGTAATTTCTGGCCAACCGACCTGCCGATGCGCGCGCTGTGGCTGGGGCTCGCCCTGGCCGGGCTGTGGGTCGCGTGGCAGGGGCGCGAGAATGACCTGATCGAGGCGCGGCGACGGCTGCGGATCGGCTTTGTCTGGTCGACCGGTGGCGCGGTCGTGATGATCAACCTGGTTTATGCCGTCAATAATCTGACATCGACCGAGCGCGCCGGTCCGGCCGTGGCGTTGGCGATCAGCCTTGCCATTCTGGCTGTCACCAGCGGGATCTGCATCGCGATACTGGGGTTCAGGCGGAGCGACATTTTCCTGGGGCGGCAGCCGCCGACGCGCGCCGAAACGCCGATCGACGACAGCGCCAGCGCGCTGCTGGCCGATCGCGTGCGGATCCATGTGGCGGAGCAGCGGGCGTACCGGGACGAAACGCTGACCATTGCGGGGCTGGCCGCGCAGCTGGGCGAGCCCGAATATCGCCTGCGCCGTGCGATCAACGGGCGGCTTGGCTATCGCAATTTTGCCGCGTTTCTGAACGGCTACCGGCTGGCCGAGGTGAAGGCCGCGCTGAGCGATCCGGCACAGCGCGACGTGCCGATCCTGACGATCGCGCTCGATGCCGGGTTCGGATCGCTCGGCAGCTTCAATCGTGCGTTTCGCGACAGTGAAGCGACAACGCCGAGCGCATACCGTGCGGCCGCGCTTGCGCTGACGGGCGCTTGACAGTAATCGAACCGGCCAATGCGGGTATAGTACAATGGTAGTACAGCAGCCTTCCAAGCTGAATACACGGGTTCGATTCCCGTTACCCGCTCCACCCCTTCAGCCCGAGTGACCCAATGACAGCGATGACCCTGGGCGAGGCGAAGGCGCAGATCATCGCTGCCGGGCGCTGGCTGGACGGCAAGGGCTGGGCACCTGCCACCGCCGGCAATTATTCGATGCGGCTGGCCGACGGGCGCTTCGCCATCACCGTATCCGGCTGGCACAAAGGCCGGTTGACCGATTTCGGCGTGATGACCGTCGATGCCGAGGGACGCTCGCTCG
>JBBQHG010000231.1:0-4519 GCA_038323755.1 Sphingomonadales bacterium
TTGACCTGTTCAGGCTTGACGGTCGAGGCGGTCAAAATCGGGGTGTTGTTCGCATCAAGCGGCAGGCCGGAAAGGTTTATGCCGCCCGATTTGTAGCTGCGTGCATAGGTCGCATAGCCGAACACCTCCGGCGTAAACTGATACGACGCGGTGACGTCTCCCGACACGTTCCAGTTGTCGAAGCGCGGCGCATAGTTTTGCGGGGCGAGCACGCCGCGCTGGTCGCTGTTCAGCGTCGTGCTGCCCGCACCGGTCGTTACAACCGACACATAATTGCCGTCCTTCTTGTCGTAATTCACCCGCAGGCCGGGCGCGATCTGCAGCTTGTCGGTCACATGCCAGGTCAGCTTGCCGAACAGCGCCGCGCTGGTGTTGGTAAAGCCAATGGTGTTGCGGGCCGTCAGTCCATCAAGCGTGGCCGGATTGCGCCCGCCAGCGCTGGTCGGATTGAGCAGAAAGGCGCCTGCCGAGCGGCCCTGCACCTGCAGCCCCTGGGTATCGATGCTCTGGTAAAAATAGAAGCCGCCGACAACATAATCGAGCGTGTTTGCGCCATTCGACGCCAGCCGCAGTTCCTGCGTGACCTGATATTGCTGCGAAGGATTCGCCGACACGGTGGTGATCGGCAGGCCGATGAAATCCCGGTCGTTCGATGGTTGCCAATCCCAGAAGCGATAGGCGGAAATCGAAGTGAGCGTCGCCCCGCCCAGATTCCAGTTCGCCAGCAGCGACACGCCGCCCAGCGTTTGTTTGGCTTGCAGCGCCGTATCGACATCTGTCAGCCGGTCGAAGGCGTTGGTCGATGGCACGGCATAGCCCTGTGCCGCCGCAAGCGCTGCATATTGCCGATTGAGCGGCCGCTGGGTCGATCCGGTCCGCGCATAATATTGCACGCAGCAGCTAGGGTCTTGCCGGTTATAGTCACCGTAGAGGGTGAAATCGAGCGACGGGGTTGCCTGAAACAGCAGCTGCCCGCGAAAGCTGGCATTGTCCTGGCTGTTGAGATGCTCCCCCGTGCGGACATTGAAGATCGTCCCCTGCCGCGTGGTGACCGACGTCGACAAACGGATGGCGAGCCGATCAGCGATGATGGGCCCCGAGACGGACGCCTTGCCCTGAAAGAAATCGTAATTGCCGCCGGTCAGTTCGACGCGGGCTTCTGGTGTGAAGCTCGGCTTGCGGGTGGTGACGCTGATCGTACCGGCGGTCGTGTTCTTGCCATAGAGCGTCCCCTGCGGCCCGCGCAGCACTTCGATCCGGTCAGTATCGGTGAAGTCGAAACTCGCAGAGGCAATGCGGCTGTAATAGACCTGATCGACATAGATGCCGACGCCCTGCTCGATCCCGTCATTGGTGAGACCAAAGGGTGCGCCGAGCCCGCGGATGTTCGCGGCTGAATTGCGCGGGTTGGTCGAATAGAATTGCAGCGACGGCTGGAGCTGGGTGAGCCGGTTGACATTGTACGTGCCGGTTTCCGCCAGCGCCGTTCCGCCAATGACCGAAATGGCAATCGGCACGCGTTGCACGCTTTCGTTTCGCCGCCGGGCGGAGACGACGATGTCCCCGCTGCTTTGTTGCGCCTCACCCAGTCGCCCTTCATCCTGTGGCGCGCTTTGCTGCGGCGGGGATGGTGCAGGCTGGTCTTCGGGCGTCTGGCCGAGCTGACCGGCGAGGGCCAGCAAAGCGAGTGGCAGCGTTGAGCTCATCTCGATCCCCTTTGATGCGATCCAATGAGTCAGAATGTCTATCTTTTTAGTGGGAGTTCATCCCATTGCCTGCTTGCGGGCAGTAAAGAGAATATTTCTTGGCATGAAAAACTGCGGTTGCACCTCTTGACGCCGCGATAAGTCGCCCCAAATCAGCGCCGTACGGTGCCATTGGGCCGTGCAAAGGCGGGTGTCGCGCAGCTGCGGGCGCCCTTGTGACTGTTCATTTTGCTCATTGGAGGATTTGATAATGCGTGCATTTGATTTGACCCCCTATCGCCGTTCCGCGATCGGCTTTGACCGTTTGTTCGACATGCTGGAAGCCAGCGCACGGCAAGCGACGACCGAGAATTATCCGCCCTTCAATCTCGAAAAACTGGCGGATGACCGCTACCGCATCACGCTGGCGGTGGCCGGCTTTGCGCGCGGCGACATCGAGATCACCGCGCAGCAGAACCTGCTGCTGGTGAAGGGCAAGAAGGAAGAGCAGGCAGCATCCGACAGCGCCTATCTCCATCTCGGCATTGCCAATCGCAGCTTCGAGCGGCGGTTCGAACTCGCCGATTTCGTGCGGGTCGACGATGCCCGGCTGAATGACGGGCTGTTGACGATCGATCTGGTGCGTGAAGTGCCGGAAGCGATGAAACCCAAGACGATCGCGATCAAGACGGGCGCACCGCTCGCCGCAATCGAGGGTAACACCGCCGTAGCCGCCTGATCGCTGGCAACGCGCTATTGGCGATTATGGGGTGTCCGGGCCTGGCTCGGGCACCCCTTCTTCTGTCTGCTGCGGCCGATCGACCACCCAGGTGTGATCCTCAGTGATGACCGTGGGGACAGGCTTGCCAGCGGCATCACGGCGCGGCTTATAGCGAAAGCGTTCGGTAAGAAGGCGGCAGGTCGCGCTGTCGAGTTCGGCATTGCCGCTTGATCGAACGATTGAGCAGTCGCTTACCCGGCCATGCACGCCGACGACGTATCGCACGTAAAGCGTGCCGCCGATGCCAGCGCGATAGGGGCGCTCGGGATAGTCCCGGCCGGTGATACGGCCCGCAATCTGGCGCAGCGGATTGCCGCCACCGCCGATACCGTCGCCCTGCCCGCCACTGCCGGTCCCTTCGCCAACGCCCCCGGCGCCGCTCCCCGGGCCGCGGACCAGGCTGGCGCCGGTATTTGGCGCTGCCCCGGTCCCTGGCTTCAGCGCCACGACGACGGGGGGCGGCAGCGGCGGCGGGATAACCAGCGGCGGCACGACCAGCTCGGTTGCCTTGGCTTTCAAATTGGGCGGTGACGCAGCGCCAGCCGATTTGGGTGCCAGTCTTGGCGCCGGGGGTATCGCCTCGACTGGCGGGGCCGGCACGCGCGGCACGACGAACATCTTCATCGCTTCGTCCACAGGCTGCGGAAAGCTGAATGCCAGACCCACCACCAGCGCATAGCCTATCGCAAGCTGGACCAGGATTGCTGCCAGCGCGCCCTTCAGACGGTCATGATCGGCAGGCTGGGCAATCGACATCGAGCGGAGCATCCTCGGATAAGCAATGGCATTGCCTTGCATTACGCCGATGAACGCGGCCTGGCCCGCGCCTGTTCCCTCAGACCAGCCGACTCTGCCGTACCGCTGCCTCGATAAAGCTGGCGAACAGCGGGTGCGGATCGAACGGCTTGCTCTTCAATTCCGGATGGAACTGCACCCCGACGAACCACGGATGGTCCGGTCGCTCGACGATTTCAGGCAGCGTGCCATCCGGCGACATGCCACTGAACACCAGCCCGCCCTTTTCCAGCGCATTGCGGTAATGCGTGTTCACTTCATAGCGGTGGCGGTGGCGCTCTGAGATCTCGTCAGCGCCATAGATGGAAGAGACAACGCTATTGCCATCGAGCTTGGCCGGATAGGCGCCGAGCCGCATGGTGCCGCCCAGATCGCCGCCTTCCTCGCGCTTCTGCAGCCCGTCAGCGCTCATCCATTCGGTGATCATGCCGACAACGGGCTCAGTCGTGGGGCCAAATTCGGTCGAGCTGGCCTGCGCGATGCCGGCGAGATCACGCGCCCCTTCAATACACGCCATCTGCATGCCGAAGCAGATGCCGAAATAGGGAATGTCACGCTCGCGCGCGAAGCGGACGCTGGCGATCTTGCCCTCTGCGCCCCGTTCACCGAACGCGCCCGGCACCAGAATGGCATGCAGCGGCTCCAGCCGCGCGGCGACATCACTCTCGGGCGATTCGAACAATTCGGCGTCGATCCACTCGATATTGACCTTCACCCGGTTAGCGATACCGCCATGCACCAGCGCCTCGTTGAGCGACTTGTACGCGTCTTGCAGCCCGACATATTTGCCGACCACACCAACCGTCACCTCGCCTTCGGGGTTGGTCAGCCGATCGACGATATCCACCCAGCGCGACAGATCGGGCGTACTCCCGGGCTCGATACCAAAGGCGCGGAGCACCTCTGAATCGAGTCCCTCGGCATGATATTGCATCGGCACGGCATAGATGCTGCTGGCATCGAGCGCTGGAATAACGGCTTCCTTGCGCACGTTGCAGAACAGCGCGATCTTGGCACGGTCGCTTTCGGGCAGCGGATGTTCGCAGCGGCACACCAGCACATCGGGTTGCACGCCGAGCGCTGCGAGTTCCCGCACCGAATGCTGGGTCGGCTTGGTCTTCAACTCACCGGCGGCGGCGATATATGGCACCAGCGTCACATGGATGCTGACTGACTGGCCACGCCCCAAATCGTTGCGCAGCTGACGAATCGCCTCGATGAAGGGCAGCGATTCGATGTCACCGACGGTGCCGCCAAT
>JBBQHG010000232.1:0-4505 GCA_038323755.1 Sphingomonadales bacterium
AGCAAGTGATGCGCAGCTCGGTCAAGATCTGGAGCGCGAGTTCCGTGCGCTTGCATCCCGCCGCGCTTTCGGCCTCAACTTCGAGCGCCATCGGCCGGAAGCGGTCGAGCTTCCTGGGCGCCCTGTGCGCAAAGGCGACAAGGTTCGAATCTGCGCTCCTCGAGGCTCACCTGGGCCGGGTGCGCGCGATCTCTGGACCGTCAGCGATATCGATCGCGCCAATGACACTGCCGACGTCGAGCGATTGAGCCCTGGCGCAGAGTACGCTGACAGGCACAACGTCGCCCTCAGCGATCTCGTCGTCATGGCCGAATTCCGCGACATCATCTATCCGGGGCTTGTCAGCACTGGCGAGGTCAAGCACTCCGACGCCCGTCCGACCCATGTCGTCATCAACGGAGAGAATTTTCATGCGCTTCAGGCGCTGACGTTCAGCGATCGCGGACGGATCGACGCAATCTATATCGATCCGCCCTACAATTCGGGCGCGCGGGACTGGAAATACAACAACGATTACGTCGAGGCTGAGGACCAGTATCGCCACAGCAAGTGGCTTGCCATGATGGAGCGGCGGCTCCGAATCGCGCGTGAGCTGATGCGACCCGAGCGCAGCGTGATCCTGGTCAGCATCGACGAAAAGGAGGTCCATTGCCTAGCACTGCTGCTCGAGCAGGTCTTTCCGGACGCAGATATCCAGATGGTGACCAGCGTCATCAGCGCGAAGGGCGCGGTCAGAGTCGGCAAATTTTCACGGGTTGAGGAGCACATCTTTGTCGTCACGCTGGGCGAGGCGAAGGTCAACCCTTGGGTGCGCAACATGCTCGATCCCATCAAGGGCGACTCTGCCGATCAGCAAGCGCTCGAATGGTTGGGTTTGCGTCGGCGCGAACCCAGCAGCACGCGAGGGGCCCGGCCCAACCAGTTCTATCCAATCTTCGTCGACGAGGCGACTGGACGCCTCCACTCGGTCGGCAACCCAGTCGCGGACGGTATCGACCGTGAAACCATTGCCGTTCCTCCAGGCACTGTCGCGCTGTGGCCGCTCAAGCCGGACGGCACGGAAATGCTCTGGGGCCTGACGCCTGAAGTCCTTAAACGGAACTGGGCGAACGGGTACGCCCGCGTGAATCGCTGGAACCGCACAGCACTGAGCGGCACCGTTCAATACCTTGCGGGAGGCACCATCTCCGCGATCACGGCAGGAACGATCCAAATTACCGGCAGGGCTCGCGATGGTTCGCTTATCGGCACTGCAGCGACCGACGATGATGCCCCGCCGCCCAAGCGCGTCTGGAACCTCCCGTCACATAATGCCGAAACCGGCGGAACGAACGTCTTGAGCTGCTTGCTGGCGGGGCGGCGATTTCCCTATCCCAAGTCGCTCTACGCGGTTGAAGACATACTTCGCTTTTTCGTAGCAGATATTCCTGACGCGGTGATCCTGGACTTCTTCGCCGGATCGGGGACGACCGCACATGCGGTCATGCGCCTTAACCGCCAGGATGGCGGATCGAGACGCGCAATCTGCATCACCAATAACGAAGTGAGCGCCGACGAGCAGACGGCGTTGCGGCGTAGCGGTTTGCGACCGGGCGATGAAGAGTGGGAGCGGCTCGGGATATGCGACTACATCACCAAGCCGCGTATCGCTGCCGCGATTACCGGGGAACGTGCTGATGGCACGGCTGTCCCTGGCGACTATCGATTCAACGATGAATTCCCGATGGCCGAAGGCTTTGCTGAGAATGCGGAGTTTTTTACTCTCACTTATGAAACGCCGATCGCGGTCAGTCACAACCTCGCGTTTCAACGTGTCGCCCCGTTGCTTTGGCTTCGCGCCGGCGCCTGCGGCGACCGTATCGAGGAGGTCCCGGACAATGGCTGGAAGATAGTTCGGGCGTACGGCCTGCTTGTCGATCTCGACAGATCATCGGAGTTTTGCGCGGCGATGAAAGATGCCGAAGAAGCCACCTGCGCTTTTATCGTTACCAATGACGACCGGCGCTACCAATCGGTGTCGCGCCAGCTTCCGGATGGGATTGAGGCTGTTCGCCTTTATGAATCCTACCTCTCCAATTTCCGGTTCGTCAGCGGGGGCACCGAATGAAGTTCACGCTGAAGGATTATCAGGAAGACGCCGTCTCCCAAGTTCTGGAGCGGCTTCGCCGCGCCCAGCGCCGGTGGCACGAGGACAATGAGGTTCAGGCCTTTTCGCTGACGGCACCTACGGGCGCCGGCAAGACCATCATGGCCGCTGCGGTCTTCGAGGCTCTCTTTCACGGTGACGATACATTTGAGTTTGATGCCGATCGCGGCGCCGTAGTAATCTGGTTCAGCGATGACCCCTCACTGAACGAACAGACACGTTTCAGGTTGGGCGAGGCCTCGGATCGTCTCAACTGGACCGATCTGCACGTCGTCGAGAACAGCTTCAATCGCGAGAAGCTCGCGCCGGGCAAGGTCTATTTTCTCAACACGCACAAGCTGTCACGCAACAGTTTGCTCGTACGTGGTCACGAGCCGGAGGATGAAGCGGAGCCGAGCCTGCCTGACATGCGGCCGGACGCACGCTCCTACACGATCTGGGACACGATCCGGAACACGATCGAGGACCCGGCGCTGACGCTTTACCTCGTGCTGGACGAGGCGCACCGCGGGATGGGCGAAGGCCGCACGCTGCAGGACCGGTCGACAATCGTTCGTCGGCTAATCAACGGCGCAGGCTCCGTGCCATCGATGCCAATCGTATGGGGCATCTCTGCGACGGTCGAGCGGTTCAACATCGCAATGCGCGAGGCCCGCGGGCGCAGCATTTTGCCCGGCGTCGCTGTCGACCCTGCCAAGGTGCAGGAATCTGGTCTGCTGAAAGACACGATCGTCCTCGATATTCCCGACGAGGCCGGGCATTTCGAGACGGTGCTTGTGCGACGGGCAACCGACAAGATCGTCGAATCGACTCAAGCCTGGGCGGACTATGCCGCGCAACAGGCTGGCACACCCACCGTCCAGCCCCTGCTCGTCCTTCAGGTCAGGAATACACCAGACCCAAACGAGATCGGCCGCGCTCTGGATATGATCTACGAGCGCTGGCCTGGCTTGTCGCAAGACGCGATCGCTCACGTATTCGGTGAGCACGTAACGCAGACATTCGGCCGTCATGTGGTTCCGTACATCTCTCCCGAGCGGGTCCAGGAGTCCGCATGGATTCGCGTTCTGATCGCCAAAGACGCGATCAGCACCGGCTGGGATTGTCCACGCGCGGAGGTGATGGTGTCATTCCGCGCGGCGCAGGATCCGACGCATATTACCCAGCTCCTCGGCCGCATGGTACGCACTCCCCTCGCACGGCGTATCCCCGGTAACGACAAACTCAATTCCGTCGACTGTCTGCTCCCGTTCTTCGATAGGGCCGCGGTAAAGGCGGTTGCTGATGCCCTAATGGCGGGTGGAGGCGACGGGGAGCAGCCGCTTTCGGGTCGGCGTGTCTTGATCAATCCTGCCGAGATGATGCCTAACCCATTGGTTGCCGCCGATGCCTGGGGCCGATTCCTGTCTCTGCCAACGCAGTCGCTTCCCCACCGCGCGCCGCGGCCCGTCAAGCGCCTCACTGCGTTAGCACACGAATTGGCGACAGACGGTATTCTCGCCGATGCCGGCAAGGAAGCGCACCGCGAAATGCATGCCGCGCTCGACGCGACGCGAGTGCGTTACGCTAGTCAGTTGGAAGCAGCCAGGCAGTCGGTCCTGACGGTCGAAGGCGTCGCCCTCACGGCCGACCTCCGCGAACGGGTCACCCGATTTAATGCCTTCGTTGAAAGCGCTGATATGGCGGTGATCGAGGATGCATATAGGCGCGCCGCGCGGGTGGTTAGCCCTGATCTTGCTCGGACCTACGCTGAGCATCTTGCGCGCAACATGCCCGAAAGCGACCCGGAAGAGGCGTTGATCGCAGCACATGTCGAGATTGCGGCACTCGCCTTGGTGGACGGAGTGCGCGAGTATCTCGAAATCGAGGCTGAGAGACTTACGCGGCGATGGTTAGACCAGTACAGGATCGCGATAAAGTCGCTCGGGGACGAGCGTCAGGAAGAGTATCGTCAAATCCGCGCAATGAGCGCGGAACCTGAGGCACAGGACCTCGGTCATCCACGCGAGTGGCTCGTCGCGTCGACAGCGCGCGAGGAAAATGGCGAAGAGACGCCGCTCCCAAGGTATCGCTGTCATCTGATGTGCGACGCTGAAGGCCTGTTTCCCGCCGAATTGAATGGCTGGGAACAGGACGTGCTTGCTCGCGAGAGCGCCCGCACCGGTTTTGAGGCATGGTACCGCAATCCAGCAAGAGCGACTCCGGAGGCGCTCGGAATCGCCTACGAGGCGAACGGCGGTTATAAAATTCTGCGACCAGATTTCCTCTTCCTGTCGAGGCTAGCCGATGGAACGGTGGTCGCCGATCTCGTGGACCCGCATGGCACCCAGCTTAGCGATGCGCTGCCCAAGATTCGGGG
>JBBQHG010000233.1:0-4452 GCA_038323755.1 Sphingomonadales bacterium
CCGAGGATGCCGCTTTCCTGATGGGCCAGGCAGAACAGGTCATCATCGTCCCCGGTTACGGTATGGCGGTGGCGCAGGCCCAGCACGTGCTGCGCGAGATGACCGACAAATTGCGTGAGCACGGCGTGAAGGTGAAGTTCGCGATCCACCCGGTGGCCGGTCGCATGCCGGGCCATATGAACGTCCTGCTCGCCGAGGCCAATGTGCCCTATGACGATGTGTTCGAGCTCGAGGACATCAACAGCGAATTCGCACAGACCGATGTGGCCTTTGTCATCGGCGCGAACGACGTGACCAATCCGGCGGCCAAGACCGACAAGACCTCACCGATCTATGGCATGCCCGTGCTTGATGTGGAGAAGGCCAAGACCGTGCTGTTCATCAAGCGATCGATGGGCGGGGTCGGCTATGCCGGGGTCGATAACGATGTGTTCTACATGGACAACACGATGATGCTGCTCGCCGATGCCAAGAAGATGGTTGAGGATATCGTCAAGGCGCTCGATTAAGATGCCTATCGGAGGGTCGGAGGGAGGAAGGCACCAGATTGGTGCGATCATCCGCCTGTTGGCCGTGCAAAAGTCCATTCTGGTTTGAACGCCCGACCCGCTGCGCATCGATACCGCTAAGCATCTTTCGACGGGGCACGGCCATGTGTCGCGTGGGAGAGTGAACCATGGCGGGCTTGGGCAGTATCGATGGTTTTGGACGGCGCGCGCAGGCGTTGCTGGTCGCCGGCGCCTTTTCGGACACGCGTGACGCGACGGAGGCGCTGGCGGCGATGGCCGTGGCCGCCGAAGGGCCGATCGATTTCAGCGATGCGCCAGCCAGACTGTTGCCCGACCTGGCGGCTGATCTGGTGATGATCGAAGCGGCCGGCGTGGCCGCCGATTTGCTGGGCGCCACACTCGAGGCGGCAGCGGCGCTTGAGGCGGCGGGGCGTGTGCCGATTATCGTGGTGCTCAGCGATGACCAGATCGACGAAGTCGCGGCGCGGCTTCTGGCGGGGCGGGTGCAACTGCTGTGCGCGCCAAGCCATGCCGAGCGACTGACGGCGATTGCAGTCGCGCTGGCGGACCGCGGGCGACATCGCGGGGTGCGCGAGGAGGATAGCGATGCGGATCGGCTGCGGCGGCTGAACGATGAGGTGGCGCGGATTGCCGCGATGCTTGCGCGCCTGACGGGCGACCAGCGCGATCCGCCACGGCGAGAGATGCTCGGCGATCGCTCCACCGGCTATCGCGGAGAAGAGGAGCCAGTGGCGATCTCCGCCGCCGAGGTGCGGCACGCGATCCGGATGCGGCGGTTGCGCGACCAGTTCTTCGAGGCCGGGCTGCTCGAGGATCCGGCATGGGACATGCTGCTCGACCTGTTCGCCGCCGAGCTCGAGAACAGCCGGGTGTCGGTATCCAGCCTGTGCATTGCGGCGGCGGTTGCGCCGACGACGGCGTTGCGATGGATCGGCCGGATGACCGAGGCGGCGCTGTTCGACCGGGTGCCTGACCCCGCCGACCGACGCCGCGCCTTCATGATCCTGTCGCCCAAGGCGCGGGCAGGGATGCGGGGATATTGTGCCGCGGTGAAGCGGGCCGGCGGGGTGATCGGCTAGGAGGGGTTGCGGAATGGCGCGCGGTTTGGCACGGGGTTTTCGGGCGGGCGATTAGCTCAGTTGGTAGAGCGTCTCGTTTACACCGAGAATGTCGGCGGTTCGAGCCCGTCATCGCCCACCATTTTACCATAACCTGTTGAAATCAAAGCGTTCTGATAAGGCGGACGGCGTGTGCGATCCAGGCGGGATCGGTGACGACCTGCTGACGGGCGCCGGCGCCGAGCGGGAGCAGGTGGAGTTTGCCCGGGCTGGCGGCATCGGCGGGCTCCTCACGCCCGATCAACCGTCCGAACACAAAGCGCCCCGCCGCCCGCGGCACGAGCACGTCGCGGTTGAGCGCGCGGCCAAAGCCCGCCGGATCGAGCCGCTCGCACCAGATTTCATCGCCCGCGCGATACTCACCCAGGCTGGCCGATACCGTGACCGCGATAAGCCCGGGCGTGGGGCTGGGCGGCGTGAGCGTGGCGGCGAGGCGCGGGGCGTGCGCGCCGGCGGCATCGAGAATGGCGGCAACCGCGATATCGCTGCGATCGGGCAATTTGACGAGATCCGCCGCCGTGACGCCCAGGGCCATGGCGATGCGATTGAGCCAGCCGACCGAAACGGTGCGCGTGCCGGTTTCGAGCCGGCCGATCGTCTGCGCTGTGGTGGGCGGCACGCAGGCGCGGGCGACATCGTCAAGCGTCATGCCCTTGGCGCGGCGCACTTCACGGATGGCGGTGATCATCGAGCCCCCTTTGTCGGTAACCGATTTGGTTTTTCATTTTCCTACAATAGCGCCGCTGTGGCAAGAAAAATGCGACTCGAACGCACAGGAGGATGGCATGCGGAAACTGGTGGAACGGGGAATCGACGAACGCGGCGTGATGGCTGACGGCCAGACCCCCGGCGGTACGGCCAAGGCAGTGCGCCGCCGCAGCGTGACGGTGAACCTTGCCGAATCGCCTTTGTCGTGGCTGCGCGCGCGCGGGATGGTCGACGCCCGGCAGTTCGAGGCCGGCGAACGGCTACGTGCCGATTATGAAATGGCATCGCTTGGCCCGAGCGTGACCATGCGCTGGGACGCATCCCCCATCGCCAAGGGGCGGCGCGGCGCGGCGGCGGCGATGGACCCGACGCTGGCGCAGCTATCCGCCAAGCGCCGTTTTGACGCAGCGATTGCCGCTGCCGGGCCGGGCCTGAGCGATGTGCTGTGGCGCGTGGTATGCGCGGGCGAGGGGCTGCCGATGGCGGAAAAGGCGCTGGGCTGGCCCGTGCGCGCGGGCAAGCTGGTGCTGTGCCTGGCGCTCGACCGGGTGGCTGGGCATTATGGGCTGGGGTGAGGGCGTGGGGCTATGGCGCGTTGACCGCGAGTTGCGCGGCGAAGGCGCGTTGATAGGCGGGGCGGGCCTCACCGCGCGCGACATAGGCGGCAAGAGTGGGGAAGGCATCGAGCATGCCCGACATCCGCAGCCGGAGCAGCACCGAGACCATTAGCAAATCACCCGCGCTGAAGCCGCCATCGAGCCAATCGCCACTGCCGAGACGATCGGCCAGTTGCGCCAGCCGCTGGCGGATACGGTCCTGCACCAGCGGCAGGCGATCGGCAGCCCAAGGCTTGTCGCCTTCCAGCAGCCGGGCGGTGGCAAGATCGAGGATCGGCGGCTCGACGGTGTTGAGCGCGGCGAACATCCAGCTGACCGCACGTGCCCGGGCATGGGGCTCATCCGGCAGCAACCCGCCATGATGCTGGGCAAGGTGAAGGATGATTGACCCGCTTTCGAATAGGGTGAGATCGCCTTCCTCAAAGATCGGGATCTGGCCGAAGGGGTGCAGCGCCAGATGCGCCGGGGCCTTCATCGCGGCGAAGGAGACGAGGCGAACGTCATAGGCCAGCCCGACTTCCTCAAGCGCCCAGCGAACGCGGGTGTCGCGCGCCAGCCCTTGGCCGCCGTCCGGCGATTTTTCGAAGGCTGTAATGGTGATGGTCATGCAACGGCTCTCCCTGTCGTCAAGGGTCGACGGCGGCGGAGGGCGGAGTCAAGCGGTTGGCGTCTGCCCCGGCTTTGGTGATAGGCTGCCGCGCTATAGGGGAGCGGGCGATGGACGACGGACAGACGGCGCTGACGGCGCGACCAGGCCCCTATCGCGGCGTCGCGCGCGACGGGCTGCGCTGGCTGGCGCGGGGCTATCTGTGGCTGGGCGGCTGGACGGTACGCGGCGACTGGCCGATGCTCGACAAGGCGGTGCTGCTGGCTGCGCCGCACACATCGAACTGGGACGGGGTGAACATGCTGGCGGCGGCGGGCTATTACCGCGTGACGCTGCGCTGGATGGGCAAGAAGAGCCTGACGACGGGCCCCTTTGGCCGCGTGATGCTGTGGCTTGGCTGCGTGCCGATCGACCGCGATGCGCGCCATGATGTGGTGGGCGCGATGGCCACCGCCTTTGCGGCTGAAGACGCGATGATCCTCGCCATCCCGCCCGAAGGCACGCGCAGCCTGACGCATGAATGGAAGACCGGCTTTTACCATATCGCCTGCCAGGCGGGCGTGCCGATCATCCTGACCGTGCTCGATTATGGCAGCCGCACGATCCGGGTGGCGGGCGTGTTTTACCCAACGGGTGACTATGCCGCCGATATCGAGGCGATCAGGGCGCCGTATCGAGAGGCGGTGGGCAAGGTGCGCGGCGCGTTTGCGGCGGGGTGAGGGGGCAACCCAACCGCCCAATCGCTTTGTGATCGCTCAAGCATTCGACAGCGTGGCCGGAACAGCCGAGCCGCCCGCAGATATCAAGTGGTTCGCCTGATCGAGCCAATGGCCCAGCCATTGGCTTTGGTAGCCCTGGCCCGGTCCTGACAA
>JBBQHG010000234.1:0-4379 GCA_038323755.1 Sphingomonadales bacterium
GATCGATCGGTGAGCCCCAGCCAGACCGGGCCTTGCCTCTTCATCAGCGCGCCGAATGCGCAATCGTCGATCAGCGCGTTCCGCACCGCTGCAATCCCGCCCGCTCGCTCCAGCGCCGCCCGCTCGGCGAGCATGCACCCGCCCGCCGCTGCGCCCACGCCCTTCGGCTTGTTCACCGCGCCGAATGGGTAAAGCATCTGGAAAAACCAGACAAAGGCGGGGATCAGCGCGCGCTCGGCCACGCTCTCGCAGCGCAGCCGCGCCATCAGCGTCACCAGCACGCGGCTGTCGCCCACCGCCCGCGTCACCAGCGTGCGCAACGTATCGGGCGCATGCGCGATATCGGCATCGGTCAGCCACAGATACGCAGCTGTATCGCCAGCCGCGATAATCCCTTGCGACACCGCCCACAGCTTCCCCGTCCAACCGGTGGCAAGCGGCTGGCCGGACAGGATCGTCAGTCGCTCGCTCGCACCGGCCAATCCGCGCGCAATCTCCGCCGTCTCATCGCTCGAATTGTCATCGACCAGAATGATGCGGAAATCGCCGGGATAATCCTGCGCCACCAGGCTGCCGATCGATCGCGCAATCACCTCGGCCTCGTCGCGCGCGGGCACCACCGCGGTCACGGCCGGCCAGTGTGTCGGCTCAGCCGGCAGGCCCCGCGTATCGCGCTCGGCGGTCAGCCAGAATCCGTCGCGCGCGAACACTAGCACCAGCCACACCACCAGCGCGATGCCGCCCGTCGCCAAAGCGAGACTTTGCACGATCATGCAATCTTGCCCGCCGCGCGGAACCAGTCGATCGCATCGGCCAGCGCCTGTTGATAGGGCCGCGCGTGATAACCAAGTTCGGCCTCCGCCCTGGCAGACGAATAATACATGGTGTGCGCGGCCATTTTGAGCGAATCCACCGTCAAAAACGGGTCGGTTTTGCCGGTCAGCCGGCACCACGCCTCATTGGCATAGGCAAGCGGAAACAGAGGTCCGCGCGGGATGCTGATCGTCGGTGCCTTGCGCCCGGTGATGCGCGCAATCTCGCCCAGCATCATCCGCAGCGTCACATCCTGCCCGCCCAGCACATATCGCTCGCCGATCCTGCCCCTTTCCAGCGCCAGCAGATGGCCTTGCGCCACGTCGTCGACATGCACCAGGTTCAGCCCGCTTTCGACAAAGGCGGGCATCTTGCCATTGGCTGCCTCCACCACGATTCGCCCGGTCGGTGTCGGCTTCACATCGCGCGGACCGATGGGGGTGGATGGATTGACGATCACGGCGGGCAAACCATCCGCTGCCATCGCCTCGACCAGCCGTTCGGCGACCACCTTGCTGCGCTTGTACGCACCAACCGCCTGTTCAGGCCTGGCGGGTCGCGTCTCGTCGGCTGCCCCGTGGTCACCCGGCAGCAGTGTGGCGACGCTGGAGGTATAGACGATCCGCTCGACCCCCGCCGCCCTCAGCGCATTCATCACCGCCAGCGTGCCGGCACGGTTGTTTCGCACGATTTCTTCGGGATCAGGCGCCCAGATTCGGTAATCCGCCGCGACGTGGAAAGCATAACGGCACCCCTCGGCCGCTCGCCGCACCGATGCCTCATCGCGCAGATCGCCCTCTGCCAGAACCGCGTCGAGCCCCGCCACATTGGTGTGGTCACTGCCTTTGCGCACCAGTAACGTCAGCCGCGCGCCCTTCGCCACCAGCGCGCGCGCCACCGCCGAGCCGACAAAGCCCGTCGCCCCCGTCACCAGCACCTGATCGCCTGCAAATTCCATCGCCGCTCCCGAGACGCAACCTTGGCTACAAAATTTGTTCGTCACCCCGGACTTGTTCCGGGGTCCGCCGTGCCGCAAACACGATAATCGCGGCTTATTGACGACCGTGGATGCCGGAACAAGTCCGGCATGACGGTGGGGCGGGTTCTTTCGGCGCGAACTGCGCGTTAAACCGGTGCTGGCCTATGCCGGGTCGAGAGGGACAGGAGCGCGCAGGTACATGATTGTCACCATCCTCTCGATCCTGGTGATGGCGATGGCGGCCATCGGCGCGATCTTCAACTTTGCTGCCGCCATGGTGGCCCGGCAGGCCGCGCCCATGTCTGATCAGGCCACCTGGCCCGCCATCACCGTGCTGAAACCCGTCCACGGCACCGAACCCGCGCTCGCCGCCAATCTCGAGTCGCTGTTCGCGCAGAATTATCCGGGCGACGTGCAGGTGATTTTCGGCACCCGCAATGCAGCCGATCCCGCGCTCGCCATCATTGCGCAGGCGCGCGCGGCCTATCCAAACGCCGATATCGATATCGTCATCAGCGACCGGCGCCACGGCGCCAACAACAAGCTGTCCAACCTCGCCAATATGGACGAGCATGGTCGCCACCCCATTGTCATCATCGCCGACAGCGACGTCGCCTGGGCGCCCGATACGCTGCGCCGCCTGGCAGGCGCGC
Organism: Sphingomonadales bacterium; assembly: GCA_038323755.1. Taxonomy (GTDB): domain Bacteria; phylum Pseudomonadota; class Alphaproteobacteria; order Sphingomonadales; family Sphingomonadaceae; genus Sphingomonas. Next base: position 2,446 of record JBBQHG010000234.1, read on the forward strand.
TGGCTGAACCCGGCGTCGGGCTCGCCAGCTGCCTGCATATCGGGCGCGGCGATGCCGGTTTCTGGTCGCGTCTGGCGGCGATGGATATTTCCTATCGATTCATGCCCAGCGTGTTGATGGGGGTTGCGCTCGGCATGGCCAAGCCGACCCTGGGGCCAACCATGGCCTTCACCCGCGATACCTTGCGGAAAATCGGCGGCTTCCCGGCATTCGGGGATGTGCTGGCGGATGATTACGAGATCGGCGCGGCGGTGCGCGCGCTTGGCCTGCGCTCGGTGCTGCCCCCTTTCTTCATCACCCATGGCTGTTCCGAATCGACGCTCGCCGCGCTGGTCGCCCACGAAATGCGCTGGACCGTCACCATCTTCCGCATCGATCCTGCCGGTTTTGCCGGCAGCATTGTCGTCCATACCTTGCCGTTGGCCGTCATCGCCGCGTTGCTCGCCGGGTTTTCTGCCCCTGCGCTCACGGTCCTCGGTCTCGCTGCGTTCTCCCGCGCGCTTGTCAAAATCCGGCTCGATATCGCCTCCGGCACCGTTTCTGGCCCCCTCATCTTCGTGCCGATTCGGGATGTCCTCTCCTTCGCCTTATTTTGCGCCACCTTTTTCGTGCACAAAGTTGATTGGCGGGGATCGGAATTCCGGGTAACCCGCGACGGACGATTGCAATCGCGATAAGGGTTTTTCGGGTTATGATGCGCACCTTGTTTCTCCAGGCGCCCTCTTTTGACGGCTATGACGGCGGCGCTGGCTCGCGCTATCAGGCCAAAAGAGAGATCAAGTCTTTCTGGTATCCGACCTGGCTGGCCCAGCCGGCGGCGCTCGTGCCCGATTCGAAATTGATCGATGCGCCCGCGCATGATCTGAGCTTCGACGACATCAAGCATGAGGCATATGAGCGCGATCTGGTCATCATCCACACCTCGACGCCCGGCTTCAAGCAGGACGTTCGCGTGGCGGGGATGCTCAAGGAGCTGAACCCCAAGCTCAAGGTCGGCTTTATCGGCGCGACCGTCGCGGTCGATGCCGCCTGGGCGATGGAACATGCCCCGACGGTCGATTTCGTCGCGCGCAACGAGTTTGATTTCACCATCCTCGACGTCGCCAAGGAAATCCCCTTCGCCGACATCAAGGGCATCAGCTACCGCAACGAAGACGGCGTCGTCATCCATAACGAGGACCGCGAGGTGCTGATGGACATGGACGCGCTCCCCTTCGTCTCGCCGATCTACAAGCGCGATCTGAAGATGGAGAATTACTTCATCGGCTATCTCAAGCACCCTTATGTCAGCTTCTACACCGGGCGCGGCTGCAAGAGCCGCTGCACCTTCTGCCTGTGGCCGCAGACCGTCGGCGGGCACAATTACCGCGTTCGCTCGATCCCGCACGTGATCGAGGAAGTGAAGTACGTCCTGAAGGAATTCCCGCAGATGCAGGAACTCTTTTTCGACGACGACACGCTGACCGACAATCTGCCCCGCGTCGAGGAACTCGCACGCGAGCTCGGCAAATTGGGCGTCACCTGGTCGTGCAATGCCAAGGCCAACGTGCCCTATGAGACGCTGAAGATCCTGCGCGACAATGGTCTTCGCCTGCTGCTCGTGGGCTATGAAAGCGGCAATCAGCAGATCCTGCACAACATCAAGAAGGGCCTGTTGATCCAGACCGCCAAGCAATTCGCCAAGGATTGCCGCAAGCTCGGGATCAAGATCCACGGCACCTTCATCATGGGCCTGCCCGGCGAGACCAAGGAGACGATCCAGGAAACGATCGCCTATGCCAAGGAGGTCAACCCGCACACCATCCAGGTATCGCTGGCCGCGCCCTATCCCGGCACCTTCCTCTACAAGCAGGCGATCGAGAACAACTGGTTCGACGGCACCGATCACCTCGTCGCCGATGGCGGCGGGCAGATCGCGCAGCTCACCTACCCGC
>JBBQHG010000235.1:0-4350 GCA_038323755.1 Sphingomonadales bacterium
ATTCAGCGCCGTCCGCTGACCAGATGCACACGCGCCGGGAGCCGGACGGCGCCGTCGGTCCAATACCCCTCGAAACGCTTCGCGAGCAAATCGGTGGCGCAATCGACCAGTGCCTGCCCCTTTTCGGCCAGGACCTGCGCGACGGACATGCTCTCGATTGCGAACCGTGCCGCATCCGCGGGGGCGAGGCCGCCGCCGATCGCGAGGGTGTCGCGCCAGTCAGTGACCGAAAGGTCGAGCAGGCCAGCCCCGGCAAGCAGCTGCAGCAGCACGCCGACATCGCCGTAGCGCAGCGGCCCCGGTGCATCGGCAACCGGCGGGGCCAGATCGACCAGTTCGGCCACCGTTTCCCGGACGATGGCCATCCACCCGTTGTCGGCAGGCGGCCCCCACACAGCAAAGGCAAAGCGGCCGCCCGGCGCCAGCAGGCCGGCGATATTGGCGAAGGCGGCGGCGGGATCCGGGAAGAACATCGTGCCGAAGCGTGAGACGATCCGGTCATAGGGCAGTGCGACGGCCAGCGTGGCGCTGTCCCCGACCGCAAAGGCCGGGGCGGGGCTGTCCGGGGCTGCGCGCTGGCGGGCAAATGCCACCAATGCCGGCGAAATATCATAGCCGAAGACAGCCGCCGCAGGATCGGCCGCCGCCGCAACCGCCAGCGTCGTCCCTCCGCCGCCGCAAGCGAGATCGGCGATCCGCGTGGCGCCGCGCAGGTCGAGCAGCTCGATCAACGGCGCATCGACCGGCGCAAGCATCGCCTCCATCCGCGCGAGTTGGGCCAGCCACGTCTCGCCGCGCCCGCCCGCCCAATCGTCGCTGGTCAGGCCGGCAGCACCGGGTGCATCGGTGGTCATGGCGCTCATCCTTCATCATTGTCCTGGAAGAAAAATCGGGTGCGGCCGCGTTTGAGTGTCGGTTTCCGTCTTCTGATCCGCCGCGGCGTTGATCGCCGCTGCGAACGCCTCAGACCATTTATGTCACGCCGACACACTCATCATTACACTTTATGTAATCGTCTTTACGATACCGGGATAGCGACTGGCGAGCGCGCCGGTTTACCGTCGATCTGCCCGATATCAATCCCGCGCGCCGCCAGCGACCGTGGTGCCGGACGGTGCGAGACCAAAAGGAGTCCGGTTCCCGTCGTATCGAGCCAGGCGCCGAGCCGCGTGATCAGCTCGCGCTCGGTCTGGGCGTCCAACCCCTCGGTCGGTTCGTCGAGAATCAGCCAGGGCCGTGCCGCGAGGAGCGCGCGCGCAAGCGATAGCCGTTTGCGCTCGCCGCCCGACAGCGTGCCGCCATCTTCGCCGATCCTTGTTTCAAGGCCATCGGGCATCGCGTCGATCCGCCCGTCAAGGCACGCGACGGCAAGCGCTTCGTGCATTTGCGCAGTGGAGACACCCGGCCGGGCGATGCGGAGATTGTCAGCGATCGTCCCGGCGATCAGCATGGCATCCTGTGGCGAAAGGGCGAACTGGCTGCAGAGGGCAGGCGCAGAGCAATCTGCCACCGCGACGCCATCGACGGCGAGCGCATGGATGGCCGGCCGGAGGCCTGCCAGCGCCTCAACCAGACGCGTCTTGCCCGATCCCGAAACGCCGGTGATCGCAATCCGCGACCCCGGTGTTAGCCCGAACGATCCGAGCGACAGGCTGGCGGCGGTTGCTTTACCCGACAGGGGCGGCGTCGCCCGGTCAGGCAGCGCCGATAATGTTGCCAGCCGCGCGAGCGATTCACTGACGCTCGCCTGTCGCAAGGCAGTGCGCGCAAAGGCCGCCATCGCCTCGACCGAGGCGGTCGCCGCGAGCAAACCGAGCGCAATCCCCGCCGCCGGACCCTTGGCAAGCGCGAGGACCAGTGCAGCGCTCAGCGCACCATAGCCGAGCATCATCCCCGCAATCGCGCCATCGCCGGCAAAGAGCCGCGCACGAGCATGATCAAGCCGCGACGCCGGCGCGTCGAGGTCGGCGAGGACCCGGTCACCCAGGCCATAGGCGATGATTTCCGGTCGTGCGGCCGCATAGTCGACGAAACGCGTGCGCAGATCGCCCAGCGCCTGGGCGGCATCGCGGGCGGGCAGGGCAGTGACCCGCTTCGCCAGCACCGCGAGAAGGAAGGGCAACAGGCCCAGCATCACCGCCAATGCGAACGCGGCGGCCCAGCCGGCGAAGATGGTGAGGCCAATCGCGAACAGCGCCGCGACCAGGCTGGCGGGGCGGGTCGGGCGACGGACGATCAAATCCTCGAGCGCGTCAATGTCGCCGATCAGCCGCGCACTGGCATCGCCCGCGGATACGTCGAGCGCGCCCCGGCTGTCCTGCGCGGCGAGCTTGCCGAACAACTGCGCCCGCATCGTTGCCATGCCCATCAACGCCGCGCGGTGCGCCAGGAGGCGCTCGCCATAGCGGCTGCCGGTGCGCATGATAGCGAGCGCCCGGATAGCCGCGCTGGGCAGCAGATAGTTGAACGCCAGCACTGCCGCGCTGCCCGCCGCACCCGCGATCGCCGCCGCCGTCAGGAACCAGCCCGACAGCGCCAGCAGCAGGATCGATGAGGTGCCGGCAAGCACGGCACAGGCGAGCGCCCAGCGCAGTGTCGCCCGCTCGCCAATCCCGAAATCGGCGCTCGTCAGGCCGCGCTTCACAGCCGCGCCTCTGCGTCGGCGACATCGATCAGATCGATGTCGTGCGTTGCCACGATGATCGCGCGGTGCTGCGCCAGATGCCGGAGCAGGGCGATGATCGCAGCAGCGCTAGCTGCATCGAGATCGGCAGTGGGCTCGTCGCACAGCAGCAACGGGCGCGCCGAGAGCATCGCGCGCGCCAGCCCGATCCGACGGCGCTCCCCGCCCGAAAGGCCGGAACCGCGATGATCGAGAACGAGGTCCAGGCCTTCATCACGCCCGGCAATCAACCCCGCCAGTCCGACGTCCCGGGCGATCTGCAGGATTTCCGCGTCGCTCGCCCCCGGCCTGGCGAGCGCGAGATTGTCACGCAGGGTGCCGGGCAGGATCAGCGGGCGCTGCGCCGCCCAGGCAATGGCGCCCGGCGATATTGGCGTGACCGTGCCAGCCGACGGCGCGATCTGCCCGGCGATGACAGCGAGCATGCTCGTCTTGCCGCTGCCGGTGGGGCCCGTCAGCGCGACCATGCCGGTCAGCCCGAGTGCGAGATCGACCGGGCCGATCCGCCGCCCCGGCCAGTCGATCGTCAGCTGCGTTGCGTCCAGCGCGCGGTAGCATGCCGTGGGAGGAGAAGCAGGCGCGGCATCGAGGATCGGCCGGAGTGCTGCCATGGCCGCCTCGCCCAGCTGCTTTTCATGATAGGCGGCGGCCAGACGGCGCATCGGCAGGTAGAATTCAGGTGCCATTGCGAGCGCGAAAAAGGCCTCGCGCAGGGTGAGCGTTTCGGGCGCTGGAAAGGGCAAGAGGCCGAGCAGGCTGAACCCGCAATAGACCGCGACGAGCGCCACCGACAGCGCCGCGAAGAATTCCATCACCGCGCTCGACAGGAACGCTGCGCGCAGCACGGTGATCGTGCGATCAGCGACATCGCGGGTCGCCGCCGCGACTTGGCGGGCAATGCGCTCTTCTGCGCCGAAATGGCGGATGATGGGAAGCGTGCGCACCCGATCGACAAACAGGCCCGACAATTGCCCGAGTGCTGCCAGTTGCCGCTCCGACGCGCCTTTTGCGAGCGACCCGGCGAGGACCATGCCGACCACAAAGGGGATCAAGGTGGCGAGCAAGATGCCCGCGGCAACCAGGCTCGCAAAGGCAAGGATGACCAGCACGATGATCGGCGCGGCAGTGGAGGCCATCCGGGCCGGCACGAAGCGGGCCTCATATTGCTCCATCGTCACGGGATGATCGATCGCAAGAACGGCGGCCTGGCCGATCAGCGGCGCGGCCGCCAGTGGCGCGGTCAGCAAGCGGCGCAGCATGACCCGTCGCAGATCGGCCGAGGTCGCCTGCGCGCCACGGATGGCCAAACCATGCACGAGCAGGACAGTCAGGGCGCGAACGACCCCGCCCGTCACGATCGCAACCGGGGCAATGGGAGGAAGCGGCGCGCCGAGGGCCAGTGCGGCGACGGCATCAGCGATTCCCCAGGCGAACAGCGCTGCACCCACCAGATCAGCAAGCCAGACAAGGCCCGCCATTTTCTGTTTACTCATCATAGATTATTGAGTAATTGATAATCATCGATGCGCCAAGCGTGATTCCGTCTCCCAACGCACAGCGCGGCCGAAGCGAAGGATTTGGATATGGACATGGCTGTCGTCGAGCTATCGAGGCTCCAGTTCGCGCTCACTGCACTCTATCACTTCCTGTTTGTGCCACTGACGCTG
>JBBQHG010000236.1:0-4296 GCA_038323755.1 Sphingomonadales bacterium
ATCGACATGGTGGTCGTGCCGCCGGACGCGATCCAGAAGGCACTGGGCTGAATCCAGAAATCATGCGCCAGCGCCAGACCGGGGACCGATAAAACCGCCAAAGTCCCTAATTGCCATATCGATCGGCGGCACATCGCCATCCAGCCCGAAGGCATCGATTTGGCGCGCTGAGCCGTAAGCCTGGCACACTCCCGGGCGACAAGGTTTGGCAATGACACGGTCTCGAATTCTCCTAAGCCACGCTTTCCTTACGGACCAAGCCGGGATTTCGGTGCACGTCCGGGCAAAGAATCCGGTCGCATCAGCTTGGCGGTCGCCCTTCGTGCAGTTGGCCTGCGCGGCGACCATAGCGAGCGTCTTCGCCGCACCTGCCAGCGCGCATACCGGCACGGGTCTGGCCGGCGGGTTCGTTTCCGGTCTGCTCCATCCGCTCAGCGGGATGGATCATCTGTTGGCAATGGTTTCGGTCGGGCTGTGGGGTGCGATCTTGAGGCGGCCGCTGCTGGTGGCGTTGCCGGTGATCTTTCCCGCAATGATGGCGGGCGGGGCGATCCTCGGGATGGTCGGCGCGCCGGTGCCGCCGGTCGAACTCGGCATCGCGCTGTCGGTGCTGATGCTGGGCGCGGCGATTGCGCTCGGCCTGCGCCCGCCGGTCTGGCTGGCGTGCGTGATGGTCGGCGTGTTTGCGCTATTCCACGGCTATGCGCATGGCCGCGAATTGCCGTCCGCCGCCGATCCGATCGGGTATAGCGCGGGCTTCGTGCTGAGTACCGGGCTGCTGCATATCGCCGGTATCGCGGTCGGGACCTTGAACGACACTCCACGCGGTGCGCTGTTCGTCAAAGGGCTAGGCGCGGGCATTGGCGTGACCGGGCTGTATTTCCTCGCCAGAGTGTTGCTGTGATGCGCGACGGTCTGCTTCCCTCAGCGATGCTGTGCGTCGCGCTGGCGTTCGCGCTGGGCTTTGTGCCGACCCGCATCTCGGGGGGGGCGGTGGCGGCCTTGCTGTTCGGGTATGCCGCCGCCTTGCTGCTGCCGGTCACGCCCGATCGCGCCGACGCGATTTTCTTAGGCTGCTGGGTCAGCACCGTCGTGCTGGCGTGCTGCGTCCATCTGCCCCGCGGCATGAACCGCATCACCGCTTTGGTTTTGGGCCTTAACGCAGGCGTGTGGGCCTGTCTGGTGGCGCGCGTCGGAGGGGGAGCATCAAACCTGCCGGTCGCACTCCCGCTTGTGCTGTTGTGCGTTCCGGCGCGCTGGCTTGTTCTGACCGGGCGCGGGATCGCGTTGAAGGTGGCGGCAAGCTGGCTGCTGGCGATCGGGGTGATGGAGATGGTACTGATGCTGACCCCCACACCCGGGTACAAGCCCGATCATATGGATTGAGCGCACGGTGCCTATGGCAAAACGGTGGGACGGTTGCGTTGGATCAGGAAGAGAGCGCCGCTGCCTGATCGTAGAACAACCGCAACTGCTTCACGCCGCGCCGCATCCGCGCCTTGGCTGTACCGACCGGCACGCACAATACCATGGCCAGCTCCTCGTGCGTGTAGCCGTATACCAGCGCTAGGGTCAGCACCTCGCGCTGCTTGTCGGCCAATGTCGAAAATCCACTGACCATGTCGAGCCGCTCGATCACCGGATCGGCGAGCGACGCGAGATGGTCGACATGATCGGCAATATCCTCCGGTGCGGCGCGGTTACGGCGGACAACATCGATGGCCGCATTGCGCGCGATGCGTGATATCCAGGCCATCGCGGCACCTTTCGCCGGGTCGAACTGCTTGGCCTGCGACCAGACGCGGACGAAGGTGTCCTGGGTCACGTCTTCTGCGAGGGCAGGATGGCCGACGATCCTCAGCGCAATGGTGAAGAGGCGGCGATTGGTCGCCTGATAGAGCGCCCGAAACGCGCGATCGTCACCAGCGGCGGTGGCGCAGAGCAACCGTGCCAGGGCGGCGTCAAACCTGTCGATGGCGGCAGTTTGATCCGCGGTTAGTCGCGCACTCGTCATACTCTTCGCACCCGACATGAGCTCATCTCCGCCTGCTCGGAAGAGCCTCTCTTCCCATTACGGACGGGCGACGCGAAGGGATGCAGCGGGACGTTGACAGCTTAGCGCACCCGAAAATGCGCGGTCGTGAGGCAGGCCACCGCGTCAGAGCACGGCTTGGGCGCGCTACGGAGCGACCGGATCGCCTGGGTCTTCATAATCGAGCGGTTCGAGCGGACCGCGAATATACAATAACGCGCCGCCTTGGCTTGTCAGCGTGCCATGATCATGTCCGGCAAAGGCGATATGCAGATCACCCTCGCCGATCACATCGCCATCGATCTCGATCGTACCCGACAGAACCAAACATTCTTCGCCAGAATTATGCGAATGCGACGCAAGCTCTGCACCCGGCTCGAGTTTTAGGAAATAGGATTCCCACCCGGCTTTGGCGTCGACATAGAGTTGGCGCTTCAGCACCCTTGGGCCGATACTAAGCCAAACGGCAGAGTCCTTGGTAACCGTCAGTCGCGGTCGTGCAGCGACCAGTGCGGCGATGCGCGCCTCAACCTGTTGCCAGCGCGGATCTTCGTCGCGGCTGTCGGCAAAGTCCTCCTGCGAATAAAGGACATTGGGGTTGGAGTCGGAATCGGCGGATGCGGATGTATCCGATCGGCCGTTTTCGGGCCCAGTGTCTTCAGCGATCGTCATGTCCAGCCCAAACCTCCTCTCCTAATATTCCTAGGCTCTTACGCAGCATTCCGAATTTACGATGCGCTACCATAGCCAGGTTCTGTCATTCGTAGTCCGGCAGGTCGTATTATGTGCCGCAGAAATGCAGCCTCCGCCACAATGCTAAAGCATCCATTCATCCAATCCCTTCGTAAACGCATCATGTTCCCATTCGGTCCAGTAAAGTGACTCGGCAGGCATCGCGGCGATCGGCTTTGTCCTGGCCTGCGAGGGAGATAACGCGGCGTCGTCTAGCGGCCATCGGGCTTTCGTTATGTGTGATAACGATCGAGGTGATCCTCGGCATATGGGGACTGTCGATGCGGGTTCCGGTGATCACTACCGGAACCAATAGCATGAACGGCACGTCGGCACGGCTTTCGCTTTTCAATATTGAGGCGGCCGCGACAATGCACGCTGTACACCGCGCTGCAAAGGCTGCGTCGTCTTTAACGCCCAAGCCGAAGCTCATCGCACCCGGCCCGCCTGCTGCAGCGCATGTTGCAATCGATCCTGAACTTGCCGAGCTGGAGGATGAAGCCAGCGTCGCCGCCTTCGAACCGCTCTCGGGGCAGCACGGGGCGGGAGATCCTTGCAGCCTTGCGCAGGATCTTGCGACCGATCTCCAGATCAACCCGTTTGCGCAGCGCGCGGTGGAGAATGTTCCGACCCGATCGCTATCCGTCGCGGGGGCGTTGCTGCTTTGGGACGGTCACTGGGTTGCCCCCGACGCGACCGATGCCGGTTCGGCCATGCTGCGTAGCATTATCCTGCGCGAAATCTCGGCTGCGAAGCCCGAATGCCTCGCCGAAGTGAACCCGGGCCCACAGTTTCTATTTATCAACGGCAACGACAAGACCATCACGGTCGTGATCGGCTCGGGCCAATGGCGCTGGGGAGATCTGGCGACGAGCCAGTGAGCGTCCGTGTTTTTTGCCGCAAGAATTTCTTGCGGCAATATTTTTGGCACCGTGATCCAAATTTCCGGCGGCTGCGTAACAGGCATGCGGTCCCGATCGGGGATCGATCCAAATCCCCGGAGATAACGATGAAAGCACGCACACGAAAATTCGTTGGGCTGATATTGGCGACCACGGTCCTGGTGACCAATGCCTCTGCCAGCTTTGCCTCCAGCCACCGTGAGGCCCCTGGCATCACCAAATCACCAAAGACCGATTCGACGGATCTGTACATGTTCCGGAGCTATGAGCCCGGTCGAGATACATATGTGACGCTGATTGCGAACTATCAGCCGCTCCAGGATCCCGGCGGCGGCCCTAACTATTTCACCATGGATCCCGACGCGGTCTATGAAATCCATATCGATAACGTTGGCGACGCCAAGGAACACCTCACCTATCAGTTCAAGTTCAGCAACACGCTTCAGAATGGCGGGCTGATGCTCAACATCGGCGGCACCAATTTAGCGACTGCGCTGCGCCAGAGCGGTCCGGTCACCAAGACCACCGACCCGAACGCTGCCGAGGTCGAATCGTACACCGTTACGTTGATCACGGGCGATCGCCACACCGGCACCCGCGCTCCTATCACCAATGCCTCGGGCGGCAGCG
>JBBQHG010000237.1:0-4249 GCA_038323755.1 Sphingomonadales bacterium
GTGCGCTATCATGTGGCCGAGACCGAAGGGCAAGGGTTGGCCGATCGAGTCAACGCGCTGCTTAATTCGCCGCGCGGCAGGAGGGAGTGGCCGCTAACTTTTTATCGGTCCGACATATTATTTTCCGCAGAAGCGCGGTTAGCATTTTTGGCGCCCAATATGGACCTTTCTATTTGACGATGATGATTGAAGAAAATCGACATTTGCCCTTAATTGTTCTAATATTAATTTGAATCTTGGGGGTGAGAGCAATGAAACATATCAGAAAAATCGTCGCATTCATGTTCACATTTACAATTGTCTCGGCGGACGCGGCACCGGTCGCACAGTATATCCCGCCTGAAGCCGCTCGACAGTTTTTAGGCAGAATAAATTTTGCCGAGGCGCGACCGATCGACGAAGCTTATCGCAGTGAATTTACCAAGTGCGACGGTCTGGCTGAGGGCCATCAGGGTAAAGACAAATTTTTGATGCGTCCCGTGCCTCGCCCTTGTTCGACTGATCCCAGCCGTGTCCGAGCCCTGCTTTCGCTCGCAGACGGTGGTGTGTTTTGGGAAAGCAAGATGGCACTCGATGTCGACGGATCTTTTGCTGCGACGAGCGGCAAAAAATGGAAAAATGCGAACGGCACCGTCCGATCAACCACTGATCAGTGCGGTACCACATATAAATGGATGCCGGTGCCGGGAGGCGATGATTGCAAGTATCCGGATGCACAGGTCGATCCGGACCGTGTTCCCTATGCCGTGATTCCAGCCGGCGGGGCTGGATTTTTGCCGCGCCAGCAAAGGGAGGCAGCGAAGCGAGCTTTTCGACAGAAAACGGGGCTGGCCGTTGGCGATTTGGGCGTGATCATCAATAATGGAATGTGGACACCGGCGATGATCGCCGACACCGGGCCGATCTATCGGCTGGGTGAGGCGTCATCCGGGGCTTTCGCCGCTCTCGGCCAGTCGCGCTGCAGAGGCAATCATGTCGATACTGACGGTCGGTGCATTGGAGATGGCACGGATCGGTATCCATATGTTGATGCGGGTATCGGTTCGTCTGTGATTTACATCTTCTTTCCGGGAACTGGGGCTGGCCTGACCAAGGATAACGTTATCCAGCGGATGTGCGATCTGGCCAAGACCAAACTCGGTCTCACAGGCGCGAGGGTCTGCCCGACCTAGGCTGACCGCCGCGCCGCAATATGCGCGTCGATATTCCGTTCCAGCACGGTCATCGGCACATTGCCGCCCAGCACCACCGCGTCGTTGAACTTGCGGAAGTCGTATCGATCACCCAGCGCCGCCTTGGCCTTGTCGCGCAGGCGGTTGATTGTGTTGTGGCCGACCTTGTAGCCACAGGCCTGGCCGGGCCAGGTGCAATAGCGCTCGACCTCGCTACGGACTTCCTCGGGGTTCGATCCGTTCTCGGTGACGAAGAACTGGATCGCTTGCTCGCGCGTCCAGCGTTTGGCGTGGATGCCGGTATCGACGACCATACGGCAGGCGCGGAAGGCGATTGACTGAAGATAGCCGAGCCGTCCGGCCGGGAAATCATCATAGACGCCGAGCTCATCGGCCAATTGCTCCGCGTAGAGGCCCCAGCCTTCGCTATAGGGGTTGAAGGTCATCAGCGTGCGGATCAGCGGCTGTTTGAAGGCATATTCGCCCTGCCACGCATGGCCCGGAATCGCCTCGTGATAGGCAAGATCGGGCAGGCTGTAGCGAGTCCAGCGGCTGGTCGTGCCAAGGTTGATCCAGAAGCGCCCCGGCTCCTTGCCGTCGATCGACCCTGCGCCGCCATAGGCGCCTGGCGCCCCGGGCTCGGCAGCCGGCGACATCCGCGTCACCTCGACGAAGCCGGGGACCAGCGTCTCAAATGCCTGCGGCATCCGCGCCCTGATGTCCTTCAGCTTGTCACGAAGATAGGTCATGATCTCGGCGCGGCCGGGATCGCCATCGGAGAATTGATAGCGCGGGTCCTTGCTGAGCGCGGTCATCCGCGTACCGACGGGCCCTTCGGTATATCCCTGAGCCCTTAGGATCACATCCATCCGTGCATGCAGCGCCGCAAGCTGCTCGCGGCCTGATTCATGCACCTCGTCTGGTGTCAAAGTCGTGGTGGTGGCGGCTTGCAACGCCCAGGCATAATAGGCGTCGCCCTGCGGCAGTTTCCACACGCCCGCCTCGCCGGTTGCCATGGACCGTTGTGCCTCGAGTGCCGCGATCTGGCGATCGAGCGCCGGGGCGACGCGCTCGCTTGCGAGTTTGGCTGCCCGATCGCCGAAATTACCGGACATCGTCGCGGTTCGTTTGGCGATCGAGCTGACGAGCCCCCATTGCTCGACAGGGCCGCTACGCGCGATCTGCAACTGCTTGATTGTCTGGTTGAGCGCAAAATCGGGAAGGACAACGCCCTGGCCGCCCGCCGCTTTCAACCGTTCGGTTTCGCCATCGAGTTGTTCTGCATAAGCAGCCATCCTGGACAGATAAGCCTGCGCGTCTCCAGTCGTCTCCACACGGTGGCTGGTATCGAGCAGCTGCGGAATATCGAGATAAGACCCGACATTCTGCGCAACGGCATAAGGAGAATTTCGCCAGCCAGAAGTCAACGTCGCGACATCGCCATAGGGGAAGGCATAGCCCTGAGTTGCTCGTTGAAACGCTGTGCGGACCACATCAACATTGGTCGCGACCGCCGGGCTAAGCGTTGCCAAGTCAATCCTGTCTAGCGCCGCCAGCGTGTGCCGCGCCTGCTTTGCGGTGCTGGCTTGCCCCGCGGCGCTACGATCGCTGAGCTGCGCCTTCAAGGCGGCGCGCTTGCCATTGTCCAACCCCAACCCGGCGGCGCCTTCCGGATAAAGTGTCAGCAACGTCTCCGCGACCGCCGCCAGCTTTTTTTCTGCCACGGCATCGGCGCTGGTCGCGGCAATCGCCTTGATTGGCGAGAGTTGAAGCGCAGCGACCGCGCTCGCCCCCTGCAAGAGATTGCGGCGGTTGAAGGACATGTGCAGGCTCCTGTGGAAACGACGACGGTTATCACCAGAGGAACGATCTTTGGCAACCGATCTCCTGTAATGCCAAGGCTGTTTGCGCTATGACGCTCTCGACGAAAAAATTGACGTCTCACCTGGAAGGAAGCGCGAATGTCGATACTGGATGGATTGCTTGGTCAGGTAGCGCAGAATGTCGATATCAAGAACCTGGCGCCCAAGGTTGGGCTGACGCCCGAGCAGGTTGAGACCGCCGTTCAGGCACTCGGGCAGGCGCATCCCGCACCGGGGGATACGGTGCAGACTGCTGCCGCTTCAACCGGTCTTTCAGCCGCCACGCTGGAGCAGATTGTCGGGCATATCGGCGGCGAGGGCGCGCTTGCGCAATTTGCTACGCTCCTCGGCGGAAAGGACGCGACGGGCATGTTGGGACAGGTGAGTGGGATGCTCGACCGTGATGGCGACGGCAATCCGCTCAACGATTTGGCCGGCATGGCCAGTGGCCTGTTCGGCACCAAAAAATAAGGTCAATCGGGGCCGGGTGCAACCCGGCCCGATTTCTCAATGCGTCAGCTCTTCGGGGATGGTGCCGCCATTTTCCGCAAGCTTGATCATCACTTGCCGGTGCAGCCAGATATTCATCTCAGCGCTGCCGTCCTTCTCGCCGGTATAGCCGAGTTCCTCGGCAAGCTGTTTGCGGTTGGAGAGACTCGACTCTAGCCCCATCAGCTTCATGAGATCGACAATTGACGTTCGCCAGTTGAGCGTTTGGTCGTTGTGCGATTGGATGTCGTCCAGCAGCGCGGTGACATCCACCTTCTCGGGCGGTTGAGCGGGAATAGGCGCAGCGGTTGCCGCTGGCGCTGGAGCTGCGCCGGCTGGGGCCTGCTGGCTCGCCGCGGCGGGAGACTTGGCTGCCGCCTTTCCCCAGATTGCGTCCTTGATCATGCCGAAAATGCTCATTTGATTGGCTCCTGCAAACGGGATGCCCGGCCAAACCGACCGATCCATGAGCCGCGTCTACCGGCAGCCTGCGGCATCAACGACGAAGTGGGGCGATTGTTGCTTAGTCAGCCGGTGCAATCGGCGAGACGACAAGCTTGCCATTCTCTATGCCGGTGACGCGCAACCGCTCGCCCTCCGGCGCATCAGCGCCAAGGGCGGACCACACGCCGTCGCCCACGCGTACCCGGCCTTCTCCGCTGGTAATCGCGCCGACGACAACCACCGTTTCGCCGATCAGCCTTGCGCCCCGATCGTTGAGGAGTG
>JBBQHG010000238.1:0-4226 GCA_038323755.1 Sphingomonadales bacterium
AGCCAGGAAGTCCGCAAACAAGGCGTCAAACTCAAGAACAACTCCAATTCGGCGATGGTCCACGGCAAGCGCATCGTGCTGATCGATGATTCGATCGTGCGCGGCACCACCTCGCTCAAGATCGTCCAGATGATGCGCGAGGCCGGTGCTGCGGAAATCCATATGCGCATCGCCAGCCCACCAACCCGGCACAGCTGCTTTTACGGGGTCGACACGCCCGAGCGCGCAAAATTGCTGGCGGCCCAGCACGACGTCGGCGGTATGACCGACTTCATCCATGCAGACAGCCTTGCGTTCGTCTCGATCGATGGTCTCTACAAGGCGCTCGGGGAGGCCAAACGTTCCGACAAGCAGCCAAGCCACTGCGATGCGTGCTTCACCGGCGATTATCCCACGACGCTGACCGATCAGGACGAGAGCGAGACCGTCGACCAATTCGCGATGCTCGCTGAGCGGGTTGTCTGACGACCCACTCGAGTTTCTCTGCCCGACTTGACCCGACTGTGCGCCTGGCGCCCGGAGTATTGATGTGACCGACCAGCCCCTTTCATCGAAAATTGCCCTGGTGACAGGTGCGAGTCGCGGCATTGGCGCCGCAACTGCCAAAGCGCTGGCCGCAGCCGGTGCCCATGTTATTCTTACCGGGCGAACCACCGGCGGTCTGGAAGAGGTAGAGGAAGCTATCCACAGGGCCGGTGGCACATCGACAATTGCGCCAATTGACCTGACGCAAGACGATGCAATCGCCCGGTTGGCCACCGCTCTATCCGGGCGTTGGGAAAAGCTCGACATTCTGGTGATGAACGCAGCAATGCTCGGAACGTTGGGCGCCGTCACCGCCATCGACCCCAAGGAGCTCGCGCGGATGCTGACGCTCAACGTCAGCGCGCAAGTCGCCTTGCTGACCGCCTTTGACCCCATGCTGCGCAAATCAGACGGCGGTCGCGTGATTGGGCTCACCACTGCCGTCGCCAAGGCGCCGCGCGCCTATTGGGCCGAATATGGCGCGTCAAAGGCGGCGTTCGAGGTCATCCTGTCCTGCTACGGGCAGGAAGTGGCGAATATCAGCCAGATCCGCACCGCGATCGTCGATCCAGGCGCCACGCGCACCGCGATGCGCGCGCGCGCCTATCCAGGTGAAAACCCGGACAGCGTCAAACCGCCCGAGGCCGTCGCAGATCGAATTACTCAATTGTTGGTCGAGGACTTCGAAACCGGCCATGTAGTACGCATAGAAGGCTAGCGCTTGATCAACGTCACCTGCGCGACATTGATTCCGCCGGCGCGAAAACCGCCCTCGCAATACATGAGATAATATCGCCACATCCGAATGAAATGATTGTCGAATCGCGGGGGTAGTGCGTCTTTTTCTACAGCCGCATCAAAGGCCAACCGCCACCGTTTAAGTGTTTCGGCATAGTCATCGCCAAAATGGCGAACATCCTGCCAAGCCAGCCCTGCTCCATCCGCTTCGGCCCGAAACTTGCTCTCTGACAGCAGCATACCGCCGGGGAAAATATAGCGCTGGATGAAATCGATATTGCGCGCGTAGGAATCGAAAATTGCATCGTCGATTGCGATATATTGCAGCGCTGCCCGTCCACCGGGTTTGAGCGCGCGGGCAATGGCTGCCAGATAGTCAGGCCAATAATCCTTGCCGACAGCTTCAACCATCTCGATGCTGGCAACCGCATCATATTGCCCGGTAACGTCGCGATAATCGACTAGAGACACCGTGACGTTGGGCAAAGCC
Source organism: Sphingomonadales bacterium (assembly GCA_038323755.1). GTDB lineage: Bacteria > Pseudomonadota > Alphaproteobacteria > Sphingomonadales > Sphingomonadaceae > Sphingomonas. The sequence goes on from JBBQHG010000238.1 coordinate 1,754, forward strand.
TTAGCCATGACCCATCGTTGCTGTTCGGCAGACAAGGTAATCGCGTGAACCGATCGGCCGGCGGCGGCCGCGACGTCGACGAAAGAGCCCCATCCGCAGCCGATTTCGAGAACAGAATCGCCAGGTTTTGTGCCCGTTCGCGCCAGAATCGCTTCGAGCTTGCGTGTCTGCGCGTCCTCGAACGGCTCGCTCGGCCCATCGAACATCGCGCTTGAATAACTAAGCGTCTTGTCGAGCCAAAGCGTGTAAAAGTCATTCCCCAGATCGTAATGCGCAGCGACATTGCGTCGTGCGCCAGAACGCGTGTTGCGGTGGCTACGGTTGAACAGCGTATGGACCAGTCGCCCCAGCCCGCGTGCCCGCGCGGCATTGCCCAGGCTCAGGCGGTTGAGAACGAAAAGCTCGAACAGCACCGTTGGGTCGGCGCAGTGCCACTCTCCATTGACCCAGGCGAGATACCAACCCGACGAGCCACCGCTTGCCAGCCGCAACAGCGCCCGCCAGCTTCGCATTTCGACGATCGCCGCCGGTCCGCTGCCCCGGCCGCCGAGCAAACGGCGGGTGCCGTCTGGAAGGGCGATGTCGAGCGAGCCATCAACCAGGCCGCGGTCGATCCGGTCCAACATCCGGTGGAACAACGGCGCTGCCATACCGAGCAGGCTGCCACGCACCGCGCCGGCACGATCCCATGGCGCCGGTGGATGCGCGTTCATCGATCGGTCTTTGACGTCATGCCGCAGCCCTAGCGCATTCGCCGCGCCGCTTCGAGTGCGCGTTCACGCCCCTCGCGGTGGCCGATCCGCTTCGCCGGATAGCTGCGCGGTCGGCAGCCGCTTTCGTCCGGGTCGTGGATCACCCCATCCCCCAGTCCCGCCAGTTCGGGTACCCAGCGCCTGATATAACCGGCGGCATCGAATTTCTCCGATTGGCTCAGCGGCGCCATGATGCGGACGAACATGTTTGAATCGACACCGGAGCCGGCCGTCCACTGCCAGTTGACGGCATTGCTGCCGTAATCAGCATCGACCAAGGTATCCCAAAACCAGCGCTCGCCCTCGCGCCAGTCGATCAGCAGATGCTTGATCAGGAAAGACGCGGCGATCATCCGTACGCGATTATGCATCCACCCGGTTGCCCAGAGTTGGCGCATGCCTGCATCGACAATCGGATAGCCTGTATTTCCTTGCTGCCACGCTAACAGATCGCCATGCGCGGCCGCACCGGTGCGCCATTCCAGGCCGTCAAAAGCCTCTCGCGCATTCTTGGCGCCATAGTCCGGGAATTGCAGGATGACGTTCTGCGCATAATCGCGCCAGCCAAGCTCACCGAGAAATGTTTCCACCGATCCGCCCAGCTCGGCGGTGCGATGCCACACCTGCGCAGGCGATATCTCGCCGAAATGCAGGTGGGGCGATAGACAGGAGGTTCCAGCAACCGAAGGAAGGTTGCGCTGCGCCTCATAATCGGCTGCGCGGCGGACGAACGCATCCAGCCGCGCGGCGGCGCCAGCTTCACCCGGCGTCCATTCGCTCGCCAGCCCGCCTGCCCAATCGGGTTTGGTCGGCAATAAGCGCCAGTCTTCGAGCACGTCACTATCGGGCCAGCTCGCCGGCGCGGCGATCTTTTGCGGCGTCGCTCGCGCCGGCGCAGGCGGCATGGTGGTAAGCAGCGCTCGCCAGAAAGGCGTGAAAATCTTGTACTGTCCACCGGTGCCCGTCGTTATCGACCCAGCCGGCGCCAGATAGTTGCCGTCGTGCAGCACGAGATCGAGCCGCTTGGCTAAAGCCGCCTGTGCATTGCGCCACCATGGTTCATAATGACGCAGCGCATGAATACGGACTGCGCCCGTTTCCCGCGCAAGCTCTGCTATGACCACATCACTTTGGCCGCGCCGCAGGATCAGTCTCGATCCCCTTTCGCGCAGTGCCGCATCAAGCGTCTTCAGGCTGTGGTGCAACCACCAGCGCGAGGCGCCGCCCATCTTGCGATGCCGGGGAGTTTCATCATCCAGCACATAGAGCGGGATGACGGCGCCCTCGCCCGCCGCCGCCATCAGCGCTGCCTGATCAGCCAGCCGCAAATCCCGGCGAAACCAGACGATTGTCGGCGCGCTCATCCACCCCTCCGCGATCGGGAGGGGAACGACTCACATCGCATGTGGCTGCTTTTCCACCTGCCAGGTCTGTCCCTTGCTCACGAGTTGCTGAAGGTCAGCCTTCTTGCCGGCAGCGGCAGCCCGGTTCTGCTCGACTACCGCCGTTTCAAAGGTCGGGCGTGGATCATCATAAATCACACCCAGAGCCATTGGAAACGCGCTGAAGGGCATTTCAACCAGCATATGGGCCACGGTACGGTTTGTGACATCATGGACAAGGACGCCTGCCCCCGCCCAATCGCTATCCACAACATCGACCACAATCGGGGTCAGCGTGATGTGATCGATCGCAATGCCCTTGGTACCGCCATCGAACAG
>JBBQHG010000239.1:0-4136 GCA_038323755.1 Sphingomonadales bacterium
GGGATCATCGGCCACGCTGGAAGTAATCTCGACCCCACGGTTCATCGGGCCCGGGTGCATTACCAACACATCGGGCTGTGCCCGCTTCAACCGTTCACCATCGAGCCCATAACGCAGGTGAAATTCGCGCGTGGAGGGAATGAAGGCGCCGTCCATCCGCTCATTCTGGAGGCGAAGCATCATCACGACATCGGCACCGTCGAGCGCTGAATCGAAATCAGCGAAGGGGGTGACGCCCATCCGCTCGATTGCTGCCGGCATCAAGGTAGCAGGAGCGACGACGCGGACCTCGGCTGCCAACGCCGTCAGCGCCAAAATATTGGAGCGCGCGACGCGACTATGAAGAATATCACCGCAGATTACAATGCGTTGTCCGGCGATACTCCCACGACGTCGGCGAATGGTCAGCGCATCGAGCAATGCCTGGGTAGGGTGTTCGTGGCGACCGTCACCGGCGTTGAGCACCGGACAATCGACCTTGTCAGCAATCAGCTTCACCGCGCCGGAGCTTTGATGCCTGATCACGAGGATATCGGCGCGCATCGCGTTCAGCGTCATCGCCGTATCGATCAGTGTTTCGCCCTTCTTCACACTTGATTGGGCGGCGTGCATGTTGACGACATCCGCGCCCATCCTTTTGCCCGCGATTTCAAAGGACAGGAGCGTACGCGTACTGTTTTCAAAAAAGGCGTTGATCAGTGTCAGCCCCTCGAGTGGCTTGTCGCTTTTCGCGCGGCTGCGGTTGACCTCGACCCACTGCTCCGCCTCATCGAGCAGGAACATGATCTCATGCGGTTGCAAACCGTCGATTCCGGTAAGATCCCGGTGCGGGAAAACGGCGCGACCCGGGATGAGGGACGACGGGCGATGATCAGATGGTTGCATTAAAGCGGCTGGGTAGCCGGGCAAGGGCAGGGGTGCAAGAGACAGTTCAGGCGGGCGCAAATTCGCCTGTATCGTCCATCACGTGGAGCACGCCGTCGGCAATCGCGAAGTAGGCGCCGCGCAGCACCAGTCGGCCGTCCGCTTCGCGAGGGCCGATAAAAGGGAAGCTGCGGAGGTTGGCGATGCTCACCCGCACCGTCTCAAGCTCAAGCGCCCGCACCGCCGCCGGGCCTGTGCCATATTGCGCGATGATCCGGTCGCGCGCGGCATCGAGCAGATCTACCCAGTGAGCGATAAACCCGCCAGCGCCCGGCGCGCGCCCCTCAAAGGTGCGGGACAGCGCTGCACTGACGCCGCCGCATGATCCGTGCCCCAGCACAACGATCTGACGAACATCGAGCTGCGTGACGGCGAATTCGACCGCCGCCGAAACGCCGTGCCGCGCGGCATCCGCTTCGAACGGCGGGACGAGATTGGCGACGTTGCGCACGACGAAAATCTCGCCCGGCGATGTGTTGAAAACCTGGGCGGGATCGACCCGGCTGTCCGAGCAGGAAATTACCATCACTGCAGGGCTTTGCCCCTCGGTCAGTTCCGCCCACCTGGCTCGCTCGCGTGGCCAGTCAGTGGTACGGAAGCGGTGGTAACCGTCGACGAGCTTTTTGAATTCGGGCATGCCACTGTTGTGCTAGTTCCTGCCGGGGCTGGCAAGCCGCATGCGGCATCGCTATGTGAAGCGCATGAACGACATGCTTCCGCTCGTGCGGCCAGAACGCCAACGCAAGCCCGATTGGATCCGCGTGAAGGCGCCGACCAGCACCGGTTTTGCCGAAACCCGGGCGATGATGCGCCGGCTGAACCTCAATACTGTGTGTGAAGAGGCTGCGTGCCCCAATATCGGGGAATGCTGGACCAAGAAGCACGCCACGGTCATGATCCTGGGCGACACGTGCACGCGCGCCTGCGCTTTTTGCAACGTGAAAACCGGCATGCCCCGCGCCGTTGATGTGCTTGAACCGCAGCATACCGCTGATGCAGCCGCCGAACTTGGGCTTGAGCATATCGTCATCACGTCGGTCGACCGCGATGATCTGCCTGACGGTGGGGCGAGCCAGTTTGTCAAAGTTATCCAGGCGCTGCGCCGGACGACACCGAAGACGACAATCGAAATCCTCACTCCGGATTTCAGGAACAAGGCGCAAGCCTCTGTGGAGTCGATCGTCGAAGCCGGGCCCGATGTCTACAACCACAATCTTGAAACGGTGCCGCGCCTTTACCCGACGATTCGCCCTGGTGCGCGCTATTACGCCTCGCTCCGTCTGCTGGAGAGCGTGAAGCGCCACGATCCGGCAATTTTCACCAAATCTGGCGTGATGCTGGGGCTGGGGGAAGAGCGGCTGGAAGTACATCAGGTGATGGATGACATGCGCTCAGCCGACATCGACTTTCTGACGATGGGGCAATATCTGCAACCGACGCCGCGCCATGCCAAGGTGATGGATTTCGTGACGCCGGCGGCGTTCGATGTCTATGCCGGCATTGCCCGGGCGAAGGGCTTTTTGCTTGTGGCCAGCTCGCCGCTGACGCGGTCGAGTTATCACGCTGGCGATGATTTCGCCCGGTTACGCGCCGCCCGAGAGGCGCATCTCGCGCGCGCCTGATGCCCCGCCACAATGAAACCCGGTCATTGCCTTACAGCCCGGAACAGATGTTCAATCTGGTCGCCGATGTCGGGCGTTATGGCGAATTTCTGCCGTGGGTGAGCGCGATACGCGTCCGATCCAACAGCGAAACCCGGATGATTGCCGACATGATCGTCGGGTTCAAAGGTCTGCGCGAGACCTTTACGTCGCAGGTCGACAAGTCCCGACCGTCGCGAATCCATGTTGAATATGTCGATGGGCCGCTGAAATATTTGCGCAACGAATGGGCCTTCCGTCCCGACGGGAAGGGCGGCTGCCTGGTCGATTTTACCGTCGATTTTGCATTCAAGAACCGCGTGTTCGAAATGTTGGCAGGACAGGTGTTCGACCGGGCCCTTCGCAAGATGATCGGTGCGTTCGAAGACCGGGCAGCGGTGCTTTACGCCAGCGGATCCGGGTCTGCCGGCAGCAGCAGTTCAAGCGCGCACAGCGCCGCCTGAAGGCGGACGCTGCCGCGACCGATATCGCCGAAATCGCGACGATCGGCGACAACATCTGCAGGGTCTCCGCCCTTTTCAGCTCTGGCGAAAACGACCGTACCAACGGGTTTCTTGTCGGTCCCGCCGCCAGGGCCTGCGACACCAGTGATTGCGACCGCTACATCCGCACCGCTCGCCTCGAGCGCACCGCGCGCCATGCTCCAGGCAACGGCCAGTGACACCGCGCCAAATGTTTCCAAAATATCCTGGCTGACCTTGAGCTGCGCCATCTTGGCGTCGTTGGAATAGGTAACAAAGCCGGTGTGCATCACAGCCGATGACCCGGCGATCTCCGTTATCGCAGCCGCAACCAGGCCACCGGTGCAGCTTTCGGCCACGCACAACGTTCGTCCTGCTGCCAGATTGGCTTCCACCACCTTACGCGCGGCGGCAACAAGTTCATCGGGCAGGATGGTATCCATGTCAGCGTTGCTCCTGGGGGCAGATCGGCAGGCGAGGGCGCTTTTTGTCGGTCCGCTTGGCGTCCACCAACTGCAGGATGGAGACGAACAGGGCCGCCGCATTGCGCGGTGGCAGCGGTTGGGCAAGCACAGCGATACGTTCGATGGCCGGGCAGTCGGCGGGTTGCAAGCCGCGGGTGAGGGCGGGGGTAACCAACGAGGCGAGCAAGGGGCGGGCGAGATTGCTATCGAGCAGCGCTGCGATATCGGGCCCGGTTATCTTGCCAATCGCCGCCTTGCCGCGCGGCCACGCAAGATCTGCTTCTGTGCGGTAGCGGTCAATGAAGGGACCTTGCTTCTGCCGTAGCAGCGCCGATTGCGGCAGCGAACCGGCGCATATCGTCCCGGCATCCAGGATGAGTTCCGGCAGTACAGCGGAAACCAGCGCTTCGGCCTCAGGCGGCGTGACGCAGGGCAGAGCGATCGTCGCGACCACGGATTGTCCGGCCGCAGCCGTCGCGCCGGCGATCAGGGCAAGCGCTGCCGGCAGGGTGGCGCGCATGATCAACGCGATGGCACCCGGACCGACGCAACCGCCTGCGCGGCGATACCCTCGCCCCGACCGGTAAACCCCAGCCGCTCGGTCGTCGTCGCCTTGACGCTGACCT
>JBBQHG010000240.1:0-4091 GCA_038323755.1 Sphingomonadales bacterium
GACGGTCAGCTGCATCGCATCAGACCTTCAGCACATCACGCCGCCGCAAGGGCCGCGCAAAGAGTTCGGCAAGGTCACCGGCCTGATCGAACCCGTGGATCGGCGAGAAGACGAGCTCGATCGCCCATTTCGTCGTCAGCCCTTCGGCCTCGAGCGGATTGGCAAGGCCAAGGCCGCAAACGGTGATGTCGGGCTTCGATGCGCGGACCCGGTCGAGCTGCTTGTCGACATCCTGCCCTTCGCTGATGACCGTGGTCGCGGGCAGCAGCGCCAGATCCTGCGCCAGATGGCGGCGATGCAGGTAAGGCGTGCCCACTTCGATCGGCAGCATGCCGAGTTCTTGTGAGAGGAACCGCGCCAGCGGCACTTCCAGCTGCGAATCGGGCATGAAGAAGATGCTCTTGCCGGCCAGGCGCTCACGGCAATGCTCGATTGCACGCTTGGCGCGCTCGCGACCCGGCGCGATCACGCTGCGGAAATGCATTTCATCGATGCCGAAAGCCATGGCTGCGGCATGCAACCAGCTCGTCGTACCTTCGGCGCCGAAAGGGAACATCGCGTCGAGCCGCACCGCGCCGCGATCTTCGAGCGACCGCGCGGTCTCCCCAAGGAAGGGCTGGGCGAGCAGGAACCGCGTATTGGGGCCGACCGGCGGCAGATGGACCGACTGGCGCGCGGGCAATGACCGCACCGTCTTGATACCCAGCTCCTTGAAAATGCGCAGGAACTGGTCCTCGACCACATCGGGCAGCGCGCCGACGATCATCAACTCCTGCGGCGCATCGGCGGGCAGGGCGGGGAGTTCGGGGACGAGCGCGGCAAGGCAGGCGTCCTCGCCTTCGGTAAAGGTCGTCTCGATGCCGCTGCCCGAATAATTGAGGATGCGCACATGGGGCTGATGCTTGGCCTGCAGCCGCTGCGAGGCGCGCGACAGATCGAGCTTGATCACTTCTGACGGGCAGGAGCCGACCAGAAACAGCATCTTGATGTCCGGGCGGCGGGTCAGCAGGCGGTCGACGACTCGGTCGAGCTCCTCGTTGCAATCGGCCATCCCGGCGAGGTCGCGTTCCTCGATAATGGCGGTGCCGAAGCGGGGTTCCGCGAACACCATCACGCCGGCCGCAGACTGCAGCAGATGCGCGCAGGTACGGCTGCCGACGACAAGGAAGAACGCATCCTGAACCTTGCGGTGGAGCCAGATGATGCCGGTCAGTCCGCAGAAAACCTCGCGCTGGCCGCGCTCACGCAGCACCGGCGCGCAATCGAGGCCGTTGGCGACTTCGGCAGGGCGGGGCGGGGTGAGAACGACAGTCATGCGGCCAGCGCCTGAATGACCGGCGCCGACTCGGTAACAAATGGGGTCGGTTGCGCAACGTCAGTTGGCGGCTGCTTTGATTCGGCGGCCGATTGCAGCCGAGCGGCACGCAGCTTCAGGATGAACTGAGTCGCGTTGACCGCGTAGGTGGCATAGGCGGCCAGCGCCAGGATCATCCTGCCGCGCTCGGTGCCGAGCCCGCCGATCAGCATCACCAGATAAGCGGTATGGAGTGCGAGCACGAGGAAGCTGAACACATCTTCCCAGAAAAAGGCATCAGCGAACAACCACTTGTCATAGACCACCTTCTCCCAGATCGAGCCCGTGATCATGATGGTGTAGAGCGCCATCGTCTTGACGACGATCGAGACGGTCGCGGCGACGGCACCGTCGCCGGTCTGCAGATAGCGGACGACCAGAACCAGGCTGACAAGGAAGATCAGAAATTGAAACGGGGCGAGAATCCCCTGCACCAGTGTCCAGGGGCTTTGATCGCGGCGACGGCGTTGTTCGGGTGTGTAGAGAGGCGCCGCCGGCATCGGGTGGAGCGCTTTTCGGAACTGTTCGAACTGGGGGTCCGTCACCCGCATCGCTCCCCACCCTGATATTCGGGCCTGATTGTTTGGCTTCAATATGGAGAGACTAAGGCACCCTCATGCAAAGTGTCAACACAAACTGACGTCCAAAAAAATGGACAGATTGTGCAGTGCGTCACAGTTGCCGTATTGTCAGGCGCGTCCAATGGGCATAGCTTTCGATTCGCCGGGGCCCAGTCAAACATGACATCCTTTGACGGTTTTCATGTTTGCGTCCGAAACAGGCGGGGAGCGCATAGGGATGGCTTCATTACTGGAATTTGGGGCCCAGCTTGCCTCTGTTTATCGAAAGAAGGCGCCTAGCCGTCATGGCGATTATAGTGGTGCCCAGCTTATTGCTGAATCACCCAGCGCTGAAGATGGCCGGTCTCTTTCCAGTCTTGTCGAACGGGAAATCATTCCTCGTCTCGTGGCCTCCCATCCTGTGCCCGGCGCCCTTTCGGTTGCGGGCAAATTCGGCGAAATTACGGCAGAAGAGGTCGATACGTTTGCGCCGCTATCGCTCCAGGTCGAGGCGGATTCGCTGCTAGATTATGTCGATGCGATTCTCCGCCGTGGGGTCGGGATCGATGCAGTGCTCGTTGATCTGCTCGCCCCCGCCGCGCGCCGGCTTGGGGAATATTGGGAAGATGATCGCTGCGATTTCGTCGATGTGACGATGGGGCTGTGGCGGCTGCAGGAAATCGTCCACGAACTCGGCGCACGCTTGCCGGTGGAGCGTCAGCCGGGGCCCGGGCGTCGCGCGCTGTTTGCGTCGATGCCGGGCGATCAGCACAGCTTCGGTACGATCGTCGTCGAGGAATTATTCTGCCGCGAAGGCTGGCTGACCGATCGGTTGAGCGAAGCCAGCACGCCGGATTTGCTCGAGCGCGTGGCCGGTGAATGGTTTGACGTGGTCGGATTGACCATTAGTTGCGACTACCATATTGCGCCCCTGCCTTCGATTATTGCTGCGTTGCGAAACGTGTCGAGAAATCCAAGTCTTTGCGTGATGGTGGGCGGCCGGATTTTCGTTGAAGATCCTGAACTTGCTGAGCGGATGGGTGCCGATGGCACCGCGCCCGATGCGAAGATGGCGGTAGGAATTGCCGAACGGTTGGTCGAAACGCGCGTTCGCGGGGCGATTGCCTGAAGCAGAATTGTTTTTCTCAAGGAGTGCGGCGGCTCGTCGATGAACAAGCATCACGCACCTTCCAGGACGCGTCCATTCTCGCAGCCAGAACAGGTTCCGGGCGCCCTATCGGCGACAGTTACTGCATCGCTGCTGGGGACGGTGGGTGATGTCGCCTTCGTGCTCGATGCCAATGGCGTCGTGCTTGATGTCGCCATTGCCGAGGCTGACCTGACAAACAGGGGCCTGGCAGATTTCATCGGCAAGCCGTGGATCGACAGCGTCACCTCCGAAAGCCGTAACAAGGTGCAGGAAATGCTGGCCGCCGCTGCCGATGGCGAGCCCGCGCGCTGGCGGCAGGTCAATCATCCCGGGCCGGAAGGCGATACGCCGGTCCGCTACCTCACGATCGGGCTCGGCAAAAACGGCCAGCTGATCGCGATTGGCCGCGACATGCGCAGCGCTGCCACCATGCAGCAACGCCTGCTCCAGACGCAGCAGTCGCTTGAACGCGATTATGTCCGGCTGCGCCAGGCCGAAACGCGGTACCGGCTGTTGTTCGATATGGCATCAGAACCGGTGCTGATCGTTGACGCGACCACTCGCCGCATTCGAGAGGCGAACCCCGCAGCCTACCAGTTGCTCGGCAGCAAGGAAGGCGCGCTTGCGGATCAGCTCGTCAGCGGACTGGTCGATCCCAAGGATCGCGAGGCTTTTGTCGCGCATCTCGGCGCGGCGGAAGCATCGGATGATGTTGTTCCCGTCACGCTCAAGCTGAAAGGCCAGGCTGGCGACGCCACATTTTCCGCGCGCCTCTTCCGTCAGGCGCGCACGGCTCTCCTGCTGGTGCGCCTGTCTGCCGTCAGCGCCCCGGCCGAGGGGCATCAGCACGACGCCAAATTGTTCGATGTGATCGAGCGCATGCCCGACGCGTTTGTTCTTGCCGATCGCGATCTGACGATCCTTACCGGCAATGCCGCCTTCGTCGAATTGACGGAAATGGCCTCGATCGAACGGTTGCGCGGCGCAAAATTGGGGCAATGGCTGGGCCGCCCAGGTATCGACCTGG
>JBBQHG010000241.1:0-4019 GCA_038323755.1 Sphingomonadales bacterium
TTTCCGAAGAGGCGACTTGGCGATCCAGCATTGCGCTGTCGATTTTTACGCTGCTGGCGGCGGGAGCGGCGTTTGTGCTGGGGCGTGTGCTTCACAGCCGTATCGGGCGCGGGCTCAACGATGTCGCTGCCGCCGCACGGGCGGTGTCCCATGGCAATCTGTCTGCACGAGCGCGACCGATCCGCTGGGCATCGGTGGAGGAAGCGCAGCTCATCGACGATTTCAATGCGATGGCACAGGCACTGGCCGATGCGGAACGTGAGCTGCGCGACAGCACGGCAGCGATTGCGCATGAGCTGCGGACGCCGCTGACGGTGTTGAATGGCCGACTGCACGGCATGCGTGACGGCGTTTTCCCCACCGGCCCGGACCAGATTGAGAGCATGCTGAGCCAGGTCGAGTCGATGACCCGGATCGTCGATGACCTGCGCCTGCTCAGCCTCATTCATTCAGGCCAGATGACGCTCGATCTGGCAGCGCTCGACCTGGCCGATGTTGCCGCGACGCTGCTGGCGGCGGTCGAGCCCGACTTGGCGGCGGCGGGACTGATCGTCGAGCGCGATCTTCGCCCGGCGCCGATGATCGGCGATGCGGCGCGGCTCCGCCAGGCGCTGGCGGCGGTGTTGAGCAATGCCATGCGCTATGCGCCCGGCAGCGGGCCGCTGCGGCTTGAAACGGGCCTTGGGCCCGATGGCGTCTTCGTCCGGGTGCTTGATCGCGGGCCCGGGCTGTCGGCCGAGGGAGAGGCACGCGCCTTCGAGCGCTTCTGGCGCGGCGAGCAGTCGCGCGCGCGGGTGAGCGGCGGATCGGGGCTTGGCCTGTCGGTCGTGCGTGCCATTGCGGCGGCACATCATGGCCAGGCCAGCCTGACCTCGCGGGATGGAGGCGGGGCCGCCTTTGCGATGATTTTGCCGCCCGTGCAGCCTGCGCTCGACCAAATATCCACATAAGATCGATCGGGCGTCCATTTGCCCCTGCCAATCCCGGATCATCGAACGGCACGCTCGCCGACGATCTGAATTGGGAGGTTTACAATGAAGAAGATCATTCTGGTTTCCACCGCCGTCCTCGCTCTCCTGCCCGCGCTTGCGCATGCACAAGACAGTGAGGCGATGTTTTCAGGCCCCAAGCTTGGCATCGAGGTCGGGCGCGGCCGGCTGTCGGTTCGCAACGATCCGGGTGCCATCGGCGCGAACCCACGCGAGGCGCGCAACGGCATCAGCTATCGCGGGTTTGCCGGGTATGACGTGCAGATCGACCGGTTCGTCATCGGTGCTGAAGCCGGCGTAGAAGGCGGCGGCCGCACTGTTACCCAGCGGGGCCGCACCGCCAATTACGCCGTCGACCCCGGCCTCAGCTATGATTTGAGCGCGCGTGCCGGTGTGGCGGTGATCCCCAATGTGCTGCTCTATGGCCGGATGGGGTATCGCTGGCTGCAAACCGATCGGGTCACCACGCCGCTAGTGGGCGCGTCTGTCCGCCGGGATCGCGTCGAGCAGGGCGTGAGCTACGGCGCTGGGGCGGAATTTGCGATCGACCGCCATTTTTCGCTGCGGGCCGAGTATAATCGTACGCCGCTGAGCAAGGATGTGCGGCAGAACCGCTTCCTGATGGGCGCAACGATGCGCTTTTAGGTTGAATGGGGAGGGCGCAGGTGACTGCGCCCTCCTGCTATTCGGCCTCGCTGCGCGCCAGCCATTCCTCCAGCCACTTGATCGTATAGTCGCCCTTCTGGAAATCCGGCTCGTCGAGCAGCGCCTGGTGCAGCGGGATGGTGGTCTTCATCCCCTCGATCACGAATTCCTTGAGCGCGCGGCGCAGGCGGCGGAGAGCGCCGTTGCGGGTGGTGCCGTAAACGATCAGCTTGGCGATCATCGAATCATAATAAGGCGGCACCCGATAGCCGGCATAAAGACCGCTATCGACGCGCACATTCATGCCGCCCGGTGCATGGACCTGCTTTACGAGGCCCGGCGACGGGGCGAAGGTGCGCGGGTCTTCTGCATTGATTCGGCATTCGATGGCGTGGCCGCGAAACACCACGTCTTCCTGGCGCAGCGTGAGCGGATGCCCCTCTGCGATGCGGATCTGCTCGCGGACGAGATCGAGTCCGGTGATCGCTTCGGTGACGGGATGTTCGACCTGCAGGCGGGTGTTCATTTCGATGAAATAGAATTCGCCGTCTTCCCACAGAAATTCGATGGTGCCAGCGCCGCGATAGCCCATATCGGCCATTGCCTTGGCGCAGACGCCGCCCATCCGCTCGCGGTCTTCATGGCCGAGCACGGGCGATGGCGCTTCCTCCAGCACCTTCTGGTGGCGCCGCTGCAGCGAGCAATCGCGCTCGCCGAGATGGATGGCGTTGCCATTGCCGTCGCCGAACACCTGAAATTCGATATGGCGGGGGTTGCCGAGATATTTTTCGAGATAGACGGTGGCATCGCCGAAGGCGGCCTTCGCTTCGGTGCCCGCCTGCTGCATCTGCGTTTCGAGATCGGCGGCACTGGTGACCACCTTCATCCCGCGCCCACCGCCGCCAGAGGCTGCCTTGATGATGACGGGATAGCCGACCCGCTCCGCTATCGCCTTGGCTTCGGCAATGTCGCTGATCGCACCGTCCGAGCCGGGGACGAGCGGCAGCCCGAGTGCGCCGGCTGTGCGCTTGGCCTCGACCTTGTCGCCCATCGTGCGGATATGCTCGGGCTTGGGACCGACGAAGATGATGTCGTGGGCTTCGACGATCTCGGCGAACTTGGCGTTTTCGCTCAGGAAGCCATAGCCGGGGTGGATCGCGTCCGCGCCCGATATTTCAGCCGCCGAGATGATGTTGGGGATGTTGAGATAGCTCTCGGCCGCCGATGGCGGCCCGATGCAGATCGCCTGATCGGCAAGGCGGACGTGCATCGCGTCGCTGTCTGCGGTTGAATGCACCGCGACCGTTTCGATGCCCATTTCATGGCAGGCGCGGTGGATGCGCAGCGCAATCTCGCCACGGTTGGCGATGAGCAGCTTCTTGATTTGCGGCATCGCTTATTCGACGACGATGAGAGGTTGGTCGAATTCGACGGGCTGGCCGTTTTCCACGAGGATCGCAGTTACCGTGCCGCCGGCGGGGGCGAGGATGGGGTTCATGACCTTCATCGCCTCGACAATCACCAGCGTGGCGCCCGCGGCGACCTTGTCGCCAACCGAGACGAACGCCTTGGCGCCGGGTTCCGGGAACAGATAGACCGTGCCGACCATTGGCGATTTAACCGCATTGGCGCTGGACGGCGCTGGCGCGGCAGCCTCGATCATCGCGGGCGCAGCGGGAGCGGCGGCCTGTGGCGGCGGCGCGTAATGCTGCATTGGCGCGGCGGCAGCCATGGTAACGGTGCGCGCGACCCGGACGCGGCGATCGCCATCCTCGACTTCAATCTCGGTCAACTGCGTTTCGTCGAGCAACTCGGCAAGCTGGCGCACCAGGCCAACATCGATCCGCATTTCCCCCGTTTCCGTATCCGTTGTTTCGGCCATGCTTTTTCCTTTGCCCCTGTTGATGTCGGTCCTGTCAGAACCGCGCGGCCGCTTCAAGCGCCAGCATGTAGGAAAGCGCACCGAAACCCGCGATCGTTCCCTTGGCCGCCTGTCCGACAAGGCTGGTGTGGCGGAAGGATTCGCGGGCATGCGGGTTGGACAGATGGACCTCGATCACCGGCGTGACGATGGCCTTGATCGCATCGTGCAGCGCGATGGAGCTGTGGGTAAAGGCACCGGCGTTGAGGATGACGGCCTTTGCGTTCATTGCCTGCGCCTCGTGCAGCCAATCGACCAGATGCCCTTCGTGATTGGACTGGCGCAGATCGATCGCAAGATCGAGATCGCGGGCGCGGTCTTCCATCTGCCCGGCAATGTCGTCGAGCGTGTCGTGCCCGTAAATTTCCGGCTGGCGCGTGCCGAGCAGATTGAGATTGGGCCCGTTGAGGACGTAAATCGTGTCGGCCATGCTGCCTCTTTCGGTATCGATAGTGGCGCGGGGT
>JBBQHG010000242.1:0-4017 GCA_038323755.1 Sphingomonadales bacterium
CATCTCTACGAGGAAACGCTGACGGTGCTGTCGGGTGAAGGGATGATGTGGACCGATAGCACCCGGACTCCAATCGGCCCCGGCGACACGATCTTCCTGCCGCGCAAGCAATCGCATTCGGTAGAATGCACGAACCCTGAGGGCATGATGCTGATCGGTGTGTTCTACCCCTCGATGTCGCCAGCGATCAATTATTGAAGATTGTCTATCGGCAACGGGCCAAACGAGGCTTTGGGGCGGATTATTAACGCCTTTTGACTATCACTTGGCAGGCTTGAGCAAGGGTGAGCCGGCCGCCGCATGACGTTTCAATCGAGGATCACCGACCCGGTCGGCACCATTGCCGTCGTCATCCCATGTTACCGGGTGACGGCGCATGTGTGCGATGTGATCGCAGCAATCGGCCCCGAAGTGTCGATGATCTTTGCGGTCGACGATGGCTGCCCGGACCAATCTGGCCGGCACATCGAGCAATATTGTGTTGACCCACGGCTGCGAGTGATCTTCCACCCGGCCAACAAAGGCGTCGGCGGGGCAGTGATGACGGGGTACCGCGCCGCGCTGGCCGCCGGTGCCGACGTCATCGTCAAGCTCGATGGTGATGGCCAGATGGACCCCGCGCTGATCCCGATGATCGCTGCCCCGGTTGCCTTTGGGCGGGCCGACTATGCGAAGGGCAATCGCTTCTATTCAATCTGGAACGTGCGGCAGATGCCCAGGATGCGGCTGTTCGGCAACGCAGCATTGTCATTCATGACCAAGCTGTCGAGCGGTTATTGGAGCATCTTCGATCCGACCAACGGCTATACCGCCATACACGCCTGCGCGCTCGAGCGGCTTGAGCTGTCTAATGTCAGCGAGCGCTATTTCTTCGAATCCGACATGCTGATCAACCTCGGCAATATTCGCGCGGTCGTCGCCGATGTGCCGATGGAGGCACGCTATGGCAGCGAGACGAGCAATCTGAAAATTCACCAGGTGCTTGGTCAATTCCTGACAAATAACCTGAAGGAATTGGGCAAGCGCGCGCTCTACACCTATTTCATGCGCGACTTCAGCCTTGCGTCGGCGCAGCTGCTCTTCGGGGCGTTGTTGATGGGGTTCGGCACGCTGTTCGGGCTGGCCGCCTGGTATCAATCGGTTACCTCGAACATGGTCGCCTCGACCGGGACTGTAATGATCGCGACCTTGCCGATCATTCTGGGGTTCCAGCTGTTCCTGAGCTTTCTGGGCTTTGACATGGCGAACGAACCCCGCGTCCCGCTCCCGCGCGATACCAGCAACTGGGCGCGGCGGCGGATGGCAGCGATTGACCGGGCCGAGGCGCGACGGCTGTGAGTCAATCCCCGGTCGATCAGGCGGCGCGCTATGGGATCGTCGGGCTGTGCGTCGTTGCCGCTGATTTCCTGTTCTATCTGGGCGTGCTTGCCCTGTTGCCCGACGCCTATCTGACCGCCAACGCGTGCGGCAAGGCGGCGGGCGCGCTGCTGGGCTTTGTCCTGCACAAGCATGTGACCTTTGCCTGGGCGCAGCGGGATGGAACGATGCGCCAGCTGCTCTCTTATGCGGGGCTGTTCCTCGCCAATCTGATGCTGTCCAGCGTGCTGCTTGGGGGGCTGATCGGCATTTTACATTTCAATGCATTGCTCGCCAAAATTGTGGTCGATGGCATTGTTATCGGCGTTTCGTTCCTGGCCAGCCGCAACCTGATCTATCGGCGGGCATGAGGGCACGGATTGGCCATTGGCTGGGGCAGGGTGCCAATGGCCTGCTGCTGGGGCTCGCGACACTTTATGCGTTGATTGCGCTCGCCTGGGTTGGCTTCATCGCCTCCGACGATGTCACCTTTGCGCGCGGCGCTTATGGCTGGATCGAGCATTTCCCCTATGTCGGCGGGCACGGCACGATCCGCTATACGATCACCATCCCGATGGCGATTGCGTTCCGCCTGTTTGGCGAGAATGAATTTTCGATGGCGCTGCCGGGGATGGCGTATCTGACCGGTTTCATCATTCTCGCCTGGTGCGCGGTCAGCCGTGTCTATGGCAAACTCCCCGCATTCGGGGCTGTCCTTGCGCTGGCGACATCGCCGCTGCTGGTGATCGACGCCAGCATTGCCGGTATCGATATCATCGAGATGTTCTTCCTGTGGGGATCGGTTTACCTGTTCTGGCGCTGCACCGAAGACGGGCCCGCGACCATCCGGTTACTCGGCGCGGGCGCGCTGGCGGGCTTGGCGTTCCTGACGCGCGAAACCGCGATTTTCATCGCGTTGTTTTATGCGGTGTTTTTTGTGATGGGCTACCGCTTTGCGCGGCTGCGTTATCTGTGGGTCGCGGCTGGCTTTCTGGCGATTTGGTCGATCGAGTTGCTCTATCTCGGCGTCATGACCGGCAATCCGCTTTATCGCTTCAACATCGCGCTGCATCATGATCCGACGATCGACCGGACGATCGATCTGGTCGGCAACGTCATTGTCAATCCGTTGATCGATCCGCTGCTGGTGCTGCTGATCAATCAAGAGTTCATGCTGCTGTTCTTCTTCGTGCCGGGGTTGGTGGCGTGGCATTATTTTCGCGGGGAGGGCGGCCGACAGTCGCGCAATTTCCTGCTGATCACGGGTGCCTTCGGGCTGATCTGGTTCCTGTGCGTTGCCGCGGCGCAAAAGCTGCTGCCGCTCAACCCACGCTATTTCATGATTTGTGCGGCCGTCGCGTGCGTGTTCGTCGGCACAGCGCTCGCTCGGATGATGCAGCTTGGCCGGCCGCGAACCGCGCGCTGGGCAGCGGCCGGCTTTGCGTTGCTGGTCGCGACCAACCTCGTCGGGATTTATGTCGAGAACAAAGACAGCGTCTTTGGCGAACGCGAGCTGGCGCGTCAGGCCGCAGCGCACCCGCAGGAACGCATCTCCACTGATCCCATGACGCGCTACCGGTCCGAATTGCTGCTGCGCTGGGCCGGCGCGTGCGAACGGGTCTTGGCCGTGCCACCAACACCCGGCGGGTTGTATTTTCACAATCCGCGCTATGCCGACAGCGTCAATGCCAGGATGCCGAAATCGGAGATCG
The DNA here is from genome assembly GCA_038323755.1 of Sphingomonadales bacterium. Taxonomy (GTDB): domain Bacteria; phylum Pseudomonadota; class Alphaproteobacteria; order Sphingomonadales; family Sphingomonadaceae; genus Sphingomonas. The sequence continues at coordinate 3,069 of JBBQHG010000242.1, forward strand.
CGTCCTTCCGCCCCAAACCGAACTGGAAGGTCATTGGCAGTTTTGAGCCGCAACCCTCGCTGCTCGCACAGGCGCTCGAACGGCTGGGTATCACTCGACATCTGCCGGGTGGGCTCTGGCACAAGCTGCGGTATCGCCACCCCCGTGTGACGCTTTACCACGTGCCCAAAGCATAGCGCGGGCGATCGCGCACCATCTATGGTGTAGCGTGACGCATGGCGGCTATATTGGCGACCATGGCAATCAAAACCCTGGATTCGCGGGCGACCACGCTCGCCGCACTCGAAGCGCTCGATACAAGATTGCGCTGGCTGTCCGCCTGGACCGTCCACAATGCCAACCATCTGCGTGAGAAGCGCGATGGGCTGAAGGTCGGCGGGCATCAGGCGAGCTGCGCGTCGATGACGGCGATCATGGCCGCGCTCTATTTCCATGCGCTGCGCCCGCAGGACAAGGTGGCGGTGAAGCCGCATGCCGGGCCGGTGCTCCACGCGATCCATTATCTGCTCGGCAACCAGACGCTCGATCAGCTGCAGCGCTTTCGCGGGCTGGGCGGCGCGCAAAGCTATCCGTCGCGCACCAAGGATCAGATCCCAGTCGATTTTTCCACTGGCTCGGTCGGACTGGGTGTTGCTGCGACGGCCTTTTCCAGTCTGGTGCAGGATTATCTGATCGCGCACGGCGCCTTTGCCGAAGAAGATGCCGGCCGGATGATTGCGCTGATGGGCGATGCCGAGCTTGACGAGGGCAACATCTATGAGTGCCTGATCGAGGGCTATAAGCATGATCTGCGCAACTGCTGGTGGGTCGTCGACTATAACCGGCAGTCGCTTGATCACACCACCGCCGATCGCATGTTCCGCCGCTTCGACGATATCTTCGAAACCTGCGGCTGGCGCGTGCTGACGCTGAAATATGGCAAGCGGCAGAAAGAGGCTTTTGCCAAGCC
>JBBQHG010000243.1:0-3959 GCA_038323755.1 Sphingomonadales bacterium
CGATCACCTTGGTGATACGCACGCCCGCGAGCGGCCCCTTGCTCACGGCCTTCCACGCGGCCCGTGCATCGGGCAGGTTCATGCCGGTATCGACCAAAGCGACGCCGTCGCCGTGCTCGTCGCGGTCGTCGATCAGCCAGCAATTGATATGCTTGAGCGGCCCGGGCACCGTCAGCCGCACCCAGCGCAAGCCTTCGGCGACGGTCATCACCTCATGCGGTTCAGGCCCGACATGGCCAAACGGATAGGTCAACCCCTTGTGGCTGGTCGGCACGAAGCTTTCATCGGCAACGAGCGATGCATCGGGGGAGATATCCTCCACGTCAGCGGCGCTTGAACGGATCCTCGAAGCCGCGGGCTTCCAGTTCGGTTTCTTCCATGCCAGCGTTCTCGGCGTCGCGCGCTGCCTGTTCGCGCTCGGCGCGCAGCTCGGTAATCAGCGCGGCGCGGTCACCCTCGAGCCGGTTGTCGACAGGTGCTTCGATGCCCGCCGCCTTGGCGGCCTTGGCGACAATCGCGTCGAGCTCACGCTGCGAGCACAGGCCGAGCGTGACCGGGTCCTTGGGGGTAATGTTGGCGATGTTCCAATGGCTGCGATCGCGGATCGCCGCGATCGTGGTGCGCGTGGTGCCGATCAGGTTGCCGATCGCGCCATCCGAAATTTCGGGGTGGTTGCGAATGATCCAGGCGATGCCATCGGGCTTGTCCTGCCGCTTGGAAACCGGCGTATAACGTGGCCCCTTGGTGCGGCGGACCTGATCGGGCCCTTTCAGAATCTTCAGCGAATAATTGGGATCGGCCTGGCCCTTGTCAATCTCGTCCTGCGTCAGCTCATGCGCACGAACGGGATCGCGCCCGGTCAGCTTGGTCGCGGCGGTATCGTCGGCAATCGCCTGAACTTCAAGAATATGCAGGCCGCAAAACTCGGCAATCTGTTCAAAGCTGAGCGACGTATTGTCGACCAGCCAGGAAGCGGTCGCGTGCGGCATGAGCGGCTGAGCCACGGGAAATCTCCGTAAAATAATAAGGGCCGCCCCTTTCGGAGCGGCCTGACACCGGATTGACTTAGTGCGGATGCCGGGCCGGAGCAAGCATCGCTTGAACAGGCCGAGGTTTAAGCCGCCAGTGCTTCGTCATCGTCAAGCCTGATCGGGGCGAGTGCCTCCAGAAACTGTCGCGCGCTGGCGTCCCAGGTGAAGGTCTGGCCATAAGCGGCACAGGCGGCACGATCGAGCGTCAATGCGGCGGTGATGGCGCTATCGAGATGGTTGTCGGTCACGCCGACATCGGGCTTCAAAATGTCGATCGGCCCCGTCACGGGATAGGCGGCCACGGGCACGCCCGACGCCAGCGCCTCGATCATGACGAGCCCGAACGTATCGGTCTTGCTGGGGAAGACGAAAACATCGGCGGCGGCGTAGGCGGCGGCCAGATCGTGCCCGAATTTGGGACCGAGGAAATGGACGTCGGGATAGCGCGCCTCAAGCGTGCTGCGCGCAGGGCCATCCCCTACGATCACCTTGGTGCCGGGGACGCGCGAATCGAGGAAGGCCTCGATATTTTTCTCGATCGCGACGCGACCGACATAAAGCTGGATTGGGCCTTCAAGCGCGCGGATCGCCGGATCGGGCGTTATATGCGTGCCAAAGGTCGTCAGATCGACACCCCGACCCCAATGCTTGATCTTCATCAGGCCATGCTCACGCAGCGTATCGGCGATGGAGGGGGTCGAGGCGAGCACCGCCGTGGCTGGCCAGTGGAACCAGGCGATGTAGCGCCAGATCCAGCCCGGATCGATACCGGTGCGCGCCGAGACATAATCGGGAAATTGCGTATGATAGGCAGTCGTGAAGGGAAATTGGTGCGACAGGCACCAGCGCCGGGCGGCCAGGCAGACCGGCCCCTCAGTCGCCAGATGGATCGCGTGCGGATTAAAATCGGCGAGCAGCTTGCCGACCGAGGCGGTGCGCGCAAAGGCCAGCCGGATTTCCGGGTAAGTGGGGCAGGGCATTGAATAAAAGCGTTCCGGGCTGATCACCAGCACCTCGTGCCCCTGGCGTTCAAGCTCAGCGCGGACCGATTGCAATGTGCGGACCACACCGTTGACCTGCGGGCTCCATGCATCGGTGACGATGGCGATGCGCACCGGCGTCAGGCCGCCATGGCCGATATTTTGCCGAGTTCCCGTATGGCGATTTCGTCGGCCCAATGGAGAACTTCCATCCGACCGTCGAAATGCTCGACCAAGGCGGTGCAACCTTCTACCCAATCCCCATCGTTCCAATATTCCACACCCTGGATCATCCGGTGTTCGGCCGTATGGATATGCCCGCATACCACGCCATCCACTCCGCGGGCACCCGCCGCATGCGCGACGATCTCTTCGTAGTTCGAAATAAACTCGACCGCGTTCTTCACCTTCGCTTTCGCGTGCTTAGAGAGCGACCAATAGGGCAGGTTAAAGCGCCTGCGGAACGCATTAACAAGCCGGTTTAGGGCCATGAGCCCGTTATACGCCATATCACCCGCATGCGCGAGCCACTTGTGCGCCAGCGTAATGGCATCGAATTCGTCCCCGTGGAGGACGAGCAGGCGGCGCCCGTCGGCGGTCTGGTGGATGGCCTTGCGCCGGATCGAGATGCCGCCGAAATCGAGCCCCGAAAACTGGCGGAACACCTCGTCATGATTGCCGGGGATATAAACCACCTTGGTGCCGCGCTTGGCACGCTTCAACAGGCGCCAGACGATGTCGTTATGCGCGGCGGGCCAGTAGAACTTTTTCTTCAGCCGCCATCCGTCGATGATATCGCCGACGAGGTACATCGTCTCGCTGTCGACATGGTCGAGAAAATCGATCAGCAATTCGGCATTGCAGCCGCGCGTGCCAAGATGAACGTCGGAAATCCAGATCGTCCGGAACCGACGGCGCTCGTTGCCCAGTCTTTCGGGGATGGCGGGCTTCGAATGAACGAAATCCGCCAGATCTGTAATACCGGTATCTACCGCAAGCTGGGCCACGTCCATGCTCGATCCTCGCAGTCACATGCTGGTTCGGCGGCTATGCAGGCTTTATGTTACATTTTGAATCGTTGGCGGCCCTGTATTTGCGGCTATTTCATTCCGAAAGCGCGATATGGCCGGGCATGGACGCAACGCGAGCAAGCCAGCCCTCCAGCGCAGGATAGCGCGTCAGATCAAAACCACCTTCGCCTGCAACATGGCTGTAGGCGAACAGCGCGATATCGGCGAGCGAGAAACTGTCACCCGCAAGGAAGGGTGTGCGCGCCAGTTGATCGTCCATCACCGCCAGCGCTGCTGTCCCCGCCGCCTGCTTGGCGGGTATCTGTACGCGCTGCGCTTCGCTCAGCTTGTCTTCGCCGACAAAGGCGAGCCAGAAGCGCATCGTCGCGATGTTGGGCTCGTGGTTATATTGCTCGAAAAACATCCAGCGCAGCATGTCAGCACGGGCAAATCGATCGGTCGGGATCAGCGACGAGCCGTCAGCCAGATAAAAGCAGGCGGCATTGCTTTCGGGCAGGAACCGATCGCCGATCTGCAAAACCGGAATCCGGCCATTGGCGTTGACGGTGGCCAGGAATTCTGGCGTGCGGGTCTCGCCCGCCAGAATATCATAATCGCGCCGCTCGATCGCCACGCCCAGATGCGCGGCGGTCAGGCGGATCTTGTAGCAATTACCCGATGCGGCATATTCGTGCAGGATGAGCTGATCGGTCATTCGGCTGGCTCCTGAACGGCCGACGCATCGGCCTGTGGCGCTTTGACGGGCGCGGCTGGCGTGGGGGTCGCTGCAATGGCTGCCCCCTTGACGATTGCATCGAGCGAACTGCCGTCGAAGCCCAATTCCTTCATCAGGCCGTCAATCACCGGTGCCTGGGCGCGGTAGCGCAGTGCGGCGGCAACCGCCGAACTGGCGAGATTGCCCTCGCCACCCTGAACCC
>JBBQHG010000244.1:0-3916 GCA_038323755.1 Sphingomonadales bacterium
AACAGCGCAACTTCCAGCAGGACCGCCAGGCGTTCCAGCAGAACCGCCAGGCGTTCCAGCAGGATCGTGGTCAGGATCGCCAGGCCTTTCGGCAGGACCGCCAGCAGGACCGGCAGGCCTTCCAGAATGGCGGCGTAACACCACCCGCGTTCCGCCAGGAACGGCGCGACGATCGGCAGGACTTCAGGCAGGAGCGCCGGGACGACCGTCAGGATTTCCGACCGGACCAGCGTTTACAGGGCCAAAATTTCCAGGGCCAAAATTTCCAGGGCCAAAATTTCCAAGATCGTCGTTTCCAGGGCCAAACCTATCAGGGCCAAAATGCCTATCGCGGTCAGGCCTATGGCAATCGCAACCGCGGCAATGATTATCGCGGGCGCGAGTTCAACAACCAGGGCAACTGGAACCGTAACTGGCGCCAGAACCAGCAATATAACTGGCAGGGCTATCGCGGCTATAACCGCAACGCCTATCACCTGCCGCGTTATTATGCGCCCTATGGCTATAATTACGGTTATCGTCGCTTCGGCATCGGCTTCACGCTGAGCAGCATCTTGTTCGACCAGAGCTATTGGATCGACGATCCGGCATATTACCGGTTGCCGCCAGCCTACGGCCCTTATGAATGGGTGCGTTATTACAACGACGCGCTGCTGGTCGATATCCGCACCGGCTATGTCGTCGACACGGTGTACGACATCTTCTGGTAAGCCCGTTTCCAGGCTTGTTCGTCACAAGGAGGCAAGGTCCGGTGGGCAACCACCGGGCCTTGCTTTTTGCGTGGCCAGCGGCACATTGCGCGGCGTGATCAAGCTCTTCAGAAAGCCAAGCGATGCCTCGCCAGTCCGCGCCCATGTCGGTGCGCAGGTCGGGGAACGGCTTGATGCCAACCCCGCTGTCCAGCGCGTGGTGATCGCTGGCGTGCAGGTCTATTATTGCGAAAATTTCCTCAATCCCGCGCAGTGCAAGCGCATCATCGGTTTGATCGATACGAACCGCCGCCCGTCAACGCTGCTCAGCGACAATCCCGAGGAGAATTTCCGCACCAGCGAGAGCTGCGACATGGATCGGTGGTCGCCCGATGTTCGCCCGATCGACGAGGGCATTGCGATGCTGCTCGGGCTCGATCCGCTCTATGGTGAGACGATGCAGGGTCAGCGTTATGCGCCCGGCCAGCAATTCCGCGCGCATCATGATTATTTCTTCCATACCGAAAGCTATTGGGAAAAGGTGCGCAAGGATGGCGGCCAGCGCACCTGGACCGCGATGATCTATTTAAATGATGTCGAAGAAGGCGGCGCGACCTGGTTTCCGCAGGCCGGTATCCGCATCGCCCCCAAGCGTGGGCTATTGCTGACCTGGAACAACATGAGCGCCGATGGCAGCCCCAACACGCTGACGCTGCATGAGGGCATGCCGGTGGTACGCGGCACCAAATATGTCATCACCAAGTGGTTTCGCGAGGAACCCTGGATCAAGGCTTAAGCCGCGTCGTCGGCCTTGCCTGGCAGTTCCCCCTCGCCCGGCGCCAGATCATAGGGCGCGACCAGTGCCCAGATATGCGCGGGGATCATCGTCTTCATCCGTCGGGGCCGTTCCCGCCGCAGATGCACCACCGTCTCCGCCGCCTTCATCTCCACCCGCGTGCGCGCAAATTCCAGCCCGCGCGGGCCGAAGCGCGGCATCAGCCAGCCGACGATCGGGCGCACCCATTCGGGCATCCGCCTGAGCGGCAGGCCGCCTGCTGCGCGCTCGACATTCATGATGAAGCCCTTGACTGCACTTGCGCGCTTGCCGGCATTGCCGGGCGGCGCGAGCTGGACCTCATCACCGAGTAACGCGACCAGTTCCTCGCCGCGCTCGTTGCGGACGACAAGCCATTGCTCCCCCTCCCCTGCCATATAACCAACCGTCAGATCGGCGAGGACGTTGGTGTAATCCACACAGGTCCGGCAGGTCAGCGGAAAGAAATCGGGCGGCAATTTGGAAATCGGCAGCTGCAGGAAGGGGATCGCCTTTACTCGGCCATCGGTGAAGCGCAGTTCGACGTGATAATCCGCGCGGAATTCCAGATATGTGATGCTGTCGGGATCATCGGCGAGCAGCGCGAGAAACGCGTGGAAGCGTTCGGTCGTCGTATTGTCCGAACAGGGCGTGCCGATGACAAAGATCCGATCGAACCCCTGGCTCGCCTCGATCTTGCGCAGCGCATGGACCTGGCACGGGATGCCGACGACCGCGATGCGTTTGTACCCCGCATCCTTGGCCGGCTGGAGCAGCGCCAGCAGCGGCGCATAGCCCATCCGCATGCCGCGCACCTGCGCCATGCCCTCTGGCTTGGTGACAAGCACCGGCACAGGCTTCCAGCGATCATCAGGATCGGGTGCCATCGTCAGCACCGCATCGACCGCGCCGGTTTCCAGCAGCCGTTCGGCCAATCGCGTCGTGATCCCCGTCCATTGCGCGCCCGGCATCGCCTTGCCCAGCTTTGCCCGGTGCATCCGGCGATAGGGGCCGAAGAACAGCTCATCGCCCTTTCCCGCATCGCGCGCACGGCCGTGCACTTGCGCCTCCATTGCCGGATAATCGGGCTTGATGAACTGGCAGGCGGTGCCGCAGCGTTTATGCTCCGGCGTGCGCGAAATGCCGCAATCAGTGCACAGGTCACGCGGCACGGCGGGTGCGAGCGGCGGCGCCCAGAGCGGCGTATCGGTCGGTTCAGAGGGCAGGTTTGGCAAAGGACGGCTTCCGGTAATCAGGTGTGCGCCACCAAGCGTCGGCGATGCGCGCGGCAAAGTCCACTGGGCGATGGTCCGGATTTCCCTCGCGGCTGCAAATGGCTAGGGTCGTGCCGATGAACACTGTGCTGAATATCACCCACTCGATCCTAGGCCAGCCCTGGCGCTGGCGCGCGCTGAGCGCCGATGCGCGCGACCCCGATTATGCGCCGGATGACCTCGTCACCCAATTGCTGATGGCACGCGGCTGCGCCCGTGAAGATCTCGACGCGCACAAGGCCCCCAGCATCCGCGGTTTCATGCCTGATCCGTCGATCTTCCGCGACATGGACCGCGCCGCCGACCGCCTCGCTGCCGCTGTCTTGGCAGGCGAAAAAGTGACGATCTTTGGCGACTATGACGTCGACGGCGCCACCTCCGCCGCGCTGATGATCCTGCTGCTGCGCGATCTGGGGTTGGAGGCGCAGGCCTATATCCCCGATCGGCTGATGGAGGGCTATGGCCCATCGGGCGAGGCCCTGGTGAAGATCGCAGCAGGTGGTGCCTCGCTGATCGTCACCGTCGATTGCGGCGCGCAGGCATTCGAGGCGCTGTCGATGGCGCGCGATGCAGGCGTCGATGTCATTGTGGTCGATCACCACCAATGCGCGACCGAGCTGCCGCTCGCTTATGCGATGGTCAACCCCAACCGGCGTGACGAGGGCGAAGGCGCGGCGCACGGGCATCTCGCGGCGGTGGGCGTCGCGTTTCTGCTGGGTGCAGCGCTGATCCGCACTTTGCGCACGCGCGGCTATTTCGCCACCCGCGCAGAGCCCCGCCTGATCGATCTGCTCGATATCGTCGCGCTTGGCACGGTGGCCGATGTCGCCGCGCTGCGTGGCCTCAACCGCGCCTTTGTGTCGCAGGGGCTGAAAGTGATGGCCGCGCGCCGCAATATCGGCCTGAACGCGCTGATCGAGGCCTCGCGCCTGACCCGCGCGCCGACCGCGACCGATCTGGGCTTTGCGCTGGGGCCACGCATCAATGCAGGCGGGCGGGTCGGCAAGTCCGATCTCGGCGTCCGGCTGCTCACCACGCGCGATCCGGACGAGGCGCGGCACATCGCCACCGAACTCGACAGGCTGAACGAGGAACGCCGCGCGATCGAGGGCGAGGTGCAGGTCACCGCCGAAGCGATG
>JBBQHG010000245.1:0-3885 GCA_038323755.1 Sphingomonadales bacterium
CTGGTGGCGGAAACAAGCAATGATTTTGAAGCGGCTTACAAGCCAGTTGATGCCGTCGATCAGGTGAGCAGCCGCCCGGATTTTGCGATTGCGATGTACCCGGGCCATATCTGGCGGGGGAACGGGTGGGACATGGACCCCTCGCTCCACGTCACCAAGCAAACGCCGCCCACCTTCATCCTGCAGGCATGGGATGACGAGGTTGATGGCATCAGGCAGAGCCTGATTTATGCCCGCGCGCTTGAAGATGCCGGGGTGCCGGCAGAGGTTCACCTTTTCGCCAAGGGCGGGCATGCGTTTGGCCTTCGCCCGACTGGCCATCCCGTCAGCCAATGGCCCGCGCTGGCAGAGGCCTGGATGCGCGACATCGGGATGTTGCCGCGACTATCATGATTAGTGTGGAAATGGTCTGCCGCCCTTCCTCAAATCAAAAAAGCCACCACCGGCACCTTTGTCTGGTTGAGCGCACGCAGTGCTGCAGCGATTTTCTTGAAGCAGTATCTTTTCGACCATTGCTGGCTTCTATACCATAGCATTATGGCAATCGTCCGCCAAGGAGGTACTCATTGCGCCAGATTTTAGTCACGCTGTTTTCATTGAGCCTATTGGCCGGTGCTGCGAACCTTTGGGCCCACAAAGAAAAGCACGACCCGATTATCAATGTGTCGGCCACCGACCCGGCTATGGAAGCAGCAAAGCGCGCTGGACGTTCCTCACTGCCGGAATTTTATCGACATTACGTGTCGCCTGCAGCGGACGAGTCGATGTTTGCGGTGAAGTTTGATCTTATTCCGGGACCCGAGACAGAATTTATCTGGGCGAGCGTCAAAAGTTATGACGGCAAAACGATAATCGGTGAATTGGCGAATGCACCCGTCGCAGAGGGGTTCACCCTAGGCCAGCGCGTCACGATCGCAGCGGCGGATGTCATCGATTGGCAGTATCAAAAAGGCCAGCGGATGATGGGGCATTATACGACCCGCGTCCTCATGGATAAGATGACAGCCGCCGAGGCAGAAGAGTATCGCACGGCGCTGGGCTGGTAAGGCCCCTCAAAGCCCCTCGCCAATCGACTGCGCCGCTACGACCGCACAACGCCGACATCGCTGAACGGGCGCGGCTCCACGGGCGGCACGGCTGGTTCATTGAGTTCGCATTGCCAGACGCCGACATCGATCCACTGGCCCTGCTTGTAGCCGACCTGGCGGTACACCCCGGCCCGCCTGAAGCCGACCGCTTCGTGGAGGCGGATCGAATAATCATTGGGCAGCGCAATCGCGCCAATCGCCTGGGTGAAGCCCTGGGTGCGCAACGTATCGAGCAGCGCCTCATACAACAGCCGCCCGGTGCCCTGGCCCTGCACCGGGCCTGCGACATAGATGGATGTCTCGACGACATAGCGATAGGCCGGTCGTTCCCGGAACCGGGTGGCATAGGCATAAGCCAGCACCCCGCCGCCCTCAGGATCGCCATTGGTGGCGACGATCCAGGGGTAGAGCCCGTCCGAGCCAGCCATGCGGGTGCGCATCTGCCGCGCATCGGGCGCATCGGTTTCAAACGATGCGGTGCCGGTCAACACATGCGGCGCATAGATCGCGGCGATTGCCGCTGCATCCTCCGGCACCGCAGCCCTGATCGCAATCACAGCCCGAGGCGCGCCATCACGACGCCCATCAGCGTCAAATCGGCGGCGCTGGGCGCAACCGGCGCAAGCCCGCCGCATTCCAGGCAGCGCGCCTGCACGGCAGCACCCGTTGCCAGCCGACGGACATCGCCGAGCGCCTGGGCAAACACGGCGCGCCGTTGCTGCGCGATCCGCGAGAAGGCATCACCGGCTTGGTTCGCCTCGTCCTCGTCATCCTTTTTCGAGAGATCGGCCGCGAAGCGTTCAAACCAATCGGGCTTTTTCTCGAGATATTCGGCGTGGACGTTCTTCGGATCAAGCTTGGCGCGGCGTGCGGCTTCGTCGATCGCGTCCTGCAGATTGCCGAAGCGGTCGACCAGGCCGATCTGATGCGCGGTGCCGCCATCCCAGACGCGGCCCTGCGCAATGGTGTCGACCTTGGCTGGCGTCATCTTGCGTGCCTGCGCAACCCGCTGGAGGAATTCGGCATAGCCATGGTCGATGCCCGCCTGCAGGATCGCATCGACCTCTGCATTGGTGCCGCCGACGACATCGGGCTGGCCACTGAGCGGCGCGGTCTTCACGCCGTCGCTGGTGATGCCGAGCTTCTTCAGGCTGTTCTCAAAGGTGGGGATAATCCCGAAAATGCCGATCGACCCGGTGATCGTGTTGGGTTCGGCAAAGATCGTATCGCCTGAGGTTGCGACCCAATAGCCACCCGATGCTGCAACCGAGCCCATCGAGACGACAATCGGCAGCTTCTGCGCCTTTGCCTCCAGGATCGCGCGACGGATGGTTTCCGACGCAAGCGCCGAGCCGCCGGGGGAATCGACCCGGACGACAAGGGCCTTCAGGTTTTTCTTGGCCAGACCGTCAAGCACCAGTTTGGCGATCGTATCGCCAGCGGCGGTGCCCGGCCCTGCCTTGCCATCGACGATGTCCCCCGCGACGGTGATGATGCCGATCGCATCGCCGCTGGTCTTTAAGGGGTTCGCCTCGACATAATCGTCATAGCGGATGGCGTTGAAGGTGCCCGCTGCCTTGCCCGTCTGCTGGCCGACAAGCTCGACGACGCGCTTGTTGAAATCGGTGCGGTCGCCGAGCTTGTCGATAAGGCCGGCCCTCATATTGGCGGCAGCGATATCACCCTGCGTTGCCGAGATCGCGGCGGTGGGATTCATCAGGAACGCGGCCGTCTGCGCCTTGGGGCGGGCCTTGCCGATGGCTTCCTTCCAATCGGTGAGCAGCGAGCCGTAGAGCGCTTCGCTGGCGGCCTTGGCTTCAGGCGACTGATCGGCGCGGGTATAGGGTTCGACAAAGGATTTGAACTTGCCGACGCGATAGACATGGACATTGACGCCCAGTTTATCGATCAGCCCCTTGTAATAAAGCTGCGAGCCGCCGGGGCCGGCGAACAGCGTGCCGCCCATCGGGTTCATCCAGATTTCGCTGGCATTGGCGGCAAGGCGATAGCCGGAATCGGTATAGCCCGTCGCATATGCGAGAACCGGTTTGCCGCTGGCGCGGACGCGGCCAAGGGCAGTCGCGATTTCGCTGATCGCGGCGGGGTAGCCGCCGGCATAGCCATCAAGATCGAGCACAATTGCCTTGACACGCTTGTCGTCGCGCGCCGCATCGATCGCGCGGATGACATCGCGCAGGCGGAACTCGCGCGGGCCCTGATTGCCGCCGAAGCTGAAGCCAGCTTCTGCCGGCTGCTCAACGATGACGCCCGACAGATCGAGCACGAGCGCACCGTCCTTGATCGATTTGGTGCTGGGCCGGGCCGACAGCGCCGCGAACAACGCACCGAAGAACAACAGCATCGCCAGCAGGACGAGACCGTCCTTGATGCCGACCAACAATTTCCAGGCTCCGCGTACCAGTTTCACCGCAATTGCTCCTTCGGGCGCCGCCATAGGCCCATCTTCGCTAACGCAAGGTGAGCAGCGAGTAAACGGCTGTATTATGCCTGCAATACGCGGACGGGACAGTCGGCCGCCCTAGACATGGAACTGTCATGAAAAAAGGCGGCTGGCCGCTGAGCGCCAAGCCTTGACGAATCCCCGCGCCGTTCACATATGCGCCCTGCTGGCACTCGCCTTGAGTGAGTGCCAACAGCATTTAAACTCAGACCCCCAAGGAAAGGATCGAACGCATGAACTTTCGTCCGTTGCACGATCGCGTTCTCGTTCGCCGCGTTGAAGCCGAGGAAAAAACGGCTGGCGGCATCATCATCCCAGAGACCGCCAAGGAAAAGC
>JBBQHG010000246.1:0-3840 GCA_038323755.1 Sphingomonadales bacterium
CCTTTACTTCCTTGGCGGCGAGGGCCTGCCAATCGGCAAGGGTGGGTTGGGTGGGAGATTCTTCGCTCATTCCGTATCCCTACCCGTTCGTGTCGAGCGAAGTCGAGGGCGAAGCCCCGCGCAGCGCCGGTGGCCCATCCCTCGATTTCGGCCGAAAAGGCCGAAGCCTGTCCTGAGCGGCTGGCTGGCCAGCCAGCCGAAGGGCTCGGGACGAACGGCAGTTTTGGGTGCTATGCGCCGCTGAACACCGGTTTGCGCTTTTGCAGGAAGCTGATCGCGCCCTCGATCGCATCGGCGCTTTCGCCCGCCTTTGCCTGGCGATCGGCCTCGCCAGCCAGTGCCGTTGCGTAATCGCTTTCGAGCGCTGCGCTCAAGCCCTGGCGCATAAGCCCAATCGCCAGCGTCGGCCCGGCGGCAAGCCGCTGTGCCATTGCCATCGCCTCGTCCATCAGCGTGTCGTCCGACACCGCCTTGTAGATGAGCCCCCAGTCGGCTGCCTTGGCGGCAGGGATGCGCTCGCCCAGCAGCATCATTTCAGTCGCGCGTGCCTTGCCGACAAGGCGCGTGAGCATCCACGACGCACCACCATCGGGCACCAGCCCGATATTGACGAAGGCCTGGAGAAAATAACCGCTTTCGCCCGCGAAACAGAAGTCGGCGGCAAGTGCGAGGCTGCAGCCAATCCCCGCCGCCGGGCCCTTGACCGCGCTGACGATCGGCACCGCCAGTTTCGACAGCTTCACCATCAGCGGGTTGTAGCTTTCGGTCAGCGATATCCGCGCGCGCTCGCCACCCGAGAGGGTGCTCGCGGCATCGCGCCCGGCGAGATCGGCGCCCGAGCAGAAAGCGCGCCCCTCGCCCGTGATCAGCACCGCGCGCGCACCGTCCAGATCGTCGAGGGCGGCGGAGAGTTCGTCAAACAGCTGCGGCGGCGCAGCGTTGAGCCGCTCGGGCCGGTTGAGCGTCAGGACAAGCACATCGCCTGATCGTTCAGCGCGGATCATTTCGTAGGTCATCTGGCATCCCCTCGGAAGCATATTCCGATTACGAGAATGCAATGAATACCCCAAAAATGCAATCGCCTGGATTGTTTTCGAATTACGGGTATGCTCGATCGGCGCTGCCGCTACGGCACCCCAGCATTCAGTGCGCGGCCTTGGGCGTCTCCATGATCTCAGTCAGCACGCCGCCCATGTCCTTGGGGTGTACGAAGAAGATCAGGGTCCCGTGCGCGCCGATTCGCGGTTCGCCGAGTACCTTGGCACCCTTCGCATCGAACCAGGCCTTGGCCTCATGGATATCGGGCACCTCATAGCAGACATGATGCTGCCCGCCTGCCGGGTTCTTGGCGAGGAAGCTGTGGATGGGCGATGCCTCGCCCAGCGGCTCGATCAGTTCGATCTGGGTGTTGGGGGTATCGACGAAACACACCTTCACCCCTTGCGCCGGCAGATCGAAGGGATCGTGGATCTTGGTCGCGCCAAGCACGTCGCGGTAAAGCGCGATCGACGCTTCGATCGAGGGCGTCGCGACGCCGATATGGTTGAGGCGGCCGAGTTTCATTCTTCGATCCTCCGCTGTCGGCTTGCCATTGCCGCTCCTTCGATAATGCCTTCGAGGCGGGAAACACGGTCGCGCAATTCGCCATGCGCTTCCGCCAGGCGCACGAGCCGTTCGCTTTGCGCCTGGGCCGCTTCTTTCAGCGCTCGAACCTCATCCTGCAGAAGCAAGACGCCGCGCAGCGCCTTCAGCGCATCGCCGAGCGTGCTCAAGCTTTGCCCAATGCGCCCGAAAGAATGACATCAACCGCCCGGTTCGCCCGCTCGATTGATGCGATTGCCTCGCTCAAATCGGCTCGAATGCGAGGAACGGCGGCATCGACTTCGCGTGTCAGAACCGCAAGCGCACGTTCATCTTCTCCGTCGCCCTGCGCCAGGTACTGGCTGGTCGCTTCCCGCACGACATGGCCGACCGACTGGCCATTGCTTGCGGCAAAGGCATCAAGGGCAGCTTTGTGGTCGACGGTGGTGAGAAAAGTCACACGTTCGGTCTGCATCGCAGGCTCCTTGGCATTACAATGTCATTGTAATGTTTGCCGGCATGGGGCGCAATAGCGAGCGTCGCGACGTCGATATGGTTGGGGCGGTCGCGCTTATTTGGCAGGCGGCGGCGCGGGCGGCGGGACGACGCCGAGTTGATAGCCACAGGCGGCCAGCACATCCTTGATGCCGCTGCCGCTGCCAGGACCGACAAAGGTGAGCGACACGGGAGCCGTACCGTCGGTGGTCATCGCGGTGATCGATTTCGCGCTGCTCATCGCCAGCGTCAACTGGGTAACGTCGCCGGCCGCGCGGTTCATCGCTGCACTGCCAGGGAATTCCCACGCTGTCGCAATCGCGGTGCCGCCATCGACGCTGATCGAGACGATATGGTCGTCTGCCGCGGCAAGGCCGGCCTTGGTGCGCAGCTGGATCGACACCACGGGCTCAGCGACGCGATCGCAACGAACGACCAGCCGCCCACCTCTGTCGGCAGTGTATGCAGCCGCCGATGTAGAGGTGGCGCCGGTTGTGGCATCCGTTCGCGTCACAACGGTCCATGGCGGCGGCGGGGCGACCGGCGCGGGCGGCGGTGCAAACGTCTGAAGCAAGGCAAGCAGGATGGAAATCATCATCAACTCCTAAAGCGGAATATTATCATGCTTCTTCCAAGGGTTCTCCAACGCCTTGTTGCGCAATTTGCGTAAGCCCAGCGCGATCCGCCGCCGCGTTGAGTGCGGCTGGATCACCTCGTCGATAAATCCCTTGGATGCCGCCACGAACGGGTTGGCGAAGCGCGCCTCATATTCCGCGGTGCGCTCGGCGATTTCTTCCGGCGTCTTGCCGCGGAAGATGATCTCGACTGCACCCTTTGCACCCATCACCGCGATTTCAGCGGTTGGCCAGGCATAATTGAAATCGCCACGCAGGTGCTTGGAGGCCATCACGTCATATGCGCCGCCATAAGCCTTGCGGGTGATGACGGTGATCTTGGGCACGGTCGCCTCGGCATAGGCGAACAGCAGCTTTGCGCCGTGCTTGATGATGCCGTTCAGTTCCTGCGCGGTGCCGGGCAGGAAGCCGGGGACGTCAACGAAAGTGATGATCGGAATTTCAAACGCATCGCAGAAACGCACAAAGCGCGCCGCCTTCTTGGATGAATTGATGTCGAGGCACCCGGCCAGCACCATCGGCTGGTTGGCGACAATGCCCACCGTGCGCCCCTCGATCCGCCCGAAACCGGTAATGATGTTGCCGGCATGGGTCGGCTGAACCTCGAAGAAATCGCCCTCATCGACGGTCTTCCGGATCAATTCGTGCATGTCATAGGGCTGGTTGGCGGACGCCGGCACCAGTGTGTCGAGCGACTCCTCGATCCGGTCCCACGCGTCCGACGAGGGACGTTCGGGCGCGCCTTCGCGGTTGGAGGCGGGCAGGAAATCGATGAAATCGCGCGCCGCCAGCAACGCCTCGATATCGTTTTCAAACGCGACATCGGCCACGCCGGATTTGGTGGTGTGCGTCACCGCGCCGCCCAATTCCTCCTGCGTGACGATTTCGTTGGTCACCGTCTTCACCACATCGGGGCCGGTCACGAACATATAGCTCGAATCCTTCACCATGAAGATGAAGTCGGTCATCGCAGGCGAGTACACCGCCCCGCCCGCGCACGGCCCCATGATCAGGCTGATCTGCGGCACCACGCCGCTGGCGAGCACATTGCGCTGGAACACCTCGGCATAGCCGGCGCGGCCATCCCCGGACGTGGGTCAGATCGTGGAGCTGACCGTCCCATCGTCGA
>JBBQHG010000247.1:0-3830 GCA_038323755.1 Sphingomonadales bacterium
ATGTAGCCATGGCCGCCATAAACCTGCTGCGCGTTGGTCGCGATGTCATAGCCCTTGTCGGTGCCATAGCCCTTGATGACGGGTGTCAGCAGCCCAATCAGATCGTCGGCGAGCTGGCGCTCTTCCTCGGTCGCGCCGAGATGCGCGAGGTCGACCTGCAGCGCGCCCCACAGGCAGAGCGCGCGCAATCCCTCAGTCACTGCCTTGGCATCCATCAGCATGCGGCGGACATCGGGATGGACGAACAAGGTGTCGGCCTTTTCACCCGGCTCTGCAGCGCCTGTGAGTGCCCTGCCCTGCCGCCGATCATGCGCATATTGTACCGCATTCTGATAGGCGGTCTCGGCAACCGCGAGACCCTGCAGCCCCACGCCCAGGCGCGCGGCGTTCATCATGATGAACATGGCGGCAAGGCCCTTCATTTCATCGCCAACCAGCCAGCCGGTCGCCCCGTCATAGTTCATCACGCAGGTAGAATTGGCGTGGATGCCCATCTTGTGTTCGATCGATCCGCAGGTAACGCCATTGCGCTCGCCGAGCGAACCATCGTCGTTGACGAGGAACTTGGGCACCACGAACAGCGAGATGCCCTTGGAGCTCTCCGGCGCGCCCGGCGTCTTGGCGAGGACGAGGTGGATAATATTCTCGGTCAGATCATGCTCGCCTGACGAAATAAAAATCTTCGTGCCGGTAATCGACCAGCTGCCATCTGCCGCTGGCTCGGCGCGGGTACGGATCAACCCCAGATCAGTCCCGCACTGCGGCTCGGTGAGGTTCATGGTGCCGCCCCATTCGCCCGATACCATTTTGGGTACGTATTTCATCTGCTGCTCGGGAGTCCCCTTGACCAGCAAGGCAGCAATCGCACCATGGGTCAGCCCCGGATACATGGCGAACGCCATGTTCGACGAGATCATGAATTCCTGAAAAGCAGTCGAAACGACATGGGGCATGGCCTGGCCACCAAAAGCTTCCGGTGCGGACAGTGTGCCCCACCCGCTTTCGACAAACGCGGCATAGGCCTCCTTGAAGCCCTTGGGCGTTGTCACGCTGCCATCGGGATGGCGTGTGCAGCCCTCCTGGTCGCCAGACTGATTGATCGGAAACAGCACTTCAGCCACGAACTTGCCGCCCTCGTCCAGCACTGCATCGACCACATCTGGCGTCGCGTTCTGGAAGCCCGGAAGGTTGGTGTAGCGATCAAGCCCCACGACATGCTCAAGGATGAAACGGGTGTCGCGCACCGGGGGGGTGTATTTCGGCATCGTGGTTCCTCTTTTTAATCGGGTGCAGAGCGACTCAATCGAGCCCGGGTTCAATCACAGCGATGAATTGCGTGAGTTCCTCAATCGCTGCATCAATATCGTGTTTCTGTGCGGAAAGCAGCGCAATCCGGTCCCTACAACGCGCAATCGTGACCTCGCGCTGCGCGCGCCTACCGTCGTCGATGTCGTACAGGTCGATCATTTCACGGATTTCAGCCAGACTGAAGCCGACCCGCTTGCCGCGCAAAATCCAGGCAAGACGGGCGCGGTCACGCGGTGAATAGATGCGTACGGTGCCGCGCCGCTCGGGCGCAATCAGCCCTTCATCCTCGTAGAATCGCAGCGCGCGCGCAGTCACGCCAAATTCGGCCGAGAGATCGGAAATAGAAAATGCGTGCCGGTCCGGCAGCGGCTCAATCGGTGCATAGGCATGAAGCGATTGCATGATAGCAAAATACCTGCCGTTTACGTGAACGTCAATTCAAATTCGCGTCAGCCACCGCTGCCGCACAGTAACCTGGCCTTGCTGTCGCGTAGCGTCGACGCTTCTGAAACAGACTCGCTCAACCGACGGACGTCGAGCGCCGCGAGCGAGGCACGGCGCGAGCACAATTTTTCGCACGCTTGCGGCAATCGACCGGGAAAAACGATGCGATCGCCTTCAAAACGTGCATCGAAATCGCATCCGTCGGCACCGTTGAAAGTGATGTGGAGGTTTTCGCCCACCCTGCTCACGGTGCCTGATCCGCTGCAGCTTTGCTGATCGCCATAATCGACAAAGGCGCCGATCCGGTAGTTCAGCCGGTCAGGGACCACACAAACCCGATCGGTATCGCGAGCGTAAAGACCGGTGATGTCAGTATTTGCGGGATCGGGGATAACACCCGCCTCGATCGCAGCGCTTTCCAGGTCAACAGAAGACGATGGCTGCGCCTTCGTCACCTTGGTCGGCTGGCTCGAGCAACCTGCGAGCATCGCGATGCCGATATAGATAGCCCAGCGCATCATTCGACCGGCGCCAATCCTGTGCCTTCCAGCCTTCGATAAAAACAGCTCTGCGCGCCGGTGTGACATGCCGGGCCCGCGGGATCCACAATCAGCCACACCGCATCCTGATCGCAATCGATCCTGATCTCAGACACGATCATGATATTGCCCGAGGTTTCACCCTTGCGCCAAAGCGCGCCGCGGCTGCGCGACCAGAACGTCGCCTGGCCGGTCGCATGCGTTGCTGCGAGCGCGTCTGCATTCATATGGGCAACCATCAGCACATCGCCGGAAATACGGTCGGTGACGACAGCGGTAATCAAACCTGCGGCATCGAATTTTGGGGCCAGCGCAAGGCCGGTTTCACGCGAGTCGGTCATGGCTGATCAATAGCGCAACCGAGCGACGCAAAAACAATTATCGCCTGGGGCCCGCACAATGATGACAAAAGCGCGACAAACGAGAATGCCGTCCCTATATGGCGGGCTCGGCGCAACCAGCGGGCGGCAATGCTGACAACAAATCCTTTCGACCCCTCATTCGATGGGGACAAGCTGCGCGAAGAGTGTGGCATTTTCGGCGTGTCCGGCACTGATGGCGAAGCGGCAGCGCTTGTCGCGCTCGGTCTTCATGCCCTTCAGCACCGCGGGCAGGAGGCAGCTGGCGTCACCAGCTTTGATGGCACCGATTTCCACACCTATCGGGCGATGGGGCATGTCGCAGGAAATTTCGATCGCGACGACGTCATTCGCGCCTTGAGCGGTACTGTGGCCTGCGGCCATGTGCGCTATTCGACGGCAGGTGAGACGGCGTTGCGCAATGTGCAACCGCTTTATGCTGATCTGGCGAGCGGCGGCTTTGCGATCGCGCATAACGGCAATATTTCAAACGCGTTGCGCCTGCGGCGCGAGCTGGTCCGCCGCGGGTCTATTTTCCAGTCAACCTCCGACACCGAAGTCATCATTCATCTTGTCGCTACGTCAAATTACAGGACCCTGCTCGACAAATTTATCGACGCGCTGAAGCAGGTCGAGGGCGCCTATTCGCTGATCGTGATGACGCCTGAGGGCATGATCGCCTGTCGCGATCCGCTCGGCATTCGCCCGCTCGTCATGGGCCGGCTCGGTGACGCAATCATCTTTGCTTCCGAAACCGTTGCGCTTGATGTGGTCGGCGCCACTTTTGAGCGCGCGATCGATCCCGGCGAGCTCGTCATTGTCCAGGGCACGCAGATCCGTTCGATCCGGCCCTTCGCGGACGTAAAACCACGGCCGTGCATCTTCGAATATGTGTATTTTTCGCGGCCTGATTCGATCGCGGATGATCGATCGGTCTATTCGGTGCGCAAGGCGATCGGCGCTCAGTTGGCGATCGAGAGCCCGGTCGAGGCCGATCTGGTGATCCCAGTTCCCGATTCGGGGACCCCTGCGGCCATCGGCTATGCGCAGCAATCGGGCATCCCCTTCGAACTTGGCATCATCCGCTCGCATTATGTCGGCCGAACCTTCATTCAGCCCGGGGACAAGGTCCGGCATCTTGGCGTGAAGCTGAAACACAATGCCAATCGTGCCTTGATCA
>JBBQHG010000248.1:0-3815 GCA_038323755.1 Sphingomonadales bacterium
GCTGCGTTCTCGGTGATCTTCTTGGTCACGAGCATTTCCGCGCCGCCGACGGTGGGATTGGGGGGCGTCACCGCCGGGGCGGCGGGCGCTGTTGCCGCCGTGGCCGTCGTGTTGGTGTTGGTCGTAGCGGTCGTCTGTGCACCAGCGGCGATGCTCGACCCCGCAGCGATCAACGCGGCCGTGGCGATCAAGCGGGTCGTTGGGTTCAGTCTAGCCATTATTTACTCCTTGTTGAGCGCTTGAACGAACGCCGGGCCAGCCGGCGGCCTTCACGGTACAGGCAAGATACATACGGATTAGCCGGGCATTTGTTTCATGGTCGCAGCGAGCCAGTCTCGGCAAGAACCTGCGACAGGAGCATAAAGTCCTTTTCGCGCGGCGAGGCGCGGCGCCATACCAGCGCAATCGAGCGTACCGGGTTGTCCGCCTCCAGCGGTCGCGCGATGATGTCGGTATGCTCCAGAATGCCCGCCGAAATCGCCATTTCAGGCAGCATCGTCACGCCCAGGCCATTGTCGACCATCTGGACGATGGTGTGCAACGACGTGCCCATCATCGTCGCCTCTGCGCGCAGCTCGGGCCGGTTGCAGGCCGATAGCGCATGATCCTTCAGGCAATGGCCATCTTCCAGCAGCAGCAAGCGTTGCTCGTCGATCTCGCTGGCGCGGATATGGGCGGGGCAGGGCGTGTATTCGCCAGCGGGAAATGCCACGAACAGACGGTCGTCAAACAGCCGCTGCACCGAAACCTCGCCACAGGCATAAGGCAGGGCGAGCAGCACGCAATCAGTGCGGCCATTGTGCAGCCCCTCACACGCCGCTGCGCTCGGCTCTTCGCGAAGGTAGAGTTTCAGGTCGGGATAGTCGGCGCGCAACCGCGGCAGGATGCGCGGCAGCATGAAGGGCGCGATCGTGGGGATCACGCTCATCCGCATGTCGCCTGACAAGGGGCGCCCGGCGGCACGTGCCAGATCACCCAGTTCCTCGGCCTCGCGCAGCACGCGCCGCGCCTTGTCGGCAATCCGGTCGCCCAGCGGCGTAAAGCGGACGACGCGGCGGGTCCGCTCCACCAGCGTCACGCCGATCAGCGTCTCCAGTTCACGCAGCCCGGCCGATAGCGTCGATTGCGTCACGAAGCATGATTCCGCCGCCCGCCCGAAATGGCCATGTTCCTGCAGCGAAACCAGATATTGCAGCTGCTTCAATGTCGGCAGATACGTCGCCATTTATCGGTCCAGTCGATGAATGATTGGTAACTGACCTATCCTGTCACTTTAAGATAGGCAAATAGCGCGTCGACGACGGGGTTATGGAATTCGCTCGGTGGAGTGCCTAAATAGGCGCAAGCTCAAAAGGGGACGATGCTCATGTTCGAGCGCCTGACTGCCTATCTCGACTCGATCAAGCTGCGCGATCCTGCACCGCGATCGCGCTGGGAAATCCTGCTTTATCCAGGCGTTCTGGCGCTGGGCATGCACCGCGTTGCACACGCGCTATTTCGTGCGGATATGTTTTTTCTTGCACGACTTATCAATCACTTATCGCGCTTTCTTACCGCGATTGACATCCACCCCGGCGCCCAGATCGGCCGCAATTTCTTCATCGATCACGGCTTCACCGTCATCGGTGAAACAGTCGTCATAGGTGACAACGTAACCATCTACCAATGCGTCACGCTGGGCGGCACCAGCCCCGACAACGGCGTCGCGGGCAAGCGCCACCCGACGCTTGGCGACAACGTCATCATCGGCTCCGGCGCGCAGGTGCTGGGGCCGATCACTGTCGGCAATGGCGCGCGGGTCGGCGCCAATGCAGTCGTGACCAAGGATGTGATACCCGGCGCAGTAATGGTCGGCATCCCGGCCCGCGCGACGATGGTCGAGGGCGGCAAGAGCGACAAGAGCTTTGTCCCCTATGGCACGCCGTGCAGCGAAATGTTCGATCCCGAAACCCAGAAGGTGGAACTGCTCCGCTGCGAGATCGAGACGCTGCGCAAGCGGCTCGATGCGCTGCTCGCCGATCATGAGGATCTGCGCGATCGTGCTTAAATGGCATGCGCCGGTGGCCTGATGGGAACGGTAACACCCTTTCCGGTGCCCCTGGGCCGGGCGCCGCTGCAGGTCTGTTTTGACCGGACCGAACTCAACCGCATTCTCGATCTCTATGGGCGCATGGTCGCGGCCGGACATTGGCGGGATTATGCCATGGATATGGGGCGCGAAGCGGCGGTGTTCTCCGCCTTTCGCCGCGCGACCGAGCGGCCCGAGTTTCGCATCGAGAAGCGCCCGGCGCTGCGGAGCCGCCAGGGCATGTGGGCGCTGGTCGGGGAGGCGGGCGCAGTGCTCAAGCGCGGGCATGAGCTCGCCGCCGTACTGGCGCCGGTCGAGCGGCGGCTGCTCAAGCTCGTATCCGACTAGCAGCGCACAAAAAAAGCCCCGATGCCGTGGGGGGCACCGGGGCAGGGGTTTCGTACCAGCCGAATGGCGTCAGGCTGGAACCATCGTCTGCACAGGGGGCAGCCGATCCCGCAGGCCACCAAGCAACGAGACGACAAAGCCTCGCATCTGGTGCCAGAAGACGGAGAGCGTCAGCAGCGCTGAGCCGATGACGAAGGCAGTGAGCGCCGCACTCAGTTCGACGGCGCCCGCGCTCTGGAACAGCGCATACATCGCGTAGAGCACATAGGCGAGGCTCGACACGAGCAGCGCGCGCCGGTCGATCGCCAGCGCGACAAAGGCGAACACCAGATACAGGCCGAGCACGATCACCGCCTTGGCGACATCGACGTCATTGTTGAACACCCCAAGCATCTGGAAGATAGGGTGCGCAATCAGCGGTGCAGCGGCGAGATGAAGCCAGAAGGCGACGTCTGACCGGCGCGTGCGGCGCTCCTTGTCGGACGTGTCCCACCACATCGCGACGAGGAAGACAATGACGCCCGCCGCGAGCGTAATAGGGTAGATCGCATCCTTGGCTGTGGGAACGGCGGCGAGCGTCAGGGCAATCGCCACGCCGACCAGTGCGAATGTACCGGCAGCGACGGTGATCGGCACCATGAAGCGCTTCCAGTGCAGCCATGCGGCACCAGCAGTGACCAGGGCGATGCCGGCGCCGATGATCGCATCGATCCGGTCGGGCAGGTCAGGATTGAGCGAGATGACGGCGCCGACCATTGTCGCAGCGACTCCCCCGACAAAGGCGCCCATCAGCAGGATGCTGGGCAGCGCCATGCGGCGGCGGCGGGTAAAGAATTCGGCGAGCAGCCAGGCCGCGATGGCAACGCCTGCGCCGCCAAGCGCCGGGGTCACCATGCTGCCGATCTGGGCGATCGCGGCGAGCGACAGGCACAGCGCGATGGCAACAAAGATATCGTTGAAGCCGGTGAGCAGCCTGAAATGCTCTTCGTCGACCGCGGGCGCCGAGCGACCCTGCGCTGTATAGTTGCGAAACGCGGCGGCCATGTCGGGGGAGAGCACCCCCGCGGCCACCGCGCCATCAATATCGCTTTCGCTGTACATTGTTATCCTCCCGTTGATGCCGAGAGGATAGCATAAGTGTATTAGCGGTTCAATACACCGCTACAGACTTGCCTCAGAAGGAAAAGCCGATGCCGATCCCGCCGCTGAGCTGGTTGGCGCTACCCTCTTTGGCAACGATCGGGCTATCGGCAATGCTGCCGACCAAGCGGCGATAGCTGGCAAAGCCGTTGATCGACCAGCGGGGCGACAGTTGGTATCCCGCCCCGAACGCCGCACCGACGTCCTTGATACCACCCTTGGCGTTGAAGGCGGTCAGCCCGCTCGTTGCTGCACCCGT
>JBBQHG010000249.1:0-3808 GCA_038323755.1 Sphingomonadales bacterium
GTCATGCCGATGCCGCCGTGCATCTGCACGCCTTCCTGCACCGCCAGGGTGGTGGCCATTGCCGTCATCGCCTTGGCGACCGACACCGCTTCCTCGGCCTTGGCATCGCCTGCATCGAGCAATTGTTGCGCCTTCAGCACGGTGGCGCGCGCGACCTCCATCTCTGAGTAGAGGTGCGCCGCGCGGTGCTGGAGTGCCTGGAAACTGCCGATCCGGACGCCGAACTGCTTGCGCTCCTTCAGGTAATTGACCGTCATGTCCATCGCCCCGCCACCAACGCCGAGCAACTCCGCCGACGCGCCTACGCGGCCTGCGCGCAGCAGCCGGTTCAACGGATCGCCGCCATGATCGACCTCGCCGATCACGGCATCGGCGTCGACCTCGACGCCGTCGAACTTCATCCGGGCCGCTAGCGAGGAATCAGCAAGCCGCTCCGCCTCGGCCGTCAGGCCGGCCGCATTGCGATCGACCGCGAACAAGGTGATGCCGCTGGCATCATCAGGCGCTCCGGCAGTGCGCGCGGCGACGATGATGACATCGGCGACATGGCCGTGCGTCACGAATTGCTTGGCCCCGGTCAGCTTGAAGCCGTTGCCCGATCGCTCGGCCTTCATGCCGATGGTGGCGCGGTGCTTGGCCCCTTCGTCGATCGCCAGCGCTGCCACAGTGTCCCCAGCAATGATGCCGGGGAAATAGCGCGCTGCATGGGGGCTGCCCTTTAGCGCCTCGACCGCGGCAACTGCAGTGGCGAGGAAGGGGGAGGGGGACAGGTTGCGCCCGATTTCCTCAAGCACCACGCCCGCTTCGACATGACCCAGGCCCAGTCCGCCATCCTCTTCGCCGATCAGGATGCCGGTGAGGCCAAGCTCGGCGAACTGCTTCCACAGATCTCGACTGAAGCCGATCGCGTCTTTGACGTCGCGCAGCGCGCGCATGTGCTTGACCGGCGCATGCTCGGCGACAAACCCGCGCGCGGTATCCTGAAGCAGCAGCTGTTCTTCGTTGAGGTAGAGTGGCATTTGATGATCCTTCGTGTTCCCGCGCAGGCGGGAACCCAGGGTTCCGCCCGCTGCTCTTCATGAAACCCGCCTTCTGCATTGGCAGCAGCTCGGCACGGTCTCACGCGCTCGGCAATTCCAATATCCGCTTGGCCACGATGTTCAGCTGAACCTCACTGGTCCCGCCCTCAATCGAATTGGCCTTGGTGCGCAGCCATGCCCGCGGCCCCGCGCCGCCAGATGACCGCTCGCTCTCCCACTCAAGCGCATCGGATCCGCCCGCCGCCATCATCAGCTCGTGACGCGACTTGTTCAGCTCGGTGCCGTAATATTTCATCATCGACGGCTGGGCTGGGTGCGCCTTGCCTGCCTTCAGCTCATCAATGAAGCGTTCGGACATCATCCCGAACGCCTTGGCCCGCACTTCGAACTGCGCAATCGCGGCGCGTAGCAGCGGATCGGCGAGACGACCTTCGTGGTCCAGCCCTACCGTCGCAATCGCCCCCTCGACCAGCGGGTTGCCGCTGACCGAGCCAAGGCCCATCCCCGAAATCATCTCGCGCTCGTGGCCGAGCAGATATTTGGCCACGTCCCAGCCCTTGTTTTCCTCATGGACGCGCTGGCTCTTGGGCACCTTCACATTGTCGAAGAAGGTTTCGCAGAACGGTGAATAGCCGCTGATCAGCAGGATCGGCTTGGTCGACACGCCGGGGCTGGCCATATCGAACAGCACGAATGAAATGCCACCCTGCTTGTTGGTCTTGTCGGTGCGGACGAGGCAGAAAATCCAGTCGGCCTTGTCGGCGTAACTGGTCCAGACCTTTTGCCCGTTGAGAACATAATGGTCGCCGGCATCCTCGGCAGAGGTGGCAAGGCTGGCGAGGTCCGATCCGGCATTGGGCTCCGAATAACCTTGGCACCAGCGGATTTCACCGCGCGCGATCTTGGTGAGATGCTCGAGCTTCTGCTCCTCGGTGCCATATTTCAGCAGTGCCGGTCCGAGCATTGAAATGCCAAAGCTGTTGAGCGGATTGCGGCACTTCATCGCCGCCATTTCCTCGCGCAATATCTTGGTCTCGGCCGGGGTCAGGCCACCGCCGCCATAGGCGACCGGCCAATCGGGCACGGTCCAGCCGCGGCTGGCCATCGCGTCCATCCATTCCTTTTGCCCGGGTTGGAAATCTGCGTTGCGACCGCCCCAATTGGCGTCCTTTTCACTGCGCACCGGTTCGCGCATTTCAGGCGGGCAATTCGCCTCCAGCCAGGCGCGCGTCTCGGCGCGGAAAACGTCCAGATCGGTCATTGTCTCAGCTCCTCATCAATTCATGGGCCGCGCGCGCGACGGCAATCGCCGTCCAGTCGCGGTTATAATCGGCAATCACCTGCAGCCCGATCGGCAGGCCGTCCGGATCGGTCCCGACCCGCACGCTCGTGGCTGGCAACATCGGGAAAGTCGCCAGCCCCGGCAGCGCCATCTGCATGCCTGCTGGATAGGGCGTGCCGTCGATCCTCAGCATCCGCTCGCCCAGCGGCGTGTCGTCATGGGGATAGGCTGTCGTGCCCCAGATCGGCGCGATCACTGCGTCATATTGGCCAAACAACCGGCCCCAGTCGCGACGGCATTTCGCCTGCGCGTCGATCAAGCCAAACCAGCCGCCCAGCGTCGTTGCAGGCCCCCCATCAGGCGGCGCTGCGCCGCGCGACATGGCGGTCAGCAGCATCCGCATGTAATTGGCCGATTGGCTGACCAGATCGGGCAACAGGTTCGTTTCCCGGTCCACCGTTGCCCCGGCAGCCTCGAACGCCTTGCCCGTCGCCTCGATCGCCGCGCGGATCGAGGCCTGTACCGGGACGTGTGGATGTGGATCGAGCAGCAGGATGCGCCAGTCGCCCGGTCCACGTGGGGCAGGGCGGGCGAGCGCGTCGCCGCCCATCACCTCGAACAAGGCCTCCAGATCATCGGCGTCGCGCGCCAACGGCCCGATCACGTTGAGTGCGACCCCGCAGCCTTCTGTGCGCGGGAAATTATGGCCATAGCTGAGCAGCGCGTTGTAGGTCGGCTTGTGCCCCCACATCCCGCAGAACGCTGCCGGAAGGCGGATAGAGCCGCCAATGTCCGATCCGATCTCGATCGGCACATAGCCAGCCGCCAGCGCCGCCGCCGCGCCCCCCGACGACCCACCGGGAACGCGATCCAGATTATGCGGGTTGCGCGTCCGCCCATAGACCGGATTGTTGGTCTGCAAATCCGCCAGTGCAACGGGTATGTTGGTCTTGCCAAGGATGACCGCGCCAGCGCGTTTCAATCGCTGGACGGCGATGGCATCCTCGCTCGCGACGAAATCGGCATGCTCGGCAAAGCCCCAGCAACTGACGAGCCCGGCCACGTCGAAGCTTTCCTTCACCGTCATCGGCACGCCCAGCAGCACGCCGGCAACCTCGCCTGCCGCCACCCGCGTATCGACCGCGCGGGCCTGCGCGCGCGCGCGGTCGAAGTCGCGGACGACGACGGCGTTGATCTCGCCATCGCCCGCTTCGATCCGCGCGATTGCCGCCTCACATTCGGCGATCGCGGTCGTCTCGCCCGATCGGATCGCCGCAGCGGTGGCGAGCGCCGACTTCACTTGAAACGGCTGCCGGTCTCGGCATTGCTCTTCAGCAGCTCAGCCACCTTGAAGCCGTGCTTTTCAAGCCCCGCGACGATCTTCTTGGCGCCTTCGGTGTCGGCCCAGAACATCGGCCCGCCGCGATAGACTGGCCAGCCATAGCCATAGATCCACACGACATCGATGTCGGATGCGCGCTGCGCC
>JBBQHG010000250.1:0-3791 GCA_038323755.1 Sphingomonadales bacterium
TGCGATCGAGCTTGGTGCGCAGCGACGCGCGGTCGGGCGGCAAATTGGTGAAGCCACCGCCGGTGAGCTTGGCCATCTCGTAAAGCGGCTGCAGATCGCTGTCGCGCGCTGCGCGGATGATGAACGTCACAAATGCCCCCGTTCGGCCAGTCGCATGATCGCCAGCGCCGAAAGCGCCGCGCGCTCCGCCAGGCTGTCGACCAGCAGGAATTCGTCCGCAGAATGAATGGCGCCGCCGCGAACGCCCATCGTGTCGACGACGGGCACCCCGCAGGCAGCGATATTGTTGCCGTCGCACACGCCGCCAGTCGCGCGCCAGCCAATGCTCAGCCCCAGATCAGCGCCTGCTTCCTGCACCAGCGCAAACAGCTTGGCCGCACCGGGGTCGATCGGCTTGGGCGGCCGGTTGAACCCGCCATGCACCTCGATGTGCACGTCATGCTGCTCGGCAACGGCGGCGACCACAGCCGCGATATGCGCAGCGGCGCGCGCGATTTCCTCAACCGTACCGGGGCGAAAATTCACTCGCAGGATCGCCAGATCGGGCACCACATTATTGGGCCCGCCGCCGTCGATCCGGGCGGGGTTGACCGACAGGGTCGGGCTGCGCGCCTCGGCCAGCCGCAGCGCGATATC
Source organism: Sphingomonadales bacterium (assembly GCA_038323755.1). Lineage (GTDB taxonomy): Bacteria > Pseudomonadota > Alphaproteobacteria > Sphingomonadales > Sphingomonadaceae > Sphingomonas. Next base: position 637 of record JBBQHG010000250.1, read on the forward strand.
GGCAGCCGCCAGCACGGCGTTTCGGCCATCATCGGGGTTGCGACCGGCATGCGCGCTTTTGCCGCGAACCGTGATGGAAAAATTGCCGGTGCCACCCCGTGCGCCCGCCAGCGTGCCGTCGGGCAAGGCGGGTTCATAGGTCAGCGCCGCCACCTTGCCCTTCGCCAAGCGCTCGATCAGCGGCGCGGACGAGAGCGACCCGGTCTCCTCATCCGAATTGATCATCACCTGATAGCCGATCCGCTCGGCCACCGGACTTGCCTCCACGCCCTTCAGCGCGGCCAGCATCAGCGCGATGCCGCCCTTCATATCGGCAACGCCCGGGCCGTTGAGGGTTGCGTCATCGATCCAGCGGGTCGCCTGGAACGCGTGATCGACCGGGAACACCGTATCCATATGCCCGGTCAGCAGCAGTTGCACCGGTGCCTGCGGGCGCACGGTCAAGACCAGATGCGCGCCATGCGCGATGTCGGTCGTGCGCCCGTCGGGCTGCACCGCTGATACCGGGCCGGGCTGCTCCAACGCCACCTCTCCCGGCAAGGCGGCAAAGGCGTCGCTCAGCACCGACGCCATGGCAGAAACGCCCGCCAGGTTGCGCGTGCCCGAATTGATCGCCGACCATGCCAGCACCTGATCGAGCATCGGCTCGACCCGGGCGACGTCGATGGCGGCCGTTTCGGCAGGAGAGAGCTTGGGGGAAAGCGTGAGCATGCCGCTTCCTATCCCGTTATGGGTGCAGCCTCCACCCATTTGCTGTCGAAAGTCCGGCTTGACGCGTTCCCGCACAACCGCTTGAAGCGCCGCCATGGCCTATGAGATTGCGAAATTCCTGCACATTACCGGTATCGTCATGCTGATGGGCAACATCACGGCGACCGCCTTCTGGAAAGTGTTTGCCGATCGCACGCATGATCCGCGCATCATTGGCTTTGCCCAGCGCTTGGTGACGATCACTGATTGGAGCCTGACGCTGTGGGGCATCATCCTGACGATGGCGGGCGGCTATGCCGCGGCGATCATCGCGGGGCTCGATCTGTTCGGCACGCCGTGGCTGCTGTGGAGCCAGGTCCTGTTCGTGGTGGCGGGGATGATCTGGATGATCATCCTGTTGCCCATTCAGATTCGGCAGCACAAAATCGCCAAAACCTTTGCGCAAGGCGGCGAAATTCCCGAATCTTACCGCAAAGACAGCCTGAATTGGATCATTTGGGGGCTGATTGGCACCGTTCCGCTGGTCGCCGCCGTCTGGTTGATGGTCGCCAAGCCCTATTGAGCCAGCTGCGCATCGAGCGCCGCGAACACCGCCTTGTACAGCGCACGCTTGAAAGGCACTGCCATTTCAATCACTTCGTCCCGCGTCGCCCAGCGCCAGGCGCGGAACTCCTGATGGTGGGTTTCAATGTCGATATCACCCTGTTTACCTGTAAACCTATATGTAAACCAACGTTGCCTTTGCCCCCGCCATTTCCCCTTCCACACCTTGCCGATCAGCTCGTCGGGCAGGTCATAATAAAATTCCCCCGGCACCGCTGCGATCAGTTCAACCTTGTCCGGCGCGATGCCCGTTTCCTCACCCAGCTCGCGCAACGCCGCGGTTTCGGCCTCCTCACCATCGTCGATCCCACCCTGCGGCAATTGCCATGCTTCCGCCGTCGTATCGATCCGCTGGCCGACAAAGATCAGGCCTTCGTCGTTGACGATTATGATGCCGGCGCAGGGCCGATAGGGCAGGTCGCTCATCCCTGCGACGCAACCGCTTCGGCGATGATTCCCTTCAGCACTGCAAGCGCACCGTCGACGTCTTTCTGGCCCGATGGGATCGCCTTTCGCAGCGTCACGAAGCCATGAATGTTGCCCACGGCCTCGCGATAGGCGGTGGGGATGCCCTCGGCGATCAGCGCGGCGGCATAAGCGCGGCCTTGATCACGCAGGGGGTCGAGCCCGGCCGTCATCACCAGCGTCGGCGGCATGTCATGATGCGCGCCCTTGATCGGTGCACCGCGCCAATGGTCGCTATCGGCCGCATAGGCCTGATCAAACCAATCCATTCCCTCCTTGGTCAACAGGCGCCCTTGGTTGAAGAGATCGTAGGAGGGATAAGCGCCTGCACGATCGACTGTCGGATAAATGGGAAATTGCGCGATCACGGGAACCGCAGCCGGCGAATCGCGCAGCGCCATCGCGGTCACTATCGTGAGCGCGCCGCCCGCGCTGTCTCCCGACAGGACGAGGCCGGTGACCGACAGGCCAAGCTCGGCAGGGCTGCCCGCAATCCAGCGCGCTGCCGCCTCGCAATCGTCCGGTCCCGCGGGAAACGGGTGCTCGGGGGCCAAGCGGTAATCGACGGCGATGACAGGCATGTCGAGCTGGCGGGCCATCTCGGCACAAAAGCCAGCATGTGTATCAAGATCGCCGATCACGAAGCCCCCGCCATGAAAGAACACGAGCGCAGGCCCCGCAGCGCGATCAGCGCGGGAGTCGAACAGGCGCAAGGGGATGGCCCCCGCCGCGCCGGGCGCGCTCAGGTCGCGCATGACGGCGAGATCGCCGGTAGGGAGATCGGCAGCATCCTTACTGGCCACATAAATCGCGCGAGCCGCCGCCGGCGGCAGCTCGTGGGTCTTCGGCCCCGGCAGCGCATTCAAGAACGCCAGAAACTGAGCGACGTCAGGGCGGGTATAATGCTCGGTCATGCGGCGGTTTCCTCTTGTGGTAGCGCTAGGCGCATTAGGTCCCTACCTAAGCAGGGTGTTCGCTGTCGTCCATCACCCCGATTATGTCGTACCGGCCCCGGCCAGAAGCGCCCACCAATGGAACAAGAACGGGCTTGTCCACGATCTGCTGGTCGAAAGCGCGGCGACGATCCACTGGCATAGGCCCGAACCCATCCCCCTGGACTGGCTGGAGGCGGTGCACGACGCTGACTATGTCGCTGAGGTCACAACCAGCCAGGTGCCGGCGCACAAGGAGCGACGCATCGGGTTTCCGGTGACGCCGCTGGTCGCTCGGCGGGCCCGGCTCGTGCCGGGGGGTACCTGGCTGGCGGCGAGATTGGCGCTGGAACAGGGGTTCGCAGCCAATAATGCCGGAGGTAGCCACCATGCACTGGCGGATACCGGCGCTGGCTTCTGCGTCTTCAACGATCTGGCGATCGC
>JBBQHG010000251.1:0-3750 GCA_038323755.1 Sphingomonadales bacterium
CGTCATGCTCATCCTCAATGTCGCCGACGATTTCCTCGATCAGGTCCTCGATCGTCACCAGCCCTTCGGTGCCGAAATATTCGTCGAGCACGATTGCCAGATGCACGCGCTTCTGCCGCATATCTGCAAGCAGATCGAGCGTGCCGCGCGACATCGGCACGAACAGGGGCTCACGGATCAGCGCGGCGATCGATTCGGGGTGCGGCGCGCCAGTGGCCAGGATGTTGAAGACATCCTTGATGTGGATCATGCCGATGATCGTATCGAGCTTTTCACGGTAGACGGGCAGGCGGCTATGACCGGCCTCGGCAAACAGGGTCACCAGATCGGCGAAGCTGGTCTGCTCTTCCACCGCCATGATATCGGCGCGCGGCACGCCGACATCGCCCGCGTCGCGTTCGCCGAAATGGAGCAGGTTGCGCACCATCTGGCGTTCGAGCGGCGAGAGGTCCCCGCGTGCATCCGGGCCGGGATCATCCTCATGCGCGTCGATCGCTTCCTCGAGCTGGGCGCGGAGCGAATCGTCGGCAGGCTCACCAAAAATAAAGGTGCGAAAGGAGCGCCATAAGCTGCCTTCGGTGGAGCCGGCAAAGCCGGTCTCGGTACTGGGGCCGTCGGCCATCGGGGTTGGTTAGTCCTCGTCGTCGTGGTCGGTCAAATAGGGATCGGCGATGCCAAGCGTTGCCAGCACATCGCGTTCGATCTGCTCCATCGCCTCGGCCTCTACCTGCCCCTGGTGATCATATCCTAGCAGATGCAGCGTTCCGTGCACGATCAAATGCGTTGCGTGATCTTGCAAGGTGATGCCCTTCTCGGCGGACTCGCTTTCGCAGACGCCGAACGCAAGGACGATATCGCCCAGCAACACCTCGCCGTCATCGGTATTGGCGACGGCGTCGAGCAGGTCGGGTGCAATCATCGGGAAGGACAAGACGTTGGTCGGCTTGTCCTTGTGCCGGTAATCGCGGTTCAGGGTTTGCACCTCGGCATTGTCAGTGAGGCGCACGGAGATTTCGGCGGTGAAAGGCAGGGTGAGCCATTCGCCATGCGCGGTCGCGGCGACAGCAGCGGTAGCGGCACGGGTGGCGATCGCTTCCCAATCGGTCGTGTCGGGCCAGACGGGTTCGGTCGAGACGCCGAGATCAAGCATCCTGCCCCTCATAAGCCTCGACAATCCGCCCGACGATCGGGTGGCGCACCACGTCGCCCGCGCCGAATCGGCAGATCGACAGCCCCTCGACCCCTGCCAGCCGCCCGACCGCATCGTTGAGGCCGCTGGCGTTCATGCCGCCGGGCAGATCGGTCTGCTTGGGATCGCCGCACACGACCATGCGGCTGTTCTCACCAAAGCGCGTAAGGAACATCTTCATCTGTGCAGGCGTGGTGTTCTGCGCTTCGTCAAGGATGATGAAGGCATCAGCGAGCGTGCGGCCGCGCATGAAGGCGATCGGCGCGATCTCGATTTCCCCGCTCGCGATGCGGCGTTCGACCTGCTCGGCGGGCAGGCAATCGTTGAGCGCATCGTAGAGCGGTCGCAAATAGGGATCGACCTTTTCCTTCATGTCGCCAGGCAGAAAGCCGAGCTTTTCGCCCGCCTCCACCGCGGGGCGCGACAGGATCAGCCGCTGGATGCTGCCAGTGATGAGCTGCGCGACGGCCTGCGCGACGGCGATATAAGTCTTGCCGGTGCCTGCTGGCCCGAGCGCGAAGATGATGTCGTTGCTGAGCAGCTCGCGCATGTAATGTGCCTGCGCCACGGTGCGCGGGACGATGGTTTTCTTGCGCGTGCGGATCATGATCGAGGGCGGGGCGGAGGCTTCGGCGCTGATGATGCCGTGCAAGGTCGGTTCGGCGGACATCGCGATCACCGCCTCGATCAGCCCGGTATCGATCACCTCGCCACGGATGATCCGGTTGTAGAGCCCGTTGAGCACATCGCGGGCCGAGGCGACCGCCTCGGCGGTGCCCTCAAGCCCCACCTTGTTGCCGCGCGCGGTGATGTACACGCCGAGTCGGTTTTCCAGCAGCAGCAGGTTGCGGTCAAATTCACCGAACAATTGCGCCATCAATTGCGGCCGATCGAAGGTCAATTCGGCGCGACTACGCTCACCGGACTGGGCGGGGACGGGCTTTCGGCTCATGCGGTTCCTTCGGGCAAGGGGGCGAAGTTGTCGAAGTTGCGGGAAGTGCGATATATTTGGCCGCCGATGACGCGACCGCTGCGGCACAAAGGGCCGGGGGTCGCGCGGGAAGGGCGGGCGTGCTGCATCCGGGACGGAGTTTGGCAGATTGGGGGCGTGTAGGACAGGGGAAAGTGGGGCAATTTCTTGATAATAGTTGATAAGGGCATATTGTGGTGCCGAGGAGACTGCTTGATGATCAGCGCCGATCTTGGCCAACAGCTCGAGGGCTATGTGACGAAGCTTGTTGCGAGTGGGCGCTATAATTCAAAGAGCGAAGTGCTGCGCGAAGGGGTTCGGCTGGTGCAGGAGCGCGAGGCGCGGCTGGCGGCGCTCGACGCATCGATTGCGCGCGGGATCGATGATGCAGCGGCGGGGCGGTCGTTGCCGGCGGGCGCGGTATTCGACCGACTTGAGGCGAAGTATCGCAGCTTGGCCGACGCCGCTGAATGATTGTTGTTCTGACGGCGGAGGCCGAAAGATGCCTTTAAGCGAGTGACTCACCAGCGGTCCCATCCCGCGTCGGATTCACTGGAATTTGCGTCGCATGAATGCTTTCACGTCCTCTGTTGACAGCTTGAACCATTCGCCGTTTGCGCGCCGGTCTGCGAAGCGACGGTGCCAGTATGCTTCGATGCCGGGAGGGTCGTCTGTGGTAATCGCATGGATCAGGGTGGCAGCGTCGGGCAACGCGATGCGTATCTCCTTCACACGCCGTTCCAGTTCGTCGCTGCGCCCGACTTTAAAGAAGTCACCCGACTTGATGAGATAGACATAACCGTCGATCGCCTTCGCGCCGCTTTGTCGTGCCGGGCGAGTGGCCGCTGCGGGAGGCAGCATCGCTAGCACATCAGCGAAATCGGGATTTGTGCCTACATATCTTCTGAGTGAAGCAACAAGTTCATTCTGCCGACCAAAATGATTTCTGATCGTATTTGGGAGCGGGATCATGGGGTCGGTTGCTCGAAGCATTTGAAACTCTGCCTTCACAGGCAGCCTCCCATAGTGACGGCAGGCGGCGATAACCCCTTCGAGAACAACTTCAGGGTCGGATTTGTTGTTCCATGTGTTTGGCTGAAATCCCGCCTCAATCAGAGCGTCGCCCCATCTTGCCCAATACTTTCCACGCCAGTTCGTCTCGCCACTCCCTGTTGCTCCTGAGAACACCGTTTGGCCAGGTGCTTGCCCGTCGTTAAGAGCGGCCAGCCTCTTTATTTCGTCGACGATGTGTTCGCGCATAATGAGAGCCTAGCTTGCTCGATAGCGTGTCTCAAGCGTCGTCGCGCCATCATTCCTAACAGTGCCGAGCGCTGAGCCGCGAAAGCATGGCCGCCACGGTAGGGCAGTAGTGCGGAAATCTCGGGGACAGAATTCTCAATTCCTAGCCATCATGCCGGACTCGTTACGGCATCTACGGTGGTGCAATCGCAGCAGACAGTTCTTGGGCAGCACGGTGGACCCCGGAACAAGTCCGGGGTGACGGTTTGGAGGGGCGACGAGCGTGAACTCCGAGCCGACAATGCCAGCCGAGCGAAGCAATCCCGCTCCGCCCCGGTTGGAAACACAGGAA
>JBBQHG010000252.1:0-3690 GCA_038323755.1 Sphingomonadales bacterium
CGGGCGACGACGATGTCGGGCTCAGGCTCGCGCAGGCGCGCGGCAAGAAATGCGAGAGCTTCGACTGGATCCTGGAAGGCGGCGCGATCGACGGCGACGGCACCGGGCGCGTCGTCACGACACGGCAGTGCCTGCTCAACATGAACCGCAATCCGGCCATGTCGCAGGCCGATATCGAACGCCGGCTGCACGAGGACCTTGGCCTGAACGAGGTGATCTGGCTCGGCGACGGGCTGCTCAACGACCATACCGACGGCCATGTCGACAATCTGGCGCGCTTCGTGGCGCCGGGGCGGCTGGCGATCCCCGAAGGATCGGACAACGACCCGAACTGGCGCGTCTATCAGGTGGCAGCGGAAAAGGCCGAGGCGTTCGGCGTGGAGGTGGTGCGCGTGCCGTCGCCCGGTCGTATCATCCATGCCGATGAGATCGTGCCGGCGAGCTATATGAACTTCTATATCGGCAACGAGACGGTGGTGGTGCCGCTTTATGGCGCGCCCAATGACGATGCTGCGGTCGAGGCGTTTTGGGCGCTGTTCCCCGGCCGACGGGTGGTGGGGCTGCGCGCGGACCATATCTTGACCGGCGGCGGCAGCTTCCACTGTATCAGCCAGCAGATACCGGGATGATCTGGCTGGCGTTCGTCGCCCGGGCGCTGCTCGCCGGGGTGATTGTCGCCGCCGTCGCGCTGATCGCACGGCGTAGTCCGGTGGCCGGCGCGATCGTCGCGTCGCTGCCGCTTGTGTCGGTGCTCGGCATGATCTTCCTGTGGCGCGATACGCATGATCCCGAACGGCTGGCGGCCCATGCGGGCGCGACTTTATGGTATGTCATCCCCTCGCTGCCGATGTTCGCGCTGATACCCTTCCTGCTGCGCCACGGTATTTCCTTCTGGCTGAGCCTGGCGATGGGTTGCGCACTGACAGTGCTGCTCTATTTCGCAACGACACTCATCGCCGCCCGGTTCGGCGTGACGCTATAGGAATTTTTCCATGACCGAGATCACCGTCGCCGCGCTGCAGCTTGCCTTTGGCCCTGATATCGATGCCAATATCGCGCATGTATCGCGGCTGGTGCGCGAAGCAGCGGCGCGCGGCGCGCAGGTGATCCTGCCGCCCGAACTGTTCGAGGGCGAATATTTTTGCCGGGTAGAGGATGAAGGCCTGTTCGCGACCGCCAAGCCGGTCGGCGAGCACAAAGCAGTGCTGGCGATGCAGGCGCTCGCGGCCGAGCTCAAGGTCAGCATCCCGACCAGTTTCTTCGAGGCAGACGGGCCGCATCACTATAACGCGCTGGCGATGATCGGCCCCGATGGCAAGGTGCAGGGGGTCTATCGCAAGAGCCATATCCCCGATGGGCCAGGCTATGAGGAGAAATTCTATTTCCGCCCCGGGAATACGGGTTTCAAGGTCTGGCCCGGTGCTGAGACCACGCTCGGCATCGGCATCTGTTGGGACCAATGGTATCCCGAAACCGCCCGCGCGATGATGCTGATGGGTGCGCAGGTGCTGTTCTACCCGACCGCGATCGGCAGTGAGCCGCATGACGAGGGGCTCGATACCGCCCGGCTCTGGCGCCGCGCGATGGTGGGGCATGCGGTGTCGAACGTTGTGCCGGTGGTGGCAGCGAACCGCATCGGTAACGAACACGGCCAGACATTCTATGGCACCAGCTTCATTACTGACGAACGCGGCGACATTCTGGCGGAACTGGGTCGCGAAGAGGAGGGTGTGATCACCGCAACGCTCGACCTCGACCGGGTCAAGCGCCACCGCGCCGCCTTCGGCTTTTTCCGCGATCGCCGGCCCGAGCTGTACGGGCGGCTGGTGCAGGATATCTAGCGGCCCCTGAAGCCGATCTGCTCACGGACCGTGACGGGCCTGTTACAGCCGTCGACGATCCGGACCACCGCCAGCAATTGTCGCGCATTGGGCTCCTGGCCAAGCGGACGGGCGCTCATCGCCTTGCCGTTGGCGGCGGCGGTGGTGGAATGATCTTCGCACGCCAGCCTTGCCGAGGGCGCCGAAGCCCGCTGTTGGGGGACGTCTGGCTCGCCGGCGGCGGATGGCGTCGCGACACAGACGGCAAGAACAAGAAAGGCACGCATCTCGATTTCCCACTATAATCATTATATTCTAACAAAAATACCGAGACGAGCCAATGCCTTCAACGACTAATCAAGTGGCCCGGCCGCCCTTCACGCCCTTGCCGATCACCCACTTTGCCGGCGGCGATGCGGGCCAGTGGAGGGTCAAGCGGGTACGCGCGGTGCGTGGCGAGTCGTTGCCTACCCCGTCGGCGCTCACGATTGGCGAGGGCCTGGCCAGCGCCGGGCCAGGCATGTGGACCCTGCGCGGGACCGCCAGCCATTTGCGCTACACCACCGCTGGTGAACGCCAGCAACTGCGCGCCAGGCAGGAGGGGCTGGGCCGCCCCGAATCGACCTGTGCAGCGCTGTTGCCGATCCGCAAATCGGCTGCGTGGTGGGAACTGGCGCAGGACGAGCGCCGCGCGGTGTATGAGCAAGGCAGTCATTTGCCGATCGGCCTCGACTATCTGCCCGGCGTCGCGCGCAAGCTCTATCATTCGCGCGATCTGGGCGAGGATTTTGATTTCCTCACCTGGTTCGAATTTGCCCCCGATCAGGAGGCGGCGTTCGACCATATGCTCGAGCGGCTGCGTCGCTGTGCCGAATGGGACTTCGTCGACCGCGAAGTCGATATCCGGCTGACGCGCGCCTAACCGCCTGCCCGCAGCGACAGCGCGCGCGCGAACACCGCCTCGAACATCTCGGGCGTCAGTCGCCCGGTATTCTGGTTATAGCGTGAGCAATGATAGCTATCTATCAGTTTGGTGCCATTGGGGAAGCGGTGCTCGGCGAGATGCCCGAAGCGCGCCTTGGGCAGCCGCCCGCCAAGCACCTTGACGGCAGATTGATGCGCGATCTGGCCGAGCGCCACGAACACGCGGGCGTTGGGAAGCGCGCCAATCTGGCCCTCCAGGAACGGGCGGCAGGCATGGATCTCGGCTGGGATCGGCTTGTTCGCGGGCGGCAGGCATTTGACCGCGTTGACAATCATCACGCCTTTCAGCCGCAGCGTATCGTCGGGTTTTCCCTCATTTTGGCCTTCGCTCAAGCCGAATTTGGCGAGCGTCGCAAACAGCAGGTCGCCCGCCGCGTCGCCTGTAAAGGGGCGCCCGGTGCGGTTCGCGCCGTGCTTGCCCGGGGCAAGGCCGATGATCGCCAGCCAGGCGTCGGGATCGCCGAATGCATTGACCGGCGCATTCCACCAATCGGGGTGCTCGGCGCGCAATTCCTCGCGCAAGGCCACAAGCCGGGGGCAGCGCAGGCAATCGCGCGGCGGTTCAGTGGTGGGGATCGGGCTTGGCGCGGACATGATCGGTCGATAGGCGCAAGCCATGCCGATGCAAAGCTATGCTATCGCCCTGGGATCGAACCGACGCGGCCGCCACGGATCGCCGCGCGACGAGGTGCGCGCCGCGTTTGCCGCGATCCCGGGCGTAGTTGCGACCTCTCCCATCGTCGAAACGGCGCCCCTTGGCCCATCCTCTCGTCGCTACGCCAACATGGCCGCGATTATTGAAAGCGACCTATCCCCGCCCGATCTGTTGGTGCAGCTGAAGGCTATCGAGCAGGCGTTCGGGCGGCGCAGAGGACGAAGATGGGGC
>JBBQHG010000253.1:0-3636 GCA_038323755.1 Sphingomonadales bacterium
GCTGATCCGCAAGCTGCTGACCAGCCACGAGGTCGCAATCACGATCGAGGAGAACGCGGTCGGCGGCCTCGGCGCGCATGTGCTGACCTATGCCAGCGACACCGGCCTCATCGACGCCGGCCTCAAACTGCGCACGCTGCGGCTGCCCGATCTGTTCCAGGACCACGACAAACCCGAAATCCAGTACGCCGAAGCCAGGCTCGACGCCGACGCCATCATCGACGAAGTGCTGAAAGCACTCAGGTGGAATGAAGAGGCGCATGAAACGGGTGCCGGGGTCCGCGCGTGAAGAGTGTCACAATGGCGCGATTGGGCGCCGCCATGTTGGTGCTCGCCTCGAGCAGCACCATGGCCCGCAACGCGCCTGCCCCGGTCGGTGATGCGAGCTTGCGGATCGAGGTCACCAATGTCCGCAACGCCAAGGGCAATGTCCATGTCGATATCTGCCGCCAGGCCGAGTTCCTCAAGGACTGCCCGGTCCATGCCGATGCGCATGCGGTTGCCGGCAAGACCATATTGGTCGTCGCCAACCTGCTCCCCGGCACCTATGCCGCGCAGCTCTTCCATGATGAAAACGGCAACGGCAAGGTTGACCGCGCGCTGTTCGGCATACCCAAGGAGGGCGTTGGTTTTTCCAACGACGCGCCGATCCGGCTCGGTCCGCCGAAATGGGCCGATGCGATGTTCCAGGTCAGCGATGACAAGACCATCACCGTGAAGATGCGCTATTTCATGGGCGGGGGCGGCAACTGAGCCGGCCTGGCGCAGGGGTGATGTTCTCGACCGTTGCGTTCAGCGCGCGGCGCCCTCGGTTGTTGCTCGTCCTCTGCGCATTGCTCACCTTATGGGCGATTGGCTTTGCCGCCACGCATTTCGCCATGACGACCAACACCAGCGCGCTCATCTCGCCCGCTGTCGAATGGCGCAAGAACGAGGCAGCGCTCAACACCGCTTTTCCGCAATTGACCGATGTCACGCTTGCGGTCGTTGACGGTGAAACACCTGAACTGGCTGAGGCGGGCGCTGCCGCGCTCGCTGAAAAACTCTCCGCCGACAAGAAGCATTTCAAGCGCGTCAGCCGCCCGGATGGCGGCGATTTTCTGGCGCGCGAAGGCGTGCTGTTCGGCTCGGTCGATGAGGTACGCAGCACCACCCGCTCGCTCGTCAAGGCGCAGCCGCTGCTGGGGCCGCTCGCCGCCGATCCGTCGTTGCGCGGCATCGCCGGCGCGCTCTCGACGATGCTGACCGGGGTCGAGCGCGGCTCGGCGACGCTGGACGATATCGACCGGCCGATCGTCGCGCTCGATACAGCGCTGGGCAAGGTCGCCAAGGGGCGCCCGGCGTTTTTCTCATGGCAGGCGCTGTTCGCAAGCGCTGGCGGGCAGCAACCGCCGCTCCGCCGGCTCGTGCTCGCCCAGCCCAGGCTCGATTTCGGCGCGCTCAAGCCTGGCGAACAGGCTGTCAAGGCGATCGAGGCCGCCGCTGCCGCGTTGAGACTTGACCAGGCGCACGGCGTAACCGTCCGTGTGACGGGAGAAGTCCCGCTCGCCGATGAGGAATTCTCCACGCTTGAGGAGAATATCGGCATCGTCGGGCTGGTGATGGCGGTGGCGATGCTCGTCACGCTCTGGTTCGCGACCCGTTCGGTCAAGCTTGTCGCGGCGATCATGATCACGATCATCGCCGGGCTTGTCGTCACCACGGCGGTCGGCCTCTTCGCAGTCCACCAGCTCAACCTCATCTCGGTCGCCTTCATCCCGCTCTTTGTCGGGCTCGGGGTCGATTTCGGCATCCAGATCAGCGTGCGTTTCAATGCTGAGCGGCTCGAAGGTGCGGCCACGCCACTCGCGCTCGAACGCGCCGCCGTCGCGCTCGGCGCGCCGCTCGCGCTTGCCGCCGCTGCCATCTTCCTCGGTTTCGGCGCGTTTCTGCCGACCGATTATGTCGGCATATCGGAGCTTGGCATCATCGCCGGGCTCGGCATGGTCATCGCGCTTGTTCTGTCGGTGTCGATGCTCCCCGCGCTCATTACCCTGTTCGAGCCCGGCACCCCTCGGGCCGAAGTCGGCTTCAGTCAGGCCGCACCCGTTGATCGCTGGCTCCACGCGCACCGCAAGACGGTGCTCTGGGCCTTCGGCCTGTCGATGCTGGGGAGCATCGCGCTGCTGCCCTTCGTCCAGTTCGACTTCAACCCGCTTCACCTGCGCGATCCCAATGGCCCGGCTTATCGCTCGCTGACCGATCTGATCCAGGATCCGCTGCGCACGCCCAACACCATCTCGGTCCTCGCCCCCACGCCAGAGGCTGCCGCCCTCGTCGCCGACCGCGCCGCCCGGCTGCCCGAAGTCGCGCAGGCTGTCTCGATCGATAATTTCATTCCTGCCGATCAACCTGCCAAGCTGGCGCTTGTCCAGGATGCGTCGGTCCTGCTCGATCTGACGCTCAACCCCTTTGATACCGCCCCGCCACCAAGCGATGCTGAAATCATCGCCGCGCTGCGCGCCACCGCTGCCAAGCTCGAACGGGTCGCCGCTGGCAAGCCTGACCAAGCCGCAGACCACGCCCGTGCGCTTGCCACCACGCTCGGCCAGGTTGCGGATGCCGGCCCGGATATCCGCAAGGCGGCGACCGATGCGCTCGTCCCGCCGCTCGACGTGATGCTCAACCAGGCCCGCGCCGTGCTGCAGGCCGAGGAAGTCAGCCGCGAGACGCTGCCGCCCGAAATCGCTGCCGATTGGCTCGCGGCCGACGGTCGCGCCCGCGTGCAGATTTTCCCCAAGGGCGACAGCAACGACAACGCCGTCCTGGCGCGCTTTACCCAGGCAGTCCGCAAGATTGCGCCCGAAGCCACCGGTCTGCCGGTCGCCACACAGGAAGCCGCCAAGACCGTCGCCTGGGCGTTCGTCCAGGCCGGGCTGCTCGCGCTCGCCTTGGTCAGCCTGTTGCTGTTCCTGGTGCTGCGCGATGTGAAGGAGGTTGCGTTCACGCTCGCCCCGGTCGTCCTGTCGGGCTTTCTTACGCTTGGCAGCTGTGTGCTGATCGGCCAGCCGATCAACTTTGCCAATATCATCGCTTTCCCGCTGCTGTTCGGCGTCGGCGTCGCGTTCCACATTTATTTTGTGATGGCGTGGCGCAGCGGTGAGAGCGATCTGCTGCAGTCGAGCCTCGCGCGTGCCGTCCTGTTCAGCGCGCTCGCGACAGGCAGCGCGTTCGGTGCGCTCTGGCTCTCCGCGCATCCCGGCACCGCGAGCATGGGCAAGATCCTGATGATCTCGCTTGCCTGGACATTGGTCTGCGCGCTGATCTTCGAGCCTGCTCTGCTCGGCCCGCCACGCAAGAAAAAGTCGGCGAAAAAGGGCCCGGCGCCGGTTTCTAAAAAGCGAAAGCCGACTGGAAAGCCGGCTGGGGCGACTCCCAAGCGGCGTCCGTCACAGCGCCGCTAGGCGGGGCCGCTGGCGGATCGACCGGTGCAGGATCAGCAGCGGGTGCAGGATCAGCAGTAGGCGCGGCTGCCTTGGGATCAGCGGGCGTATCAAGCGGCGGCGCATCGGCAGCCGGCGGCGCTTGCGTGCCGGTGTCATCCGGTGTGGCACCAGCCGCCGCATCGGGATCGACCAGATCGTCCTGCAAGCCGGG
>JBBQHG010000254.1:0-3628 GCA_038323755.1 Sphingomonadales bacterium
CCTTCACCCGGCCAGACCTGCTTTATGCCGAGGATTTCGACCTTTATCACCGGATGGCGCCGCATGGCCGGATTGCGCGGCTCGACAGCGAATTGCTGACCTATCGCAGCCATGGCGGCGGCGCCTCGCAGCGCTTTACCGAGACGATGCAAGCCAGCGCAACGCGGGTATTGGCCGAGCGCCACGCTGGCCTGTTCGGCGAGGAGGCGGCAAGGCGCGCCACGCTGCTGACCCGGCATGTAATGCGGCGCCTGCCGGTGGAGAATCGTGACCAGCTGGCAATGCTGGGCGATACGCTGGTGCGGCTGCAGGAAGATTTTCTGGCACGCACCGAGCCTTGCGACGACGATGTACGGCTGATCCGGTGGGAGACGGCCAAACGCTGGGGGCAGATTGGCCGGGCCGGGTTGCGGTCTGGCTCGATCGACCTGGGCGATGCAGTGGCGGTGCGGCCCGACCATCTGGGGCTGGGCTATGCGCGAGTCGACGAGCTGGTGATGTCGCGGTTGATCGGCGGCGTCCGCAGCGTTCGGCGGCGCTATGGCTGAAGGCTAGAAGCGCGCCGAGATGCCCATGAACGGCGCGATCCGATCGGCACTGCCGGCGACGCCAAAGCCAATCCCGGTATCCAGCTGCAGCGATTTGGTCGCCAGCCAGGTGATGCCGGTGTTGAGGCTGACCGCGGCGGCTTCGCCGCCCGCCACTTCGCTGGCGATTTCATAATATCCGCCGATCCGGTCGCTCCAGGCCACCGCGAATGATGCGGTCAGCGGCACTGATACCCGGTACGGCAGGCCGGAATCAGGACGACGGACGTTGAGCCCGGCATTGAGGCCAAGCCCCAATCGCCCGCCGAGATCGATCGAGAGCGGCACCAGCACACCATAGTCGATATCGGGCGGGCTCAAGCCGGTCGATCGGTCTGTAGGGATGGAGAGATAGGGCAAGATCGCCAGCGCGGTGCGCCCGCCATCATCGCCCCACAGATTATATTTCGCGCGCAGATCGACCGCACCAACCCCGCTGCGCTGCCGCGCCCCACCGCCGGGGGCAACCAGGCCATAAGGGCGGACGACAAGGTTGACCTCCAGCCGATCGGTCAAGCCGAGCCGGAAGTTGGTGGTGCCAACCTCCACGCTTTCCGCGCGGTTTCCGGCATTGTCGCGCGGCGACCGGGCATAACCGAACAGCGTCGTTTCGATCTGCAGATGTCCGGCATTGATGGTGAAAGGGCTCTCGGTCGTATCAGGACGATCGGTCGTTAGCTCGCGCAGCGTCGGCGCGGCACTGGGCAGAGACTGCACGGCACTGGGTGGCATCGGCGCGGCGCTGGGCAGCGACTGCGCCACGGCTGGGGCGGTGCTCAACAAGAGCGCCGCCCCGACGATGGCCTTGGGGGGCTTGGGGATAGCCATCGTCCCGTGTCTCAAGTTTCGATCCCGTCTGCAATCGCTTAGTTGATGCGATAAACAACCGGGCAGTTGACGACAAACCCGACAGCGCGGAAGGCGCCGCCGTCGAGGCTCTGAAGCAGGCCGCGATCGTCCATTTCAGCTGCCTGGAGCGCGCTGGTGATGCGGTAGCGATAGCCCTTCTTGATCGCCTCATCCTTCCACACCAGCGGAAAGAGCCGCCACATCGGCGAATAATCAAGGTTGATCGTCGGAATACCGCCGAGCACGTTGAGCGGGCCACCCTCGCCGCTGAGCGCGCTCACCAGACCCTGGCGATGCGGGTTGTCCTTGCCGGTCGGCCCGTTGACGACGACGACGATGCGCTCGGCGGATTCGCCCGGCGAAGCGTCTTCGAGCGCGAAGGGCAGATCCTGCAGCGCCGGTGCATAGGTGGCGGTCTCCAGACTGGCGACGAGCGGATTATTCGCTTCGGTCGACAGGTAGAAAATCGGCTTGTCAAAGGTATAGCCGAGCGTCAGCTTCAGCGTGACGGTTTCATCGCGCGGGCAGATTGCCACAACCTTGTCATGCACCTTGGCGTGATCGACGTTGCCGTCGCACATCGTGTTCAGTTCAGCTTCGGTCGCCTGCGACACGACCGGCGCGTTGAGGATGACCGATTTAGACGCATTGTCGACATAAACCATCGGCGAATAGGCGGCATCGCCGACCGAACCGGGCTGGAAGCTCTTGGGCGGGAAGGGGTTGGCCGGATCACCGGGCACCACCGAGAGCACTGGCTTGAAATCGACCGAACCGGCGTTGAAGGTAAAGCTGCCGTCCTTTTCGATCGTGGCGTGGCGGGTCGCAGCCCCCGTCAAGGCATAGGCCATCTTCGGCGAATAGTTCACGCCGTGCAGGTTCGACAGATTTTCATCGGTGGTGTCGGTGATGATGAACCAGACGGGCGTGCCGTTCTTGAGCTTGCCCTTGCGCAGCGGCAGCGTGGCCGTGCCCTTTTCCAGATCGATATGCGCCGACTTCATCAACACCACCGGCCCGAGAAATTCAGGCTTCACTTCGGAAGGAGATGGCTGCGCGGTGATGGTGTGCTGATCCTGATAGATCGCTGCAGGTGCGCGACGGATTTCCGACAGCGGCCGGCCTTCCTTGCCGCGCACCACGACTTCCGCACGCGCAGGGGCAAGGGCCGCAACCGTCGCCATTGCGGCGCAGCTGGAAAACAGGGTGAGTTTATTGATGATATGCTTTGGCATGTGCCACTCCCAATAATGGTCGCAGCCTAAGACCGGAGAAGTCCGGCGGCAGCGCCTTGTCCTCCTCACCCCTTCGCCGACCGAAAAGCTTTCGCGATGCCAGCGCTTTTGCAAATCTTTGCGGTGCCGTTGTCGCAAAAAATAGCGGCCATCGCCGATGCCTTCATGCGGGCGAGGCAAATGACAGGCGAACTGGGTTTGTTGTCTTCACGATACAAGAGCTGTGGTGACGCAGCGCCTGGCTGTCGTCTCGGCCGAGACATCATCGCAATCGCTTTCTCGATATTGCGGTTTTCATTACGGGCGCGCCGGGAAAGAGTCGTTGAGCGCACCGCCGCGTGATAAATCTCTGGCTATGGTTCCTGGCAGCAAGGGCGTTGTTTGCCCTTGTTTCCAATGCGGGAGCCCGACCTTGGGGGTCCGGTTAAGTGCTTGAACAATCGACGGCAAGATCAACATTCAGGGCGTCCACGGGAGCGCCTGCCTATGACGCGATCGACTTTTCAGCTGAGCCTGTGGCAACCTTATTGTCGCGCAGGGACGGCCCCGTCGCCCTCGTCCATCATATTGGCATCAACGCCGAGGGAACGGCCTTTGCGGCGAGCCATAATCCGAGCGCGCATGTGCTGCTGATGAACCTTTCATCCTCCGGCCGGATGCGCGCGCGGTGCGGCGATGTTCGGGCCGAGCGGCCGTTGCAGCGCGGCCATATCTCCTTCCTGCCGGGTTGCCACCCGACCGAGCTGGAAATCCCCGCATGCCAGAGCGTGCTGGCGATGACGGTGAGCGCGCCCCATCTTGATCGCATTATCCGCGATCTTGGCGTGATTCAGGCGTCACCGTTGCTCAGCGAACGACATGATCGGCTGGCGCAACTCATCGGCATGATCGAGGCCGAGTTGCGCACGCCGGGCTTCGCATCGGACCTGATGGTCGACGGCCTGGTGCGGGCGATGG
>JBBQHG010000255.1:0-3628 GCA_038323755.1 Sphingomonadales bacterium
AGCGGCGGCGGACCCAGTTGCTGCTTGCCTGGATGCTCGCCTGGATGCTGATCGGCACGGTGGGCGCCTGGCTGCTGGGATCGGCCGGCCCGTGCTTTTATACGACGCTGGTTGGGCCGGATGACAATTTTGCCCAGCTTGGCCGCCATCTCGCAGCGCTATCCGCCCAGGCGGCAGCGGCCGGCACCAGCATCGATGCGCTCCACTATCAAACCCTGTTGCTGCAGGCGCATGGGACGCGTGAATTCGTCGCCGCCGGCGGGATATCGGCGATGCCATCGATGCATGTCGCCTTTGCCACCTGCCTGGTGCTGGCGGTGCGGGTGCTGGTGCCCCTGCTGTACCGCCCGACAATCGCCTATCTCGGGTTGATCTGGATCGGCTCGATCCATTTCGGCTGGCATTATGCGGTCGACGGGCCGGTGGCGGTGCTGGCGATGCTGGCGGTATGGCGCCTTTCGGGCTGGCTGGCGCGACTGGCCTATCCACAAGGGGATGGCGGCGCCTTGCCACGTCCGGCGGCGCTGGCTCTCGACGCGACCCCATCGGCTCCGCTACGCTCCGGGGATGACTGACGACCGCCTGCTCGCTGCAACCCGCAAGCCAGAAGATGTAGACGCTGCGCTGCGGCCCAAATCGCTCGACGATTTTGTCGGGCAAAAGGCAGCGCGCGAGAATCTGCGCGTGTTCATCAATGCCGCCAAGGCGCGCGGCGATGCGCTGGACCATGTATTGTTCTTCGGCCCGCCCGGGCTGGGCAAGACGACGCTGGCGCAGATCATCGCGCGTGAGCTGGGCGTTGGGTTTCGCGCCACCTCTGGCCCCGTTATTGCCAAATCGGGCGATCTGGCGGCGTTGCTGACCAATCTGGAAGACGGTGATGTGCTGTTTATCGACGAGATTCACCGGCTGGCGCCCGCCGTGGAGGAAATCCTCTATCCAGCGATGGAAGACCGGGCACTCGACCTGATGATCGGTGAAGGGCCATCGGCGCGTTCGGTGCGGATCGATCTGCCGAAGTTTACGCTAGTGGGTGCGACCACGCGGCAGGGGTTGCTGACCACGCCGCTCAGGGATCGGTTTGGCATCCCGGTGCGGCTGCATTTCTACAGCGTTGACGAGCTTGAGCGTGTCGTGGCGCGCGCCGCCGGGTTGCTCGAGCTGGCGCTGACCCCCGACGGCGCGCGCGAGATTGCGCGACGATCGCGTGGCACGCCGCGGATCGCCGGCCGGTTGCTGCGCCGGGTTCGGGACTTTGCCCATGCAGCCGGGCATGCCAGCGTCGATGCGCCTGCCGCTGATTCAGCGCTCAACCGGCTGGAGGTCGATTCGCTTGGCCTTGATGCGATGGACCGGCGCTATCTGATGATGATCGCCGATATCTATCGCGGCGGCCCGGTGGGGGTGGAGACGCTGGCCGCGGGCCTGAGCGAACCGCGCGATACGATCGAGGAAGTGATCGAACCCTATCTGATCCAGCTCGGCCTGGTGGCGCGGACGGCGCGGGGGCGTTGTTTGAATGCGCAAGGGTGGAAGCATCTCGGGCTCAATCCCCCCGCCGGCAGCCAGGATGCGCTGTTCGACCAGCCCTGATCGATACGAACGGGCTCAATACCAACGGGCTCAATACCAACGGGACGGTGTGTTGAGTCAGCCCGAGGTCGTCCCGGCTCAACTGAGCGTTAGCAAATAGACCGATGCCGCGGCGATGCCGCCGAACACGACCGTTACGATCAATCCAAGGATGCCCGCCGCCACGCCGCCGCTGCGCCGCCGGTTGAAGGACTGGCGCTTGGTGGGCTTGCCCAGCCGCACCTCGATGACGCCGGCAAGCCACCCGGCGATGATCGTCATCGCCATCGTCACCAATCCGCCTGCCACCGTCTCCACGCTGACCGCGATCGGCAGGATGACGCCGATCGGCGCGGCCATTGCCAGTGCGGCGACCAGCTTGGCGCGATTTACCAGCGATCGATCGATTGGCGCCACGACGAGCAGATCGGGCGTGTCTTCGGCCGAAATCGTCAGCCAGGCGAAGCTGCCCGCGAGTTGCCCGACGACAAGCACGCTGGCAAAGGCGAGCGTCGCAGCAAGCGGCAAGGCACCACTGCGGCCCCCAAAGCCGAGAAAAACCAGCGGCGCGAGGTAGATCAGCCGCAACACGATCTGGAAGGCAAGCGCTGGATCGCGCAGCAGCAGCCGCAGCTCCTTGACGAAGATGGTCACGAACACGCTGTTGCTGAAATGGCGGATGATGCCGCGCCTGGAGGTGCGCGTGGGGGCCAGCCGCATGCCCGCCGCCTGATAGCTGGCGAGGAAGCGCGCCTGGAACAGCCGGCTCGTCAGCGCGAACAGCAACAACGCGCCGCCGAACAGCAAGCCGATGGCGAGCGGGCTGCCGAACACCGCCTGGCCGGGGAGCGATCCGACCGGCCCTTCGCCGATGCCGCTGTCTTGCAGCCGCTCGAACAGCTCGATCCGGCCGCCGCCTGGCCGATCGCGCCCAATCAGCTGCGAGGCGATGAAGAAGCCGCCACCCAGCAGTGCCGCGGCGATCTGGCCGACGGTGCGCGCGGCGCGGGGGCCGGCAATCGTCGCAAGGGTAAGCGTAATGCCCAACCCGATGCACGCGGCAACCAGTGCCAGTGCCGCCAGCAGCGCAACCAGGCCGATCAGCTGCGGGTGGCCGAAAATCATGACGGGCACCACCATCGGCAGCGACAGCATGGCATAGGTGAGCACGATCGTGCCAGCGATGCCGATCAGCTTTGCCCCCAGCACTTGCTGATCGCCGACAGGGGCGGACAACAGCAGATCGAGATCACCCGAATCATACAGCGTGCGGTGGCTGGCGAGCACGGCTTGAGTCGTCATCAGCGACAGGGCAACCAAGCTGGCGGCCAGCGCGCCGTTCAGAATGATCGGGCTCGACTGAAACACCACGTCGCGCAGGCGCAGCGCGGTCATCACCCCCAGCGCGCTATAGCCGACAAGCATCAGCAGGCCGATCCACACGGTGCGCGACCGGCGATCAAGCGCGCGCAGATTGAGCCGCAGTTCGTGCAGCACCAGCCACACGAAGGAGCCGCCCGGCACTGCCCGCATCAGCCAGTTCATTCGGCGGCCTGGGTCAGGCGGATAAAGGCGTCTTCCAGCGTCGAATCGTCGGAGCCGACCGTGTCGCGCAACTCGGCCATCGTCCCTTCGATCAGCATCTTGCCGTGGGCGATGATGCCGATCCGGTCGGCGAGCCGCTCGGCCACTTCCAATATATGCGTGGTGACGATCACCGTCGCCCCGCCATCGACCTGCGCGCGGAGCGCATCTTTCACGCTGCGCGCCATCTGCGCGTCCAACCCGGTGAGCGGTTCATCGAGGATCAGCAGGCGCGGCTTGTGGATCAGCGCGCCCGCCAGCGCGACCTTTTGCTTCATGCCGCGCGAAAACCCCTCGCAGCGGGTGTCGCGCACGTCCCACAGCTCGAGCCATTTGAGCAGTTCTTCGGCGGCAGGCGCGGCTTCCTTGCGCTTGATCCGCCACAGCCCGGCAATGAAACCGAGATATTCGGCCGGCGTCAGCTTGTCGTAGAGCATCGGCTCATCGGGCAGCCAGGCAGTGATCGCCTTGG
>JBBQHG010000256.1:0-3616 GCA_038323755.1 Sphingomonadales bacterium
GCCCTCTCCGGATCGATCGCCAATGGCGGCGCGGTGCTGGCGGCACAGGCGATGGGCGCTGACCTTGCCTATATCGGCTCGGCCTTCATCGCGACCGAAGAAGCCAATGCGGATGCCGCCTACAAACAGTCGATCGTTGACAGCAAGGCGTCCGACATCGTCTATTCCAACCTCTTCACCGGCGTGCACGGCAATTATCTGCGCAGCTCGATCGAGGCCGCCGGGCTTGATCCGGACAATCTGCCAGAAGGTGATCTGAAGACCATGAACTTCGGCGGCGACAATGGCTCCAAGGCCAAGGCGTGGCGCGATATCTGGGGCTCAGGCCAGGGGATCGGCGTTGTCGATGCCGTCGAAAGCGTTGCCGTTCGCGTTGATCGTCTGGCGCGCGAATATCACGCGGCGCAGGCGCGCATCGCCCCCGTGCCGCAACCCGTCAGCGCCTAGAACGCTACCTCAAGCCGGCGCAACATCGACAAGGCAGGGCTCGTCGATGGCGCGTCTTCCGCCTGCGATTCGTCCAGCCGCGCCGTCCGCCGAAACAGGTCGGCGCTCGCTTCGATCAACGCCTGCGCATGCGGCGGCATCGCCGCCATCGCGGCTGCGTCGGTAACCGGCGGCAGGCCCAGCCGGCGCGACGGGTCGAGCGCCTCGCGCGCCGTCATTTCCCCGGCATCGATCGCGCGTTGGGTCAGCAGCCAGGCGATCACGTGCATCAGCCGCGTCGTCACCTTCAGCGATTCGCAGGAAAAGGCCACCCGCGCCATCGGGTCCAGCGCTTCGCGTTCCAGCCGTCCGCCTTCGTCGAAATAGCTGCGCGCCTCGTCGGCAAGCAGCATCGCTTCGACATAAAGCGAATCGATCAGCCGGCGATGAACACGCATTTCGGTCATGAAGTCCCCCAACTGTCCATGCGTGCCAGAAAGCCGCCTGCAGCAAAATCCCATGGTTTACGCGAATTAAGGATCATGCGTCCCAATACGGATCGATCACGCGATGATGTCGGGCACAAGCTGGTCGCTCAACATCATGATTTCGTCACGCAGCCGCAGCTTGCGCTTCTTCAGCCGGGCGATCTGCAACTGGTCAGTCGAATTCTGCTCCAGCAGCGCATCGATGGCGGAATCGAGATCGCGATGTTCGATACGCAGCAATTCGATTCGCTTGGCGATCAGGCGCTCGTCCATCCCGACTCCTTCATGGTCCATGAACCCTTAGCAAATCGCAGCCGCACGGCGAGGGGCAATTCCAATCATCGGCAAATTCACGGCGTCTGTCGCGGTTAACCAAAATGGGGGGCGACATGCGTAACGATCAGTGATTTATTGGTTGCCCGGTCGGAATTCGCCGGCCGCAACCCAAGGAGGTTCGCTCACATGTTAAGCGCCCATATAACGGCCCTTGAAGCGAAACACGCCAAGCTCGATCGCCGGATCACCAACGAGTCGCAGCGACCGCTGCCCGATCCAATCGCGCTGGCGGCCTTGAAGAAAGAAAAGCTGCGCGTGAAAGAGGAAATGACGCTGCGCTAACAGCCGACTGGGCGGCCCGGCACCTGCCGTGGTCGCCCCACCCGGTGCATCGCGCCGTGTCGACCGAGCCTGATGCGGCTCCCCAGACCCGCCCGGACGGGGATCATTCAGCAAAAATCGTCAGGCACAAAACTATTGATCGGCAGCGCGCCCGCTATCCGATGGATAATCGCCCGATCAGCGCAGCGGCAAGATCGGCTTGACAAAAACAGGCGTTTTCGTCCCGTTGCCCACCGGCTTGCGTGCCAGGATCGGGTCGATCATCTGGTCAAACGCGATACCAACCCGGCCCGCTGCGTACCAGGCGACGCGCCCGGTCACCCAGCCAACCCCGCGCAACTCCAGCTCCACTGCCGTCCCCTGGGGGATGGGGCTTGCCACCTCGGCCATCAGGCCGCCGGCTGAAAGGTTGCGAACGCGCACCTGCTCTGACTGGCGCGTGCCGGCGAGCCGGAACTGCGCGACCAGAAACAGGCTGTCACGCACCTCATGGCGCTGGCTTGATGCGTCGTCGCTGGCGACGTCGAAAGGGTCTTGCGCGAACTGGTCCATTGGCCTGCTCTGTCAAAAATGAATGCTGCTTGACAGGACTAGACCACGAAAACTTATCAAAACGCTTAACGCGCCGTAGATTTTTAATCCTCGCGGGAGATTTTCTCGTGGCGTTCGTGGCGCTCCTGCGCCTCCACCGTCATCGTCGCGATGGGCCGCGCTTCGAGACGCGCAAGCGAGATCGGCTCGCCGGTCACTTCGCAATAGCCATATTCGCCTTCGTCGATCCGGCGGATCGCTGCGTCGATCTTGGAAATCAGCTTGCGCTGGCGGTCGCGCGTGCGCAGCTCGATCGACCAATCGGTTTCGCTCGATGCGCGATCGGTCAGGTCCGCCTCGCGCAGGCTGTCCGCCTGCAGCTGTGAAAGCGTCCCTTGCGCCTCCAGCAGAATCGCCTCTTTCCATGCCAGCAATTTGGCGCGGAAATAATCCAGCTGGCGCTGATTCATAAAGGGCTCATCGGCGCTTGGCCGGTACCCATTGTCGCTGCCGGTGCCCGGAAGCGGTTCGGAATGCTCGTGATCACCCACTTGTTTCAACACCGTTGCCATCCCCGCTCTCCTTTGTTGGCGATACGCAACGCTTCGCGCCTCTGACCGCCCACGGCGCGCCTATACCGGCGTGCGTCGCGCTCCACAAGCAACGAAAAAGGGGGGAATGCTCGCTTTTCCCTATGGTTGGCCCGCATCGGCATTGCGGCGCACTGCGCGTTGGCCATCCGCTGTCGCCAAAGGGTGCCATGCCCATAACAAAGACAAAGCATTGGTTAACGCAAAGACGATCGATCACCAACTTTACGTCCCGTCGTGGAACATTAACCATATCCCGCACGGTCGCGGGACGATGACTTGGCATTTTGGTGCGCAATTATTGGTTAACAAAGTTGAACTTAATAATTTCTTCTGCACTCTGGCTGGATATCGGCATTGCCCGCAATCGACTGTTGAGGCGGGCGGGGATGCGAGCCGGTAGGGAAAGAGAGACGCGATGTCCGTTCGAATGGCTTTGGCAAAATTGTGCGCCTGCACATGCGGCGGCGCCTTGATCGGCGGCGGCGCGGTGCATGTCACCGAATCGGCCCAGCCGCGCGTTGCCCATGTGAAGCATTATCGCACCAAGCGCGTGGTCCACACCGTCTCGCGTCGTCCGGTATCACGCGTGCGCCGCGTCGTTACCCAAACGCGCACCGCCTGCCCACCAGCGATCGTCACGCTCACCAATCAGGGCACCCCGGTGCCATTGCCGCCGCCCTATCTGGGGTCGAGCGGTGAATTTCCAGTCGTCTCCAGCAGCGGCGGCGGCAGCAGCGGCATCCTTGTCGGCGGCAGCGGTGGCTTTGGCGGCGGCGGTTTCTTTGCCGGCGGCTTCTTCGGCGGCAGCGGTGGCGGCAGCAGCGGCAGCATCGTGATTTCGTCGACGTCCAGCACCAGCGGCGGATCGACCTCGTCGGGCACCACCTCCTCGGGGACGACCAGCTCGGGCACCACCGGAAGCTCCGGGTCGAGCGGCGTCGTTGTCAACATCTCGTCCAC
>JBBQHG010000257.1:0-3569 GCA_038323755.1 Sphingomonadales bacterium
CCGAAACAGCCGCGGTGGCGCGGTTCGCCAGGGTAGAAATGATCGAAGGTTGCGTAGGAGCAGGGGGTCAGCAGAAAGTCATGACACCCAACGCTGTCGTCCACGATTTCAAGCATTGGCCTCGCCCGATTGGAATAAAGCACGTGCCCGGTCGTCAGGCGGATCGTCTCGGCATAATCGAGCGTGCGGCCGGACGAAATCACCTCGCGCACGTCATTCGCGTTGTATGCAAGCAGATCGGCAACTTGCACGCCTTGCGGATCGATGACTGTCAGCGTGTCGCCCGCTACCAGCAGAAATGCAGTGCCACTGCGCGGCGGAATCCTCTCGGTTTTCAAGATTCGTTGCCGACGTAACTGAACGGACACTGCCAATCGCTGCCGACTGCGCGACCGCTATATTGCCGGGCCTCGCTCGCCTCGCCATGGCGCGAGAGCATCGGGTTGCGCGATCCCGCCAGCGCTTCGTCGCGCACCATGATCTTTTCACGCATCCCTTCATAGCGGCCCTCGGCGCGAAGGCGCTCGAACTGATCGTGCAGGTTGAACACCATCGTCGGTCGCCCAAAGCGTCGGGCGGGGCGGCTCGCATTGGGATGAAGGCCAACGATGAAAAAAGCCTCGCCGCCAAAGCTCAGCGAGAAATGCGGGTTTTCCGGGTCGGGGCTTACCCGGTCATCATAATTCTGCCCGCGCCACACGTCCTTGTCCGAGAGCGACTGAACACGCGCCCATAGCGCCTTTTCGAACGCCGGTTCGCTGAGGTCGCCGGGTCCTTCAAAGATCACAGCGAAACTGCGAAACAGCGTGGGATCCTGCCGATATTCAGCGGCGAAATGAAGCAGCCTTTCATGGATGCGCAGATCGTCCCAGGCGCTGTCAATCGCGGTGCAGGCCAGCACTTCAAGCGTGCCCTTCGCCATCGCCGCCTTCGCCCCAACGCACGGGAAGTCCCGGGCAGCGACATAGTCGAACATCTGCGCCTGCAGCGACAATTGAGCTGCATGTTCCCAAGCAAACATCGATTTCCGTTTGGCCTGTTTCATGGACAACCAGACGGACGGCCCGCCTTGCGGTTCCAGAAAACTTTATTGATACGGATCAAGTAGGCAGTGAAGCCTTTGGAAATCCTAGCCATACCGCATCATAATCTGGATCGAGCGCAGCCGACTGCAGCGCCTGTTCAGTCGGCCGGAACACCCAGCGGCTTTCGACCATGAACGCCATCGTGCCGTCGATCTTGTGCGGCTTGAGTTCAGCATTGCTCGCCGCTTCCCAGCTCGCCACGTCGGGGCCGTGGCCGCTCATCTGGTTGTGGAGCGACAAGGCGCCGGGCACGAAGCCGTCGGCCTTGGCATCATAAGCACCGGTGATCAGCCCCATCGCCTCCGACATCACATTGCGGTGGAACCAGGGCGGGCGGAACGTGTCCTCCGCTACCATCCAGCGCGGCGGGAAGATCACGAAATCGACGTTCGCCGTGCCGGGGATGTCGCTGGGCGAGGTCAGCACGGTGAAGATCGACGGATCGGGATGGTCGAAGCTGACGGTGTTGATCGTGTTGAAGCGCGACAGGTCATAGCGGCACGGCGCGAGGTTGCCGTGCCAGGCGACGACGTCGAGCGGCGAGCGGCCGAGGTTGGTGGTCCAGAGGCTCCCGCCGTATTTCTGGACCAGCTCGAAATCGCCCTCGATATCCTCGAACCATGCGACCGGCGCTTCGAAATCGCGCGGGTTGGCCAGGCCGTTCGAACCGATCGGGCCGAGATCGGGCAGGCGGAAGGCCGCACCGTAATTCTCAGCGACGTAGCCGCGTGCCGGGCCCTCCGGCAACATCACGCGGAACCGCACACCGCGCGGGATGAGGCCGATGTGGCCGGGAGCGATATCGATGCGGCCGAACTCGGTCAGCAGCGTGAGCGCGCCTTGTTGCGGGACGATGATCAGCTCACCGTCGCCTGACACAAAGGCACGCTGCGTCATGTCGGTGTCGCAGGCGTAAAGATGAATCGCGACGCCCGTTTGGCTCAGTGGGCCGTCGCCAGCGACGAGCATCGTCGTCAGGCCGTCGAGCCAGTCGGTGCCCATAGCCGCCTCGACTGGTCCCCAGCGCAGGCGATTGGGGGCGAGCGGGGTGTCGTGCGGGGCGGGCACGAAGTTAGGTGCGCCATCGTAGCGCGTGAACGCGGGATGCGCGGCGGAGGGGCGCAGGCGGTAGAGCCACGATCGCTGGTTCTCCGCGCGCGGCGCGGTGAAGGCAGTGCCGGAGAGTTGCTCGACATAGAGCCCGAATGCAGGCCGCTGCGGCGAATTGCGCCCGATGGGGAGCGCGCCGGGCACGGCCTCGGTGCTGAAATGATTGCCGAAGCCGGTCATGTAGACGGTCATCTTGCTCTCCGCGTCTCAGCCCCTCCCCTTGAGGGGAGGGGTCCGAATTTTTGTCACTCCGACGCCGCCGGGATGACCCCGCGCCGAATCTGGTCGAGCTCGATACTCTCGAACAATGCCTTGAAATTGCCCTCGCCGAAGCCGTCATTGCCTTTGCGCTGGATGATCTCGAAGAAGATCGGCCCGACCATATTCTCGGTGAAGATCTGCAGCAGCAGCCCGCCGCCCGTCTCCGGCGCGCCGTCGATCAGGATGCGGCGCTTGCGCATTTCCTCGACGTCATGGCCGTGCCCCGGAAGCCGCTTGTCGATCAGGTCGAAATAGGTGTCGATCGTGTCCTGGAAGCGGATGCCATTGGCGCGCAGGGTATCGACCGTCTTGAAGATATCGTCGGTCGCCATCGCGATGTGCTGGATGCCCTCGCCTTTGTAATCCTTGATGAACTCCTCGATCTGCGAATGCTCGTCCTGGCTTTCGTTCAGCGGGATGCGGATCTTGTCGTCGGGCGCGGTCATCGCCTTGCTGACCAATGCGGTCGCCTTGCCCTCGATGTCGAAGAAGCGGATTTCGCGGAAGTTGAAGATGCGCTCGTAATAATCCGCCCAGTAATTCATCCGCCCGCGCATCAGATTATGCGTCAGGTGATCGAGCGTGTGCAGGCCGACGCTGTTGTCGTCGGGCGTCGCGCCGGGGATGGGCTCGAAATCAATGTCATAGATGGTCGTGTCGCCGCGCCGATCAACCAGATAGAGGTTCGCGCCGCCAATCCCCTCGATTGCCGGGATGTTGAGCTCGGCCGGCCCGACCTTGCCCTCGACCGCCACCGCGCCGCGCTCGGTGGCGAGTTTCACTGCCTTGGCGGCATCCGTCACGCGAAACGCCATGGCGTTGGCGGACGGGCCGTGGGTGTCGCGGAAACCGGCGACCTGGCCGGCATTGTCCATGTTGAGCAGGAAATTGATGTCGCCCTGCGCATAGCGGCGGACATTCTTGGAGCGGTGATTAGCCACATGCGTGAAGCCCATCTTGACGAACAGGTCCGCCAGCGCCTCGGGATCGGGCGAGGTGAACTCGACGAACTCGAAGCCGTTGAGGCCCATGGGGTTGTTGGTCGCGGTTTCCGTGGCGGGCAGGGTGGCAGTCGTCATGGCAGGGGTCTCCGTGGCGGCAGATGGTATCAGA
>JBBQHG010000258.1:0-3561 GCA_038323755.1 Sphingomonadales bacterium
GCTGCATTCGGGCGTGGGCGGCATCACCGAAAGCGATGTGACGCTGGCGGGCGCAAGCGGCGCGCCGATCATCGGCTTTAACGTGCGTGCAAATGCCAAGGCGCGCGAAATCGCCGAGCGGCAGAAGGTGGCGCTGAAATATTACGACATTATCTATGACCTGATCGACGAGATCCGCGCCGGCATGGCGGGCGAGCTTGGCCCCGAGGCGTTCGAAACGGTCGTCGGCCGCGCCGAAATCCGCGAGGTGTTCCCGGCCGGCAAGCATGGCCGGGCCGCTGGTCTGCTGGTGGTCGATGGCTTTATCCGCAAGGCACTCAAGGCCCGCATTACCCGCAACGACGTGATCATCTACAATGGTGAGATCGCGTCGCTGCGGCGCTTCAAGGATGACGTGCCCGAAGTGCGCGCTGGCCTTGAGTGCGGCGTGACCTTTGCCAGCCACACCGACATCAAGCCGGGCGACTTCCTCGAAACCTATGAAGTCGAACTGCGCGAGCGGACGTTGTAGCCGTTTCGGCTGCACAGATTAGTCGCAGTATAGCCGATTTGGTAATTTCCTTGCCGAGTCGAGGATGACCTGGTATGCCACGGCGTGGAAATCAGGTTTTCCAATGAGGCGCTGCGGTCGCTCAGGCGAAGCAATAAGCGCTTGCTGATAAGGCAGAAGATCGACTTGCTTGCGACCGAACCTGCTTCGCTCGCCGCGAACGTCAAGAAGCTTAACGGGCGCGACGGTTATCGGCTTCGGGTTCAAGATTGGCGAGTGATATATCGCGTCGAGGACGGCATTGTGCTGATAGATGAGATAGCGCCGCGAGGGTCAGTCTATGAGGTGAAAGAATGACTGCGCAGATTGTAGAGATTGCTGGTCGGCAAATGGCCATATTGCCAATCGAAGACTATCAGCGGCTGATTGAAATCGTCGAAGACAAGGCCGACGAGGTGGCAGCGGATAAATCGAAACAGCGCAGGATGGAGGGTGAAGAATATCTTCCAGCGACCATGGTGGATCGTATTTTGGAAGGGGAAAATCCTCTGAAAGTATGGCGAGAATATCGCGGCATCTCAGGTATTGAGCTTGCGCGCTTGGCCAACGTGCATGCATCGACAATTTCAAAACTTGAAAAGGGGCAACGTCAAGGTACCCGTGCAGTTTGGCGTGCATTGGCTGATGCGTTGCGCGTCGAAAGCCAGGATATTCAACCTGATGATTGACCTGTGACCGACACCACCGAAACCCGTTCCGTCCGCCTGCTGCGCGTGGGGGAACAGGTGCGCCATGCGCTGTCCGATATCCTTGCGCGCGGTGATGTGCATGACGAGACGCTGGCCAAACACATGGTGACCGTCACCGAAGTCCGCATGTCGCCCGATCTGCGCCACGCGACCGCGTTCGTGAAGCCGCTGCTCGGCAAGGATGAGGCGGTGGTGCTGAAGGCGCTGCGCACCAACACCGCCTATCTCCAGAGCGAGGTCGCGCGGCGGGTGAACACCAAATATGCTGCAAAGCTGAAATTCCTGGCCGATGAAAGCTTCGACGAGGGCAGCCATATCGACAAGCTGCTGCGCGACCCCAAGGTGGCGCGCGATCTGGCTGGCGATGATCCCGAAGCCTGATAGGCTCGGCCCGATTTTAAGGGGGAGCGTTACAATGAAACTATTTGGGACTTTGCTGCCACTCGCACTTTGCGTCTCGGCCCCGGCTTTGGCCCAAACCCCTTCGCCCGCCATTACCGATCCGGCGCCCGATGCGGCCTTCCCCGCCGGGAACGACGCCTTCGTCATCCCCGTGAAGGGCGGGGCGATGAACGCGCTGATCTACACCGCTTCGGGCGGCCAGCCGCATCCGACGCTGATCCTGTTCCACGGCTTTCCCGGCAATGAGCAGAATCTCGATCTGGCGCAGGCCGCGCGGCGCGCTGGCTGGAACGTGCTGACGATGCATTATCACGGCTCCTGGGGCAGCCCCGGCAATTTCTCGTTCGGCGGATCGGCCAATGATGCGCATGCCGCAATCGCTTTCGTGCGTGATCCCGCCATTGCCGCGAAATATCATATCGATCCCAAGCGGATCGCGCTTGCCGGGCACAGCATGGGCGGCTTCATGGCCAGCGATGCCGCCGCCGACGACAAGGACGTGATCGGCCTGTTCATCATCGATGCGTGGAATATCGCGGGGACTGGTCGCGCATTGGCCACCGAGACCGGAAGGAAGGCTTGGCACGAGATGGTCGTTAGCGATCTGCCGCCGCTGGCCGGGACCAGCGAGGAAGCGCTGACAACGGAGATCGTGAAGGGCGGCGACCGTTTCGATATCGAGCGCCGGCTGGCCGCTTATGGCAAGCGCCCGCTCGCCATCTATGGCGCTGCCCGCGCGAGGGGTGTCGATGTGCCCGGCTATGTGAAGGCTGCCCGGGGTGCCGACAACACACAAGTGACGACCGCCGTCTGGCAAACTGACCACCCCTTCTCGGACAAACGCATCGCCTTGTCGCAAGCGCTGGTCGCGTGGCTCGGCACCCTGCCAGGCAAGGCGCAATAGCCACACATGGCCAAGCTGTATTTCTATTATGCCAGCATGAACGCGGGCAAATCCACGAACCTGCTCCAGGCCGATTTCAATTATCGCGAGCGGGGCATGCGCACGATGTTGTTCACTGCCGCCATCGATACGCGCGGAGAATATGGCGCGATTACCTCGCGGATCGGGTTGGAGAAGCGAGCGATCGCGTTCGATGGCGGGACGGATCTTGCGACGATCGTGACCGCCGAGCATGCGGCGGCGGCAATCGCCTGCGTGCTGGTCGATGAGGCACAGTTTTTGAGTGAGGCACAGGTGGGGCAGCTGGCGCGGCTGGCCGATGTCGATGGCATTCCGGTGCTCGCTTATGGGTTGCGCACCGATTTTCGCGGGCGCTTGTTCCCCGGCAGTGCGGCGCTGCTGGCGATTGCCGACAATCTCGTCGAGCTGAAATCCGTGTGCGAATGCGGGCGCAAGGCGACGATGAACCTGCGGGTCGATGCGTCGGGGCGCGCGGTGGCCGAGGGCGCGCAGACCGAGATTGGCGGGGACGACCGCTATGTCGCCTTGTGCCGCAAGCATTTCATGGAACGGCTCGCCGCCGCTGAGGGCTGAGGCGCGTGCACGGCTGGATCATCCTCGACAAGCCGTTGGGGCTTGGCTCGACGCAGGGCGTGTCGGCGGTGAAGCGGGCGTTGCGCGACGGCGGCTATGGGAAGTTCAAGGTCGGGCATGGCGGGACGCTCGATCCGCTGGCGACGGGCGTGCTGCCGATTGCGATCGGCGAGGCGACCAAGCTCGCCGGGCGGATGCTCGACAGCGACAAGGTGTATGAGTTTACCGTCGCCTTCGGGGTGCAGACCGATACGCTTGATCTAGAGGGCAAGGCCGTAGCGCAGAGCGATGTGCGGCCGACCTTGGCGCAAGTGGAGGCGGTGCTGCCGCGTTTTACCGGGCCGATCGAGCAGGTGCCGCCGGCCTATTCCGCGCTGAAGGTGGATGGCGAGCGGGCTTATGATCTGGCACGCGCGGGCGAG
>JBBQHG010000259.1:0-3533 GCA_038323755.1 Sphingomonadales bacterium
ACCCGTCAGATAAACCGTTCCGATCAGAAAAATGATGACGAGCAGCACCACGATCAGCAGCCGCCAACCCCGGCCGATCGGCAGCACGCGCCCCAGCAAGCGCACGCCGCCGTCGAGCATCGAAGCAAACACCAGCCCGCCAAAGATGATCAGCAACGGCTGGATCAGCAGCACGACCAGCGCCATCAGCGCCGCCATCCCCAGCCACACGCTGGCGCGCTTCAGCTCGTCACGAACGACGGGATCGCGAAATTCGTTCGGCGCGGGGCCGCTGACGACCTCGGTCCGTTCGCGCTTCATTGCTTCGTCGCAGGCGCGGCTTGGGGTGCCGGCGCCTGATTTGCATGCAGCGATGTGCCCGCACGGCCGCTGCGGAACGCTGTGAACCAGCTGATCGGGTTCCAGCTGCTGCTGCCATCGACCGAGAAGGTGATGAACTCAGCGCGCCCGCCCAGATATTCCCACGGCACCGGCCCGCCCAGCCCCTTGTCGGGCTCGCCCAGCGCAAAGCGGCTATCGGCGCTGCGGTCGCGATTGTCGCCCATCAGGAAGATATGATCGGCCGGGATCTTCACCGGGCCATAATTGTCCCCCGGGCTATAGCCAAGCTCGACGGTATCATAGCTGCGGCCATTGGGCAGCGTTTCGGTCACGATCGGCAAGTGGCAAGTGAACACGCCGTCAGGCCCGGATTGCAGCGCGCCTGAATAATCGGTGCAGGTCGCATTGGCGTCGACCGGGATCAGCTTTTCGTGCAGCGGGCCGCGCTTGACCGCCACGCCGTTCAGGATAACCACGCCGCCGCGCACTTCCAGCGTATCGCCCGGCAGGCCGATCACGCGCTTGATATAATCCTCGTTCGATCCGGGCGGCGTCACGATCACGACATCGCCGCGCGTCGGCAGACGGCCGAAAATGCGCCCCTTGATGAAGGGCAGCAGGTGAAAGGTCGGCGACACGAAGGAATAGCCATAAGGATATTTCGTCACCACCAGGCGATCGCCGACCAACAGCCCCGGCAGCATCGATTCCGATGGGATGTAAAATGGCTTGGCGATGAAGCTATGGAAGCCGAGCACCGCCAGAATCAGCCAGACGATGCCGCGGAGTTCGCCCAGCCAGTCAGTGCCCGCCTTGACTGGCGCGGCTGCGGGGGTGGCTTCGGCAGGCCCTGCATAATCACCTGAGCGATCCATCGTCACGTCGTCACTCGCCATCGTCACAGTTCCTTGCGCCTTACGCGACTTTTAGCGCTTCGATAATCACAAACGCCTGTGCCCAGGGATGATCATCAGTCAGCGTCAAATGTATCACCGCCCGGTGGCCTTCAGGGGTCATTGCGTCAAGCCTTGCCTTGGCCCCGCCCGTCAGCGCAAGGGTCGGCGCGCCGCTCGGCGCATTGACCACGCCGATATCCTTCATGAACACGCCGCGCTTGAATCCCGTGCCGACCGCCTTGGAAAAAGCCTCCTTGGCGGCAAAGCGCTTGGCATAGGTGCCGGCGCGGGTGAACGGGCGCCGCGCCGCCTTGGCGCGCTCGATGTCGGTGAAGACGCGGGCCTCGAAGCGTTCGCCAAATCGCTCGAGCGATGCTGCAATGCGCTCGATATTGCACAGGTCCGATCCCAGCCCGATGATCATTGGAAACCCAGCGCGGCAAAATAGATCGCCGCCAGTGGCGGGCAGAAGAACAGCGCCACGCACACCGCCGTCGTCGGCCCATAGCGTGCCCAGGCCAGCAGGCTGAACCCGATCAGCCCGATGCTGACGGCCAACCCTGTAAAAACCCTCTCGGCCAGCACATCGATCATGATTGGCACCGCCAGATCGGGTTTCAGCGCCACCGCCACGATCAACGGGCTAAAAGCAATCAGCCCGCACAGCAGCAATTGCACCAGCACGAGCAGCCGGACCGGCAGCGCCATCTTGTGGCCCGAACCCGATCCGCTGCCCATCACCGCGCTGCATCCATCGCCGCCCGCATGGCCCGCACCGCGCCGTCAAGCCCCGCAAAGATCGAATCGGCGATCAGCGCATGGCCGATATTCAATTCGCGCAGCTGCGGGATCGCGGCGATCGGTGCGACATTGGCCACCGTCAGCCCATGCCCGGCATGCACCTCGATGCCGTTCTTGACCGCGAGCGCTGCTGCATCGGCCAGTCGCCGCAATTCCTCCGCCTGGGCCGCGCCGCTCAGCTCGGCATAGCGACCGGTGTGCAGCTCGATCACCGGCACGCCGAGCCGCAGGGTCGCGTCGATCTGGCGCGGATCGGGCTCGACGAACAGGCTTACCCGGCACCCGGCCTCGCCAAGCAGATCGACCAGCTGTTTCAGCCGGTCATGCTGCCCCGCCGCATCGAGCCCGCCTTCAGTGGTGCGCTCTTCGCGCTTTTCGGGCACGATGCACACCGCGTGTGGGCGGTGTGCAAGCGCAATGGCCAGCATCTCGTCGGTAGCGGCCATTTCCAGGTTGAGCGGCACCGTCAACTCGTCCATCAGCCGCGCGATATCGTCATCGGTAATGTGCCGTCGGTCTTCGCGCAGATGTGCCGTGATGCCATCCGCCCCGGCACCAACCGCGACCAGCGCCGCGCGCACCGGATCGGGATAGCCCACGCCGCGCGCATTCCTGACGGTGGCGACATGGTCGATATTCACGCCAAGGCGCAGGCTGCCGGTCATGACGGCTCCCCCGGCGTGCACGCCGCCGCGCTTAGCAGGTCATAGCTGAAGCCCTTGCCTTGCCAGACTTCGCCGAAATCGAATCCGGCCTGACCGACAAAGACGATCGCGACGACATCGGCATCGGGCAGGATGAAGTTGCGCACCTCGACCCCGCCGATCGCGCCGCGCCGCTCGACGATCCGCACCGGCTTGGCGCAGCCCTTCAGCGGCGCCGCGAACACCCATTGCCCAAGCGCGATCGATCCAAGCTGGGGCTGCCCGTCCCACATCTGCGCACGCGCCGCCTCGGGCAGCAGCTTGCCCGTCATCAAGGCGCGGTCGAGTGTCCAAAGATCCTCTGCGCTGCCATAAAGCCCGGCGGCCGCGCCAAACGCGCCCAGATCATAGCCCGCCTCGGGCTTGCCATCGATCATGCCGACCACTGTCGCCTTGCGGGTCGGATAAGCACCAAGCGTCTTGAGCCCGAATGGCCTGGCAAGCCGGTCGCGCACCAGCACCTGCCAGCTTTTGCCGGTCACGGCCTCCAGCAGCGCGCCAGCCACGATATAATCGCAGTTGTTATATTCCCAATTGCCCCCCGGCACGCCCTTTACCGGCCCCGCGCAATAGCCCGTCAGCGGGTCACGGCTGCCGGTATAGCCCTGTGCATAATAGGCAGGCACCGACTCCGGAGTCGCGGCCGTTTCGTCAGGGTTGGGCAGGCCGGATTGGTGGCGAAGCAGCTGACGCACCGTCACCAGCCCGGCATTGGCACTCTTGAAGCCGGGCAGATAAGTCGCAACGGGCTTGTCGAGATCGATATGCCCCTTGGCCACTTCCTGCAGCACCAATGTCGCCACGACCTGCT
>JBBQHG010000260.1:0-3504 GCA_038323755.1 Sphingomonadales bacterium
CGTGGTGGCTGAAAACCCGGGAGCTATTTCGGCGTGTGGCGGATTGTCGCCCAACGAATTTCGACCTTCGCTGACCTGCTTCAGCCCCAGTGGAACCACTATTGGGAAGCGATTGGCGAAACGCCGCCACCATTTTGCGGAACTATCAAACAAATCTGCGATAAATGGCGGACAGGGTGGGATTCGAACCCACGGTGAGCTTGCACCCACGGCGGTTTTCAAGACCGCTGCCTTAAACCACTCGGCCACCTGTCCGCTCGGCAAGCCGCTTACGCCCGGTGCGATCTTTTGTGCAATAGCTGCGTTGCAAGGGGTTCATGTCCTGCGGGTGCTGTGGCAAACGTTGGAGATGGGGATGAATAATTTTCGCCGTCACCGAATCGTGATTGGCCTGGCCGGTTCGCTGGCCGTAATCGGCCTGGGCGGCGCGATGGGCAGTGCAGCGCGGGCGCAGGATAACGCCGGTTTCCAGGCATATCTGGCAACGCTGGCCACAGAGGCGCAGAGCAAGGGCGTCAGCCGCGCAACCATTGACGCTGTGTTGCCAGGGCTGACGCTGAATCAGCGCGTGATTGAGCTTGATCGCGCCCAGCCCGGCAGCGATCCAAATGCACCGATCCCTGATTTCGAACCATACCGGATCCGCCATGTCGACGCATCGCGAATCAATCGTGGGCATGAGGCTTATCTGACGCAGCGACCGCGACTGTCGAAGATCGAGCGCGAAACCGGGGTTCCAGAATCGATCATGGTCGCGATTTGGGGCCATGAGACGAACTACGGCGCGATCACGGGCAATTTCGATCTGCCGCAGGCGCTGGCGACGCTGGCCTATGAAGGGCGGCGGCGCGACTTATTCGCTGGCGAATTCATCGCGACCCTCCAGATGCTCGACCGCGGCGTGCCGCGCGACACGCTGAAGGGCAGTTGGGCCGGGGCGACAGGCAACCCGCAGTTCCTGCCATCGGTCTATATTCGGCTGGGCCGGGACGGTGACGGCGATGGCCGGGTGGATATCTGGCATAATGAAGCGGACACGTTGGCATCGATCGGCAATTATTTTGCCAATGCTGGCTGGCGACCCGGCGAACCCTGGGGTTTTGCGGTTGCTGTGCCGAGCACGATCGACCGCAATAGCATCCGTAACCGAACGCGGGCGCCGCGCTGCGCACGGGTGTTCGAGCGGCACAGCGGCTGGAAGACAATGGCCGAGTGGCGAGCGCTTGGCGTGGTGCCGCTGGGCAAGCCATGGCCCGGCGATCAGGTACAGGCAACGCTGCTCGAGCCCGACGGACCAGGCAAGACCGGCTATCTGCTGACGAGCAACTACCGGGTTATCCTCGATTATAACTGCTCGAATTTTTATGCGCTTTCAGTGGGGTTGTTGGCCGATGCGATCGAACGGTAACCTGTGGCGGCTAGCGGCCGGCCTGGCGCTGTTGGCCCCCGTACCGGCAGGCGCGCAGTCGGACGGCGGGCCGCCGCCGAGCAACGGCCCCAACGCCACCTCGCAAGCAACGCTCGGCGCCGAGCGCTATGACGCTGTCGGCTACGCTGATTTTTATGAGGCGGACGCGCGGCCCGGCGCGGTAACCGCCGCGCATGATTCGCTGCCATCGGGCAGCTTTGCCGAAGTGACTGCGCTCGATAGCGGCAAGACAATCGTCGTCATGATCGTCGATCGCGGCGTTGGGAACGGGCGGATCATTGCGCTGTCGCCGGGGGCGATGCTGGCGCTTGGCAATAACGGCACAGGCATGCTGGGCGTACGGGTGCGGCGGGTAAACCCGCTCGGTGCCGATCAGCAGGCGCTGCGAGAGGGACGGCAGGCGTCGGTGCGTATCGATGCGCCGCCCGTGCTGCTGACCGCGTTGCGCAAGCGACTGCCCGTAATGCCCGCAGGCGGCCTGGCGCGCGCCCGACCAAGTCCCAATGGCGGGGCGGGCGCAAGCTATGCAGCGCCACGACGGCCTGCCCCCGCCGCAAGCCGACCCGCCGCGCCGCTGACTGCAGGCTTGTATGTTCAGGTCGCCGCCCTCTCCAGCGCGGCCCGCGCGACCGCGTTGGCCGATGAGGTG
This sequence comes from Sphingomonadales bacterium, assembly GCA_038323755.1. Taxonomy (GTDB): domain Bacteria; phylum Pseudomonadota; class Alphaproteobacteria; order Sphingomonadales; family Sphingomonadaceae; genus Sphingomonas. Next base: position 2,079 of record JBBQHG010000260.1, read on the forward strand.
GGTGGAACGGTGCAAGCGGCCGGATCGATCTACCGCGTGCGGCTTGGCCCCTTTGCCAATGCAGCATCCGCCAATAGCGCACGTGACGGCGTTGCGCGTCGCGGCTATGGCAGCGCGCAGATCGTCAAACAATGACAACCACCCCCAAGTTGATGGATTTTGGTTACCCCATGAAGAAGTTTGCCACTGCGCTCCTGTTTGCCACCACGCTAGGTGCAGCACCGCTGTCTACCCCGGCTGCTGCAACGCCACCGCCGTTCACGACGCCGGCACCGGTTGCGTTCATGCAGGATCTGTCATCGGGGGCGGTACTCTATTCGAAAGACGCCGATCGGCGGATGCCGCCGGCATCGCTCGCCAAGATCATGACGGTGTACGTCGCGTTCGACCTGATCAAGCGCGGCGAATTAAAGCTCGATACCGAGTTCACCGTTCGGCCCGAGACCTGGAAAAAATGGCACGGCCCAGCAGCAGGTTCGACAATGTTCCTCTCAGTTAATGAGAAGGTGAGCGTCGCCAATCTGCTCTACGGGATCATTACGCTTTCGGGCAACGACGCCTGCGTCGTCCTGGCCGAGGGCATCTCCGGCACCGAGGAAGCCTTCGTCTCTCGGATGAACGAGGATGCCAAGAAGCTGGGGTTGACCAACAGCCATTTCGGCACCTCCAATGGCTGGCCCGATGGCGGGGTGACCTATGTTACGGCGCGCGACCTGTCGCATCTGGCGACCGCGACGATCCAAAACTTCCCCGATCTCTACAAGCAATTCTATTCGCGGCCGAATTTCACCTGGGGCAAGACGCTGGGATCGGGCCAGGCAATTACTCAGGCCAATCGTGATCCACTGCTCGGCCGCGTCGCCGGGGCAGACGGCCTGAAGACTGGGCATACCGAAGAGGCGGGCTATGGCTTTACCGGCTCTGCCGAGCAGAATGGGCGCCGACTGGTGATGGTTGTTGCCGGGCTGACCAGCTTCAACCAGCGGATCGAGGAGTCGGTCCGCTTCATGGATTGGGGCTTTCGCGCGTGGCAAGCCAAGCCGATCGTCAAGGCGGGGCGCAAGGTTGAAACGGCTGAAGTCCAGGGCGGTGCGACCACCCATGTGAACCTGATCGCGCCGCGTGACCTGACCGCGACGCTGCCGGGCGGCGCGGTGCCGACGTTGCAGCTGCGCGTCGTCTATGATGGGCCGATCAAGGCGCCGATCCGCAAGGGCCAGCATATTGCCGATCTCGTCGTGATGTCGCCCGATATGGCGCCGCAGCATCTGCCGTTGGTCGCTGAAGCCGATGTGGCCGAGGCTGGCTTTTTCGGGCGCGCCTGGGCCGGCTTCCTGTCGCTGTTCGGGATGTGAACGCAGCGACCACGCCGGGCCGCTTCATTTCGCTTGAAGGCGGCGAGGGGGCGGGCAAATCGACCCAGGTC
>JBBQHG010000261.1:0-3501 GCA_038323755.1 Sphingomonadales bacterium
ATACAGGAAGCGGCCAATCAAGCCGCTGCCCGCAACAATTAACATCGCCCCCATGGCGACGGCGCTGTTCAGTGCGCCCCACGAATAGCGCGCATGGTAAAGGATCGCGAGCGGCCCAAGCAGGCCGAGCAGCATGTGAAACCGAAACCAGAAGCCCACCGATCCGATTGCCCTCAGGAAGCGGATGCGCTTTCGAAACGGGTAGACCAGAAGCAGAAGCATCAGGCTGCCCCCGAAAATGCCTAGCGCATATCCGATGCCGCTCTCAGGATTGATCCAGCGATCGTCCCGATGCAGCCAGCCGTAAATCAGCGCCGCCGTGACGGCCGTGCCCGTCGCTAACGAAATGAGACCTTCTACCTGCGATGGCGTCAGCCAAGGTCTTGAGCCTTCGTTCAATGCGCGGTTGATCGAAGATGCCATATTGCCTGCGTGCTCCTGCTAGAAATCAAAGCCCTAGTCGCAGTTCATTAGCGAATAGTTCACGCAGTCTCGCAATAGATCGATTCGTTTCGCCACGTTTTTGCAACAGGATACCTGCGGCCATACAACAATTTCAGTTTCACGTCAGATTCAGTGATTGTCACGCGAGCGCCAAGCGGCATAATTAATCAGGCGCTAAGGGAGAATGGGATTGACTGTCTTGCCAATGATTTTGACCGGTCTTGCCGGTATTGTGCTGGGCGTTGTTCTAATGCGCCTTTTTCAGCGACCTCCCGCTTTGCCTCCCGTGACGGAATTGGCTTTGCCGGATGCCGGAACCGCTCCGTCTGGCACCGCAGCGTCTGTCGTTGGCGGCATACCCAACCGGCTGAGGATCATGTTCGGCGGCGCCGGGCTTATTGTGGTGATCGCCATAGGGTTCCTGCTGTTTCGCCCGACGCCGCCCATCGATGGGGCGGCGATGGCGTCACCGGCTCAGTCACTCACGGCAAGTGCAGGTCCAGCCGGCGCCAAGCTCGATGATGTCGACACAATGATTTCGCGGCTCGAAGCAAGACTGAAGACCAATCCGACCGATGGTGAAGGATTTCGCACCTTGGGTTGGTCGTTTCTGAATACCGGCAAGCCGGCAGAGGCGGTTATGGCGTATGCCCGCGCTGCCACCCTTCTCCCCGGTCGGGCCGACGTGCATGCCGGATATGGCGAAGCGCTGGTCGCCGCAGGAAACGACGTCGTTTCGCCGGAAGCCAAGGCACAAATCGATGCTGCACTCGCCATCGACCCCAAGGAGCCCCGTGCAAGGTTCTTTTCGTCGCTCTACAAGGCTCAGGCGGGCCAGGAGCGCGTCGCGCTCGAAGAATGGATAGCTCTTGCCAACAGCGCACCTGCCGACCTGCCTTGGCAGGCAGATTTGCGCCAGCGCATTGAAAAGCTGGGGACGAAGCTCGGCATCGCGACAGCGGGCCGGATCAAGAGCAGCCCCGCCGCCGCTATTGGCAGCGGGCCGGATAGTGCAACGCTGCGCGCGGGCGCGCAGCTGCCGCTTTCCGACCAGCAAGCGATGATCGACGGCATGGTCGAGGGGCTGGCCAAGCGTCTGCAGGCCGATCCGGGCGATGTCGACGGATGGGTCAAACTCATCCGATCGCGCGTCGTGCTGAAGGATATGTCCAAGGCAAAGGACGACCTCCTCGTCGCGCGGCGGTCGCTGGCAAACGCTCCGGCCAAATTGCAGCAGCTGAATGCCGTTGCTGCCGAGCTCAAGCTCTAGGCCACTTCCATGACGCTCAGCCCCCTCCTGCTTGTTTACGCCCTGCCCCTCGTCGCAATCTGGGCGATCTGGTTCTGGCTCGGCCGACGGCGCACCAAGCGCGCGATTGCGGTTATGGAAGAAGCGAAAATCGCCGGACTGACGGAACCTGCCTCGCTCCATCCAGTCATCGATCCAGCCTTGTGTCTTGGCTGCGCCGCCTGCGTAAAGGCGTGTCCCGAGAAATCGATTCTCGGCATCATTGATGGGAAGGCGCACCTGATCGAGCCGTCGCACTGCGTCGGACATGGCGCCTGTGCGACGGCTTGCCCGACCGATGCCATCTCGCTCGTGTTCGGAACTGAGACCCGCGGCATCGACATCCCGTTCCTCAGCCCGAAATATGAAACGAACGTGTCCGGCTTGTTCATTGCGGGTGAGCTTGGCGGTATGGGTCTGATCCGCAACGCCATCGAACAGGGCCGCCAGGCAATCGGCTTTTGCGCGGCCAAGGCAAAATCGCTGCCGGGCGGTTCTGGCATCCTGGACGTCCTGATCGTTGGCGCCGGGCCAGCTGGCATCTCGGCGAGTTTGGGCGCCATGGAACGCAAGCTCAACTTCAAAACGGTCGAACAGGACACGCTTGGCGGGACTGTCGCGCATTTTCCGCGAGGCAAGCTGGTGATGACGGCACCTGCCGAGCTACCGATGGTCGGCAAGGTTAAATTTGGCGAGATCAGCAAGGAGAAATTGCTGTCGTTTTGGCAAGGAGTGGTTGCCGATACCGGACTCGAGATCGCGTTCGAGGAACGCGTCGGCGATCTGAAAAGCGAAGATGGAATCTTTTGCGTGACAACGACGCGCGGCACCTACCGGACGAAAACCGTGCTGCTCGCGATCGGCCGGCGCGGTACACCACGTCAATTGGGTGTGCCCGGCGAAGACCTGCCCAAGGTTGTTTATCGCCTCATCGAACCCGAACAATATGCCGGACAACGCGTCGTCGTTGTCGGCGGCGGCGACAGCGCGCTAGAAGCGGCAGCTTCGATTGCCGAGCAGGACGGGGCACACGTCACTCTTTCATATCGGCGCGCCACTTTTGATCGAGCGCGCCCAAAGAACCGCGCCCGGGTCGCTGCGGCCGAAGCCAGCGGACAATTGGTCGTGCGCCTCAACTCCCAAATAGAGCGCATCAATGAAGACTCGGTCGTGCTGACCGTCGGCGAAGAGCGCGAGATTGTCGCCAACGATGCGGTGCTGGTTTGCGCGGGCGGGGAACTTCCTACAAAATTTCTGAAAAGTGCTGGCGTCGAGGTGGAAACAAAATTCGGCACAGTCTGACCCAAACATTGCATCAATTGCTGATGAAGAGGCTTATCGCGCTGCCGTTACATATTCCCGTTGTTACGTCCGGGGCCACGCTCATATGATCGGAAGGCTATGCGGATTCTCCTAGTCGAGGACGATCCAGAGATATCGCAGCGCATAACCGGGCGTCTGGCCGGCCTCGGCTTCGTCACGGATCATGCGGCAGACGCCGAAGTCGCCCTGACGTGGCCACAGCCGGAACGCATTGCAGCGATGATCGTGGATGTTGGGCTGCCTGGCGCGAGCGGGATCACGCTGATCGAAAAATGGCGCGAGCGCGGCTTGCAGACACCGATTCTGATCCTCAGCGCCCGAGGAAGCTGGAAGGAAAAAGTCGAAGGTCTGAATGCGGGGGGCGACGACTATATTGTCAAACCGGTGCATGCCGAAGAAGTCGCAGCCCGGCTTCGCGCGATCATGCGCCGGGCGAGCGGTCATGC
>JBBQHG010000262.1:0-3458 GCA_038323755.1 Sphingomonadales bacterium
TAGTCAGATGACGAGAGCCAATTTTCCGCCTTGCCGACAGGTTGGGGATATCGGGTCAATTTCAACTGAACATCGGGGTCATAGCCCCAGCTCCGAACCAGGTTGATGGTGCATTTTCTCAGGGCACCGAAGGGTGCCCCCAGCGATCCCGTTTCAAGGCGGTAGAATTTGCGCGCTGGCAGCTTGAACGTGATGAAGTTGGTCGCAGCCTCATCCTCGGGCGTGATATCTGGAAACACGGTCAGATTTTTCGATGCGGCACTCAATCCGTCGATCCGTAAACCTGAAAATATCAGGATCGGTCGCCTTTCGGGCTCAGCGGAGTTGCCAGCCAGACCAGCTCGCGTCACCGGGTCGCGCCGGTCGCCAAATGCAAACCGCGCATCGACATGTAGCTTGTCAGACGCCAACGGCTTACCGAGCAAGGTAAGATCAAAGGCAGACGTCGGTGCGAGCCGGGTCATATCCATCAATATTTCTTGATTGCCACTGCCAAATTTTGCCCGCAGATGACATGAATCAACATCATAATTCATCTCCCACGGACCAACACGTGCAAGCGAGACCGTGGCAGGTTCGGCGCGCGCGGTCTGCGAAGACAAAGCGAGCAAGATAATCGATGTGGCCGCAGATAATCGACGCATGGAATGCTCCCGATAGGGCAGAATGCTCTATCAAGATTAGAGCATAGACCGATGACGGCCGATTCAAAGCGCAATTTTACGCAGGATCAGATTGCTATTCGCCCCATTACGACAAAAATCGCGCGATTATTTGAATGGCGTGCTGATTCGGCGCGACTCAAATCTTCACTTGGGCCGCGTTCATTGGCGAACAGCGATAGGGCAATCACGCAGGAGGATCGCGGCCCTCCGGCAACATCGCGCGCGCCCGGTCGAAGCGCGCGCGGTCAAAGCGCGCTCGGGTCTGGCCAGCCTCCATCGGAATCGCCCGCCATCCAAAGCTGGCGACGCTGCATGGGGCGGTCATGGATCGGACGGGGCGGCCAAAACCGCCCCGGTCTCGATTAAGCCGCCACCTTCGCCCGGCTCGCCTTCTTGCGCTCGTTGGGGTCCAGATAGCGCTTGCGGAGCCGGATCGACTTGGGCGTCACTTCGACGAGTTCGTCGTCGTCGATATAGGCGATCGCCTGCTCCAGCGTCAGCCGCCACGGCGGAGTCAGGCGGATCGCGTCGTCCTTACCGCCGCTGGCGCGGAAGTTGGTGAGCTGCTTGGCCTTCATCGGGTTGACCTCAAGGTCATCCGTCTTGGCATTCTCGCCGATGATCATGCCTTCGTACAGCGCCTCTTGCGGCGCGACCATCAGGATGCCACGTTCTTCGAGCGGGCCGAGCGCATAGGCATTGGCCTCGCCAGCACCGTTGGAGATGAGGACGCCGTTCTTGCGGCCGTCGATCCGGCCCTTGTGGGGGCCATATTTCTCGAACAGGCGGTTCATGATGCCGGTGCCGCGCGTGTCGGACAGGAATTCGCCGTGATAGCCGATCATCCCGCGCGATGGCGCGCTGAAGGTGATGCGGGTCTTGCCGCCGCCCGATGGGCGCATGTCGGTCATCTCGGCTTTGCGGATGTTCATCTTCTCGACGACGGTGCCCGAATATTCCTCGTCCACGTCGATGATGACGGTTTCATAGGGCTCGGTCTTGTTGCCGTTCTCGTCCTCGGCGAACAGCACGCGCGGGCGGCTGATGCTGAGCTCAAAGCCTTCGCGGCGCATCGTTTCGATCAGCACGCCTAGCTGCAATTCGCCGCGACCTGCAACTTCATAGCTGTCCTTGTCGGCGCTCTCGGTCACCTTGATGGCGACGTTGGATTCGGCTTCACGCAGCAGGCGGTCGCGGATCATCCGGCTCGTCACCTTGCTGCCCTCACGCCCCGCCATCGGCGAATCGTTGACGGCAAAGCGCATCGACAGCGTCGGCGGATCGATCGGCTGCGCGTGCAGCGGCTCGGATACGCTTGGGTCGGCAATCGTGTTCGATACGGTGGTGTGGGTCAGCCCGGCGATCGAGATGATGTCGCCTGCATTGGCTTCGTCGACCGGCACGCGCTCGAGCCCGCGAAACGCCATGATCTTGGACGCCCGGCCCGTCTCGACGATCTTGCCGTCGTTATCGAGCGCATGGATCGGCATATTGGTCTTGATCGAGCCCGAAAAGATCAGACCGGTCAGGATGCGGCCAAGGAAATTGTCGCGGTCGAGCAGGGTGACGAGGAACTTGAACGGGCCGTCCGGGTCCGCCGACGGGGCGGGCACATGCTCGACGATCTTGTTGAACAGCGGATCAAGCGTGCCTTCGCGTACATCGGGGTTGTCGCCCGCATAGCCATTGCGGCCGCTGGCGAAAAGCACTGGAAAATCAAGCTGATCGTCGTTCGCTTCGAGGCTGACAAACAGATCGAACACCTCGTCGAGCACTTCCTGCGCACGCGCGTCGCTGCGGTCGATCTTGTTGACGACGACGATCGGGCGAAGGCCGAGCGCGAGCGCCTTGCCGGTCACGAACTTGGTCTGCGGCATCGCGCCTTCGGCTGCGTCGACCAGCAGGATCACACCATCGACCATCGACAGAATGCGCTCGACCTCACCACCGAAATCGGCGTGGCCCGGGGTGTCGACGATGTTGATCCGGGTCTTGTGGCCGTGATGATCATCCCATTCAATCGACGTGCATTTGGCGAGAATGGTGATCCCGCGCTCCTTTTCCAGGTCGTTCGAATCCATCGCGCGCTCTTCGATGCGCTGATTGTCACGGAAGGTGCCCGATTGGCGGAAAAGTTGATCGACCAGCGTTGTCTTGCCGTGATCGACGTGGGCGATGATCGCCACGTTGCGGAGGCTCATAGTGTGTCCTGATTGTAAGGCGGGGATGTTGTCGGCGCGCATAGCGCAAAATGTTGCGCTGCGCAAAGGCGGCGCAGATCCGCCGCAAGGCCGGCGTTTTTTTCACCGCCGGCAGGAATAAAATCGCCGATCTCGCCGTCTTGACCCTCGAACAACGGCAAGGACACCGGCATGGCGCATGACGACAAGGATGGGATTAACCGGCGCAGCTTGCTCGAATGCATGGGATGGGCCGGCACGGGCGCGCTCTATTCGCTGGCCGGCGGGAGTTTTGGCTCGATCAGCCTTGACGCAGCGCTGGCGGCGCCGCCCCGGCGCCAGCCGGTGACGCCATTCAGCTTCCTACAGATCAGCGACAGCCATATCGGCTTCGACAAACCCGCCAACCCCGATGCCCGGGGGACCTTTCAGGCAGCGGTCGCCAAAATCGGGGCGCTGGCGGACAAGCCTGCCTTCATCCTGCACACCGGCGACATCACCCATTTGTCACGCGATGCCGAATTCGCCGATGCCGATGACATCATCGGCGCGGCAGGCCTGCCGGTTTTCCACGTGCCGGGCGAACATGACATGCTCGATGAGGGCGGCGGCA
>JBBQHG010000263.1:0-3452 GCA_038323755.1 Sphingomonadales bacterium
GTCATGCTTGGCAATTATATCGTCATCCCCCGCGGCACACACGGCACGGGTCAGGTGACGTATCGCACCGGTAAGGGCTCCTTCGGCAAATCGGCCAAAATGGAAATCGAAGTGCGCTCCGTCACGCTCAACGGTCGCGAAATTCCGCTGTCGGGCAAGTTCCGCCAGGAAGGGCAGGGCAACACCGGGGCCACCGTCGCCACCGCCGTGGCTGTTGGTGTTTTCTCCGCCTTCGTCACCGGCAAGAGCGCCATCTTCGAGCAGGGCCGTGAACTCAAGACGTTTACGGTCGAACCGGTCGCGGTGTCTCCACCTGTTACCCAGTAATCGATCCTGAACTGCTGGTCGCGGCTGGGGAGGGGAGGCTCTCTCCAGCCGCGATCAAGCGGCGCGCCATGGAAATTCAATCGGCTCTTTCAGCCGTTTGCGCCTCTGCTACGCTTCCATGGACACAAGTGCCACTGCGGCTCGTTCTGGTGAGCGCTGGGCAAATTTATCCGCCGAAAGCAAGGGGGAGGGTGCGCTGACATGGCCGACAAGAAAATCGAATTGGCAACTGACGGGCAGGAGGTTGTCGAGCCAACCAGCGGTCGCGGGGCGAGCCCGCACTCCTTCTCGCAAGCAGTCACCGATGTCGGCGCCGGATCGATGCTTGGCTATCGTCTGGAGCAGCAGGCGGTCCTTTCGAATTTCGGCATGGAAGCGCTCAAATCGGCGAGTGTAGCCGATCTGCTTGACCGTGCCGCCGAAACCGCCGCGCGCGGCATGCGTGCCAGCCTGTCCAAGATCCTCGAATATCGCAAGGTCGAGAATGATCTGCTGATCCGCGCCGGGGTTGGCTGGCGGGCAGGGGTTGTGGGGCAGGTTTCGTTCGGCGCAGATGTCGAATCGCCGGCAGGCTATGCGTTTCACACCGGGTCGCCCGTCATCTCCAATCATCTGGAGGGCGAGAACGAGTTTCGCACGCCCCAGTTGATGATCGAGCATGGCGTGCGTCGCGCGATCAACGTGCTGATCACCTATGGCGGCGGGCGCTGGGGCGTGCTTGAGGTCGACAGTTCCTCGGCCGGGGAGTTCGAGGCCGCTGATCTCGCCTTTCTGCAGGGGCTGGCCAATTTCGTCGGTGTCGCGCTTGATCGGCAGGTCGCCGAAGATCGCCTGTCGGCGGCGCTCGATTATCAGAAAATCCTTGTCCAGGAGGCGAGCCACCGCGTCTCGAACAGTCTGACGATCCTCTCGTCCCTGCTCCGCATGAAGGCGCGCGCGAGTACCACCGCCGAAGCGGCCGAGGCGCTGGGCGGCGCATCGGACCGGGTGATCGCGGTCGCGCAGACGCATGACCGGTTGTGGCGCGATGCCGGCGGCGACACGATCGATCTCGCAGCGCTGCTTACCGAGGTGTGCGGCACGCTGGCGAAGCAACTCGAGCATCTCGATATCAGCGTGTCGTCCGAACCGAGCGAGGTCGCATCGGACAAAGCGGCCTCCTTCGCGTTGCTGGTGACTGAACTCGTGACCAATGCCGCCAAGCACGCTTATGGCAACAAGGGCGGCATCGTCCATGTGCGATTGACGCATGATGCAGGGCAGCGGGTGCTGGAGGTCAGCGACGAGGGCACTGGCTTTCCGGAAGATTTCAGCATCGTGAGCAAGGGGCAGGCAAGCCTTGGCATGCGGCTCATTCAGACGCTGACGCAGAGCCTAGGTGGCACGATAGAGGCGGTTCGCGGCAAGGGCGCGACCTTCTTCGTCCGGTTCTAAACGTTGCAGCCTTACCGAGCGACGGGGAGCGAGCGACGGGGGCGGAGCGATACGGCCCGGCTTACGGCGCGGCTGTGACCGTTGCTGGCACCCGCCGCAGCACCATGATGATGACGATCAACAGCGCCACTGCTGCCAGCACCCCTGCGACCAGAAACGCCGCGCCCGGAAAGCCGCGCTCGACGCCGTTTGCCAGCGCCTGGGTCAGGATTAACGGCGCAATGACGGCGGCTACGCTGTTCATGCTGCCGATCCCGCCCTGCAATGCGCCTTGATGCGAGGCATCGGCGAGGCGTGACAGCAACCCGTTCATCGCCGGAAACACCAGCGCAGACAGGCCACTGACCAGAAACACAGCATAGGCCTGCCACCCTTGCGTGATGACGACATAGGTAAGGAAGGCGCCCGTCCCGCTCGCCAGCCCCAGCACCGCGGCCTTGCGCTCGCCCAGCCGCGCGATGATCGGCCCGGTCAGCAGCAACTGCACGCTCGCCATCACCAGCCCGACAAAGGCGAGCGACCAGCCGATTGCGCGCGCATCCCAGCCAAAGCGCGCTGCCGACCAGAAGGACCATGTCGCGGGATAGACGTTGCTGGCCAGGCTCCAGATGAACCAGGCGATCAACAGCGGCGCTGCGTCTCCGCTTTTGAACAGTGGCCGAAACGCACCGATCACATTGGCGCTGCGCCAGTCGAACGCGCGCCGGTTTTCGGGCGCCAGCGATTCCGGCATCAGGAAAATCATCGTCAGCGCATTGATCAGCGCGAGCGCCGCTGCCGCCATGAAGGGCGCGCGCGGCCCAAGGTCCGATAATAGCCCACCGATCGCCGGACCGATGATAAAGCCGATGCCGAATGCCGCGCCAATATAGCCAAACACCTTGGCGCGCCCCTCGGGTGGGGTCAGGTCGGCCAGCGCCGCGCTCGCCGGGCCATAAATCGCGCCCGCAACGCCTGCGACCGCACGGCCAAGGAACAGCCATGCCAGCGTCGGCGCAAACGCCATCAGCGCATAATCGGCGGAAAAGGCGAGCATCGAGGCGATCAGCACCGGTCGCCGTCCATAGCGATCTCCCAGATTGCCCAGGACCGGCCCGGCGAAGAACTGGGTCAGCGCATAGACGCCCAGCAGATAGCCCGACACGCGCGTCGCCTGGTCAAGGTCGAGATGGCCAAGCGCGGTGATGAGCTGGGGCAGGATCGGGATGACGATGCCGAATCCGATGGTGTCGATCAGCACCGCTGTCAGCACGATCGGGGTGGCGCGGTTGGCAAACGGCATCGGGTGGCATCCGGCTGGCATGGCCCCAAGCGTGATGGAGCGACGATGAAGCGTGGTAGGGGGCCGTTATGCCGTAACGGCGGCGGCGGACAAGCATGTTTTGGGCGTGCTGCCCTTTGCGCGCCGCACCGATTTGTGCGATGGCGACACCATACCCGATCTTCAGATTCGGTTTCGCAGGAGAGCATTGATGGCCACCGCCCCAGAACTCGACGGTTCACTTGATACGTCAGCCACAGCGCTGGATGCCTTTCGCGCCGATGTCCGCGCCTGGCTTGCCGAGAATTTTCCGGCCTCGCTAAAGGGTAAGGACAGCTCGATGTCCGCGCTCGAAGGCCCCAACCATCAAAGCGCCGAAGAAGCCGCCTGGACCAAGGCGATGGGCGAAAAGGGCTGGGGCGTGCCGACC
>JBBQHG010000264.1:0-3415 GCA_038323755.1 Sphingomonadales bacterium
CCACACAAGCGTGATGCTTGTATCGGCTGAATGATTGGGCTAGTGGCCCGCCTTCGACCAATCGGCGACGTCCCCTTTCTGGGTGGCTAAAGCATGATTCCCTCGCGGAGAGGTGGCAGAGTGGTCGAATGTACCGCACTCGAAATGCGGCGTGGGTGCAAGCTCACCGTGGGTTCGAATCCCACCCTCTCCGCCAGTTTCTCTCTCTGCCAGCCAACCGGCACCCGCGACATGCGCTCGTCGTGCGACTGGCCGTCCGGCGCGTATCGCGCGCCGGGTTAGCGGGGGAGGGCGCTGCCCTCCCCATCGCCATTACATCTTGTAGGACAGGCGGACATAGCCGAACTGTCCTGGTACGTCGTAGGTGGTTGGATCAAAATTGTTCAGGCTGCAGCTCTGGCAGGATGGCGGATCCTGATTGAACAGGTTGTTGACCCCCAGCGTCAGCACGAAGCGCCGATCGAAGGCCGATGGCGCATAGCTCAACTGAACATCGCCGTAGAAGGTGCGGCCAAGCGTGCCGGCGCCTTCGGTGACCGAGCTAATATAGCGGCCGGTGAACGACCCGCCGAAATCGCCCAGACCCCAGTCGAGGATCGCGGTGGACTTATAATGCGGATAGGCCTGATCGGGGCTGCCGCGTTCGGTGCCGACACGCTCGATCACGGTGAAGCCCGTGGTTGCCGGCACGCTTTCTTGATATTGCAGCAGCCAGCTGCTGGTCCAGGTTAGGCCGAAGGTGCCAATCGTCGTGTGCGGCGTGCGGTAGTTGACCGTCAGATCCACCCCGCGGGTCTTGATCGTGCCGATATTCTGCAACAGCCCGTTGATTTGCGAGACGAAGCCGTTGGCAGTGCGAACCACCGATGCGCAGCTGAGCGCATCGCCCGTCTGGGCGCAGCGGTTAAGCGTTACATCCGCACCGATGGCCGCGATCGCGCCGTTCAGCTGGATATCGTAGTAATTCGCGTCGATCGAGAAATTGCTCGCCCAGCTGGCGCTCTTCGCCCAGCGCGGGCTGTACGTGCCGCCAAACAGCAGCGTGCGCGATTTTTCAGGCTGCAGATTGGGATTGCCGCCGGTGATGACGGGCAACTGACCGGCAGGTTCCTGGTAACTGCCATTGGCCGGCACGCCATTGGCGATGCAATTGGCGCGGACATTGGCGGGCGCCCGCGTGCCGAAGGCGGTGCCGTTGATGTCTGAGCACGGATCAGCGATCGGCTGATCGAAGCGAGACAGGCTGCCGAACAATTCACCGATGCTTGGGGCGCGGAAGCTTTGTGCATAGCTGCCACGCAGCTGGAAATCGGCGGTCGGGCTCCAGTCGGCACCACCGGTGAAGGTCGTGTTGCCGCCAAAGGTGGAATAATCCGAATGGCGGAACGCACCGTGCGCGTTCAGTTTGTAAACGAAGGGCAGATCAGTGAGCAGCGGGATACGCAACTCGCCATAGACTTCATCGACATTGAACGATCCCGCCGCGGCCTGTGCCGGGATATCAGCGCCCAGCCCGGCCTGAATGACGGGATCGGGCGTGAACGAACCGGTCTGGAAGCGATGTTCATAGCCAACGGCGATGCCGACCGGGCCGGCTGGCAAATCGATCAGTTCACCGCTGAGGTTGGCCGAGTAATCGTTTAGGCTCTGGCTGCTGCGGTCCTGCTCGGTAAAGCCGACATAAGCGAGCTGGGCCGGCGTTATCGACCCCACGCCACCGAAGATGTTGAAGGGCACGCAGGTACCGGTGCACTGCGAGATCGGCCCAAGCGCCCGCTGCAGATTGGCGGCGTTGATATTGCCGGTGAAGGTCTGGTGCGCATCGGCAAAGCCGAGCACGGCATTGACGTCCCAATACCATTTATGGTCGCCGATATGGAAGGTACCGTCGAGCGTGCCGGTCAGCGACCAGGTGTCGACGCGCTGATCATAGGTGCGCTGCCCTGCCTCTACCAGGCGCCGGGCGATGAACGAGTAATTGGCCGGCGGATTGCCCGCGCCGCCCGCCGACAATGTCCGGCCGAAGGGATTGAAGGGATTGGTCGCATCGATCGAGATCTGATCGAGCAGATTGCCGTTGCCGGCGTCTGGCCCAACGAAAAGTGGCAGGAACGCCGCCTGATTTTCCGAGTTGCGCCGGTTATAGACCGCCTTTACCCGCAGATTGACCGCCGAGCTCAGTTCCTGCTTCAGGTTGAAGAACAGGCTGTAGCGCTCCGAGGGGGTGAGAATGTAATTGAACGGCGCGAAGTTGAAGCGATCCAGCGTGCCGAAATTCTTGAAATCGCTGTTGGGATCATTGGGCACCAGCGGGTTGAACACCGGCCGACGGCCGATCACCGGCGCGCGCAGCGTAAGGTTCAGACCATCGGTATTGGCGGGATTGCCGAAATCGTTGACGAGGAAGCGACCGAGCGGCGTCGCGCTCGAGCAGCCGCCGCCGAGGCAGCTTGTCGAGCCGGGTTCCGGGAATTGCGAGATTGCCCGATTGCCCGACCGCACCGGATCCTGCTTCACATAATTGCCGCCGAACACGATGCTCGTCGATGGGCCCTTGATGCCGTAGCTGAGGTTATAATCCTGGGTATGGCCATCGCCCTGGCGGAAAGTGCCGAACTGAGCGGACGCATGAAGCCCCTTTTGCTGCGTCTTGGTGATGATGTTGACCACACCGGCGACAGCATCCGACCCGTAAATCGGTGAAGCGGCCGATTGCAGCACCTCAATCCGTTCGATCATCTCGGTCGGGATCGAGTTGAGATCGACCGATGCCGGGATGCCGCTGCCCGATGATCCGTTGACGTAGCGGAGCCCGTCCACCAGCACGAGCGTGCGGCGACCGCCAAGATAGCGCAGGTCAATTTCCGCCGCGCCCGCGCCGACGCCGCCGCCATCCGGCGGGTTGCCGATATTGCCGCTGTTGTTGACCTTGGTATTCAAGCCGCCAGCCGAGCCGGGAAGGCGCTGGAGAACATCGGCAATCGACGTCAGACCGGTTTGAGCGATCGATGCCTGATCGAGCACGACGACGGTGGTTTCCTTTGTCCCCGGACTCTGACGAATGCGCGACCCGGTGACGACGATATCCTCGCGATCAGCATTGTCTTCCGCCGTGGCGGCAGCAACGGGCGCGCTCTGTGCCGCAGCGTGACTTGCGCCGAGAAGAAGAAATGCCGTTGCAATGCTGCTGCTGAGCAAGGCTGACTTGAGTTTCATCGCAGAAGACCCCTTGTAAGTGAGGCTTCAGGCTATGCGCTTTGAATTGTTTGGCAATCGACCCTGCCACGATCATGCAGAAATGTTGCCCCTGTAGCATTTTTGCAACATATTGCTGCCGCTATCTTTACCATTTTCTGGCGGCCTGCAGTGTGGGGCACCGGCGCCGGGGCTCAGCCGATCGCCATGAGCGCTGCAT
>JBBQHG010000265.1:0-3386 GCA_038323755.1 Sphingomonadales bacterium
GAATGCTCGACACAGCCGTCGGGCACCTTTTGGGCCAACGCGCTGGTAAGCCGGTATCGCGCGGATGCGGGCGCCGCTGGTGATCCCCGCAAACTACGCGTCTTGCGTGACCAGGGTCGCCTCGCCACTTTGGGGTTATGAGCGTCACTGGCCCCATCGCCGCGCTGTGCGATGACAGCAACCGCGTCGCTGGAGACCCCGCATGAGCAACGATATCGTCGTCTGTCCGCACTGCCAGGCGCTGAACCGTGTGCCCGAGGCAAGGCTGAGCGACAGCCCCGGTTGCGGCACCTGCCACCGCCCGCTGACCACGGGCGCGCCGATCAAGGCCAATCAGGCACTGTTCGACAAAATGGTCGCGCGCAGCAGCGGACCGGTACTCGTCGATTTCTGGGCCAGCTGGTGCGGCCCCTGCCGCATGATGGCTCCCGCTTTTGCAGCAGCAGCAACCGAGCTCGATCCGCACGTTCGACTGCTCAAGGTCGATACCGAGGCCGAGCAGGCACTCGCAGCACGCTACGCCATCCGGTCAATCCCCACGCTGGTGCTGTTCAAAGCCGGGCGAGAGGTCGCGCGGCAGGCCGGCGCGATGGACAAGGCGGGGATTTTGCGTTGGGTCGCTGGGGCTACCGAGCGCCAATAGCTTTGGCTATGACAATCATATCGGCAGGCATATCGGCAGGCATATCGGCAGGAAGCCGGCTTACTGCCATTGCCCGCCCGCGGCGCCCTTACCCCATCCGCGCAAACATCGCCGCACCGCCACCGCTCACCATGCGCTCGGCCGCGCCCTCGCCGCGCGGAACGGCGACTGTGTCTGCAAAGGCATCGAGCATCTTGCTCAACTCGGCAAAGCGGGCGTGGTTGATGCGGTAAAACACCTGCTTGGCCTCGCGACGTGTCAGCACGAGATCGGCCTTGCGCAGGATGCCCAGCTGTTGCGACAGGCCGGGCTGGACGATGCCCGTGGCGGTTTCGAGATCGCCGACGCTGCGCTCGCCGACGCTCAGGGTGCGCAGCAGATCGAGCCGCACGGCGTGCGCAATCGCACGCAGCAGTTCGGCATGGGCCTCGATTTCGAGCGCGCTCAGATTGACAGGCATGGTCAGACTTTATCTTTCACAGGGGCATAGAACCAGTCGGTCGCGCTGTCGGTGGCGAGCACGTCGGCGACGGTCAGGCTAGGCACCGCAAGCAGATCATCGCCCGGGGTCCATTCGGCCGGAACCAGCGCCGCGTGCGTATCGGTGCGCGGCAGCGCCGCGAGCAGGCGCAGCATTTCCTCCCCCGAGCGACCGACATTGGCGGGGTAGCAGGTCGACGCGCGCAGCCGCCCTTCGGGATCGATGACATAGGTGGTGCGCACCGATGACGCGTCGAGTGATCCCGCATCGACCATGCCGTAAGCGCGCGCAATCTCCAGCGTCGGGTCTTCGATCAGCGGAAAGCCCACCGCCACGCCGAACCTTTGGTGGATCGCCTTGATCCAGGCGAAGTGCGAGAACAGGCTGTCGACCGATAGCGCCATCAGGTTGCAATCAAGCGCGGCAAAGCGATCCGCGGCGCGAGCGATGGCGACGAATTCGCTGGTGCATACCGGCGTGAAATCGGCCGGATGCGAGAAAAGGACCAACCACTTTCCACGAAAGTCTGTAAGCGACTTGATGCCCTGCGTCGTGCGCGCAGTGAAATTCGGCAGCAGGTCACCGAGCATCGCAGGCCCGTACGGCGCTGATGGCCTCTGATAATCGTCCAATTTCCGGCCCTTCCGTCCATCTCCGGCATTATCTTACACGCTCGCGCAATTGACGCAAATCGATTACATAATTATATCATAACGGTAATTGATTAACTATTGGAGCGCTGCATGGCCACTGCCCCTGCCGACCTGGCAATCAAACGTGCCACAGGCCAGATCGCCCGCCACCTGCTCGACACGGCTGCCAGCCCCGTCGTCCGCAGCTTCTTCGACGCCGCGACATTTACCGCCAGCCATGTCGTCCATGATCCCGCAACGCGCAAGGCGGCGATCATCGATTCGGTGCTCGATTTCGATCCGGCGTCAGCCCGAACCGCTCACAAAAGCGCCGATGCGATCATTGCCTATGTCCGCGCGGAAGCGTTGGATGTCGACTGGCTGCTGGAAACCCACGCGCACGCCGATCATTTCTCGGCCGCCCCTTATCTGCAGCAGCAACTCGGCGGAAAGATCGCCATCGGGCGGGCGATCACCATCGTCCAGCAGACCTTCGGCCCATTGTTCAACGAAGGCACGGGCTTCGCGCATGACGGGTCTCAGTTCGATCATCTGTTCGATGATGGCGACGCTTTCGCGATTGGCGAAATCGAGGCACTTGTCCTCCATGTGCCCGGCCACACGCCTGCCGATCTCGCTTATGTGATCGGCGATGCGGTGTTCACCGGAGACACCCTCTTCATGCCCGATTACGGAACCGCGCGCGCGGATTTTCCGGGCGGCGATGCCCGCCAGCTCTACCAGTCGATCCGCCGCCTGCTGTCGCTTCCCAGCGCCACGCGCCTGTTCCTGTGTCACGATTACAAGGCACCCGGTCGCGACATATTCGTCTGGGAGACTACAATCGGCGCCGAGCGCGACACCAATGTCCATGTCCATGATGGCATCGGCGAAGCGGCGTTCGTGGCGATGCGCACTGCCCGGGACGCCACGCTCGACATGCCGCGCCTGATCCTCCCCGCCATCCAGGTCAACATGCGGGCTGGCCACCTGCCGGAACCAGAAGAAAACGGCACCCGCTATCTCAAAATCCCGCTCGACACGGTCTGACGCCGGCATGCTCGACACCATGCAATATGCGCTGGGCGCGCTCTCGGGCGTGCTGGTCGGCTTCACCTTGGGGTTGGTCGGCGGCGGCGGCTCCATTTTGGCGGTGCCGCTGATGGTCTATCTGGTCGGTGTCGCCAGCCCGCATGTCGCGATCGGCACCAGCGCGTTGGCGGTTGCTGTCAACGCCGCGACCGGGCTGATCAGCCATGCACGCTCGGGCACCGTCAAATGGCGCTGCGGAGCGATGTACGCCGCCGCCGGGGTTCTTGGCGCACTGGCGGGATCGACGGCGGGCAAGGCGATTGACGGGCACAAGCTGCTGTTCCTCTTCGCCATCGTCATGATCGTGGTCGGCGTGGTCATGCTGCGCAGCCGCAACGACAAGGGCGATCCCGGCGCTGTCTGCGTCCGCGAAAATGCCCCCAGGGTGCTCGGTTTTGGCCTTGGCACCGGCATCTTCTCCGGCTTTTTCGGCATCGGCGGCGGTTTCCTGATCGTGCCCGGGCTCGTCGCCTCGACTGGCATGCCGATCATCAACGCCGTCGGCACCAGCCTGGTCGCGGTCATGGCCTTCGGCCTG
>JBBQHG010000266.1:0-3369 GCA_038323755.1 Sphingomonadales bacterium
AATCGGCGCGGTGCGCGGCGAGGGCGCGCCGACGCGGATAGGGGTCGAGAATTTGGCGCGCGCAATCATTCCAATAAGGCGCATCCGCAACGTCTTCGTCCAGGATGTGGTGAATCGCCTGGGTAATCGGCGGAATCGCGCGACCGGGATTGACGAGGATGCTGCCGCCCTCGCCCTGCAATTCCCAGCGTCCTCCCTCGCCAAGCGCCACGTCTTGCCAGCCAATTTCGCAGACGCCGTGAAGCGGCGGCGCCTGGCCGGTGGTCTCAAGATCGATGACGCGGATGATACTGGACTGGGCGGGCATTTGGGCTTGGTGGCGAATTGCCGCCCGGATTGCGAGTCCTAACTCAGTGGGCCGCTTGCGGTCCGCGCGCCAACCCGCTTGCTGCCAGTTGTGCATCGATCATCGCCATCAACCGATCAAGCCCTGCCTGATCCTTGGCTTCAGCGCGAGCGACCAGCACATCCTGCGTGTTCGATGCCCGCAACAGCCACCAGCCGTCGGGCGTCGTTACTCGGGCGCCATCGGTCCGGTTGACGTCCGCCCCCTCGGCCTCCAGCCGGTCGAGTACTTCGTCGACCACAGCAAATTTGCGCGCCTCGTCGACCTGGAAGCGCATCTCCGGCGTGTTAACAAATGCGGGCATTGCGCCCCTGATCTCCGTCATCGACTGGCCGATCATGTGCACGGCGCGGATCAGCCTGACAGCTGCATATTGCGCATCGTCAAACCCGTAAAAGTCATGCGCGAAAAAGATGTGCCCGCTCATCTCGCCAGCCAGCGGCGCATGTGTCTCCTTCATCTTCGTCTTGATAAGCGAATGGCCGGTTTTCCACATCAGCGGCTCGCCGCCCAGTTCCTTTACCCGATCGAACAGCATCTGAGAGGCCTTCACATCGGCGATGATCGTCGCGCCGGGCAATTCGCGCAGCACAGGTACAGCCAAAATGGAGAGGATTTGATCACCCCAGATGACCCGGCCCTGACCGTCGATCGCGCCGATGCGGTCCCCATCGCCATCAAATGCCAAGCCGAAATCGAGCTTCTTCTCCGCGACCAGCCGCTTGAGATCAGCCAAGTTCTTTTCTTCGGTAGGGTCGGGATGATGGTTCGGAAAATTACCGTCGACATCGGTGAACAACAGGTGATGCTCACCTGGGAGCAGCTTTGTGAGCTTCTCGATCACCGGCCCCGACGCACCATTGCCGGCATCCCAGCCGATCCGATACGCGCCACCGGCGTAGCCCGCCATCAGCCGCCCGACATAATTGTCGACGATGTCAGCCTGCGTAACGCTGCCGCTGCCCGTTTCCCAATCGCCTTCGGCTGCAAGCCGGGCAAGATCTTGAATGTCCGCGCCGAAAAACGGCAGGTGCTGCAGCACCATCTTGAAACCATTATACTCTGCGGGGTTATGGCTGCCGGTTATCTGGATGCCGCCATCCACCTCTAGCGTGGCTTCGGCGTAATAGAGCATGGGCGTTGGCCCCATACCGATGCGCACCACGTCAACGCCGCCCGCCGTCAGGCCATCGATCAGCGCCGCCTCAAGCGCTGGCGAGCTGTGACGGCCATCATAGCCGACAGCCACGCGGGTGCCGCCCACACGGCGCACACGCGTAGCAAATCCGCGGCCAATTGCGGTCGCGTCTGCCGGCCCAAGTGTTTTGCCGACGATGCCGCGAATGTCATATTCGCGCAATGATGTGCGGTCGAACTGATGGGTCATGAAGGAAGAACTCCGTGGAAAATGCGCTTTGTTGGTGTGCTGATGCACGAACGATCAGGCAGCGGGATCGGGTCCGCGCCCAATGAGAATGTCGCGCGCACTGTTGACCTGGCGGGCGAGCTCGGCCGATCCGCCACGATCGGGATGCACGGCAGCGGCGAGCCTGCGATAGGCGGCGCGGATCTCGGCATCGTCCGCCATTGCATCCACACCGAGGACGCGGCGTGCCTCCAGCACGTCAGGCGCGGCGGTCACGGGTGGGGCGATCGGCGTGCCAGGCGGGCGGCGCTTGCCTGGCCCCCGCCACAGCAGCCACCCCGCCAACACCACCAGCAGGCCGATCAGCAGCTTTGTCATCAGGCGAAGAGCGGCAGCGCCGGCTCTGGCAAAGCAAGCGCCGACATCATCTCGCGCAGTTCCTGCCGCGCCGCGACATGGGCAAGGCCCATTTCGCCAAAATCCCTTGAATCGATCATTGTCAGGCCCTTGGGGAAAAGCTCGCGATAGATCACGCGCTCGCCGAGCCCAGGAATGATGCGGAACCCGACCCGTTTGGCGAGCTGATCGAGCGCTTCAGATACGCGCCGCATGTTGCGCGCTTCGATATGCTGGAGACGATTGCGCAGCACCACCCAGTCGATCGTCGAGCCATCGGCCTTGGCTCTGGCCTTGCGGGCGTCCCAGATCAGCTCTGCATAAAAACTGGGGCGCGTGACCTTGTAGGTGATGGGGTCGACTTGGCCGATCAGATCAAAGTCGACGAAGCTATCGTTCATCGGGGTGACCAGCGTGTCTGCGCGTTGCGCGGCCATGCGGGCGAAGCGATCATCGCGTCCAGGGGTGTCGATGACCAGAAAGTCGGCATTTTCCGACAATTCTGCAAGCTGCTCGGTAAAACGCGGAAGGCTCTCGCCGTCGTGCGTCAGATAGGCCGGACTGGGCAGGTCGCGCCCGATGCGTTTGACCGTCTCTGCGCGATTGTCGAAATATCGCCCCATCGTCCGCTGGCGGTGGTCGAGATCATAGGCCGCCACGCGTGCGCCGCGCGACGCCAGCGCGATCGCGACATGCACCGCTGTGGTCGATTTGCCCGTGCCGCCCTTCTCGTTAGCGAAAACGATGACGTGCGTCTTAGTCGAACTGCTGGACAACCCCGTTCGTATCCCTTGTTGATCGCTTGATGTGCTGATCGTTTCGTGTGTTGATCGATTGGCGCGCCGCCCATAGAAGGCGCCCCCCGTCCATATCGAAGGCCATGCGTGCGTGCAAACCATCCGTCACATCGATTCCCTCCGCGAGACGATTGCCGCCCGGCGCGCCGGCGGTGCCCGCATTGCGCTGGTTCCGACCATGGGGGCGCTGCACGCCGGGCATATCGCTTTGATCGAGGCTGCAAAGCTCGTCGCCGATACCGTGATCGCCTCGATCTTTGTCAACCCGTTGCAATTTGGGCCCAACGAGGATCTCGCTCGCTATCCCCGCCGTGAGTTGCAGGACGCGCGAATGCTCGCCGAGGCGGGCTGCGCACTGTTGTGGATGCCAGCCGTCGAGGAGATGTATGCCGCCGAGTTTGCGACCAATATCAGCGTGTCGGGGCTGAGCGAAGGACTCGACGGTGCGGCCCGGCCCGGCCATT
>JBBQHG010000267.1:0-3317 GCA_038323755.1 Sphingomonadales bacterium
CATCCGGTCGAACAGCACCGCCGCTTCGGGTGGCAGCGTCGCGGTGAAGGCCGCCAGCTTTCGCCGGTGGTCGGGCGAGACCCGCTTGCCAAGCGGCGGCAGCGCGGCGTTGATCGCCGGCGTCGTCAGCAGGCTGTCGAGCCCGCTGCCATCCTCGACCGATTCGACGATCAGCGCGCGCGACCGCGCCACCACCGCCTCCAGATAGGGTGTCCGCCAGACAAAGCCGGGCGGCAGGACATGGATGGTGCCGATCATGTAGATTTGCGTGTCGCGGTCGCGGATCCGCCACATCGCCGGGCGCGGCGTATAGGTGGCGGGCTGCACGCGTGCTGCTGCTGCGGCCCCCGGCGGCGGCGCGTCCTCCTCGATCGAATCGAGCGCAAAATCATCGGGCGCGATCCGCGGGTCGGGCGCCAGCCGCGGATAGCCGAGGTGCGGCCGGCGGTGGAGCGTCACGATCGGGGCAGGGGCCAGTGCCGGATAGCGCAGGCGCGGCGGCTGGCGCGCATCGCTGCCGTTGCCGATCAGCAGCAGCGCCAGGCCCAAACCCAGCCCCAACCCCAATCCCCGCCTCAATCTCCGCATGACGCCCGGCGGCAGCGCGGACTGGCGTGCCGGCCTGCCGATGTTCGGCCAAAGGGAGACCCATATCGGGACCATATGGTTAACACAGAGCGCAACCCGCAGCGTTCGTCAACGGCAGCGCGCTTTGCGCAGGTGGCGCAACCATTGACCCGCCCGGGGACCCGCGCCAAAGAACCCCATCACAGTATTTCGCAGGTGCGAAGGGTTTCCATTGGCCAGCCAGCCGCTCAGTCCCCCCTTAAGCTTTCAGAGCATGATCCTGACGCTTCACCAATATTGGAGCGATCATGGCTGCCTGATTCTCCAGCCGTACGACATGGAGATGGGCGCGGGCACCTTCCACACTGCGACCACGCTGCGCGCGCTCGGCCCCGATGCGTGGAACGCCGCCTTCGTCCAGCCCTGCCGCCGCCCGACCGATGGCCGCTACGGCGAAAACCCCAACCGGCTGCAGCATTATTACCAATATCAGGTCATCCTGAAGCCAAGCCCGCCCAACCTGCAGGATCTCTATCTCGGCTCATTGAAGGCAATCGGCATCGACATGCTCGCGCACGACATCCGCTTCGTCGAGGATGACTGGGAAAGCCCGACCTTGGGCGCATGGGGCCTCGGCTGGGAAGTCTGGTGCGACGGGATGGAGGTGACGCAGTTCACCTATTTCCAGCAGATGGGCGGCTTTGACTGCAAGCCCGTCGCGGGCGAGCTGACCTACGGGCTCGAACGCCTCGCGATGTATATCCAGAACAAGGACAGCATCTACGACCTCGCTTATAACGATGCCGGCGTCACCTATGGCGACGTGTTCCTCGAAAACGAACGCCAGATGAGCGCCTGGAATTTCGAGGTGGCCGATACCGATTCGCTCGTCGATCAGTTCAAGAAGCACACCGCCGAGTGCGAGAATTGCCTCGACGCCAAACTGCCGATCCCCGCTTATGAACAAGCGATCAAGGCCAGCCACGTCTTCAACCTGCTGCAAGCGCGCGGCGTCATCTCCGTCGCCGAGCGCCAGGCCTATATGGGCCGCGTCCGCGATCTCGCAAAGGGCGCCTGCGGCGCCTGGATGGAAAAAAACGGGTGGGGAGCGTGATCGCAACCGAAAATCCTCCCCGGAACGGGGAGGGGGACCACGCGAAGCGTGGTGGAGGGGGCGGCCCGCAAACGCTCCGACGCCCGGAAGTATACGCAGCCCGCCGCGCACGCCGGGAAATGAGCCTGCCGGAAGTGTTGCTGTGGCAGCGGCTCAAAGGGTCGCCGCAAGGCGTCGCTTTCCGCAAGCAGCACCCAATCGGGCCCTATCGAGCCGATTTTTATTGCGCCGCTGCCAAGCTGGTCATCGAAGTGGACGGCATCGCACACGACATGGGCGACCGCCCGCAGCGCGATACCGCGCGCAATGCGTGGCTTGAGCAGGCGGGATATAGAATCATCCGGATAGCTGCCGCCGACGTGCTGAAGAATGCGGATGAAGCGGCTCAAGCGATCGTTGCGTTTGCGGCGGCCCCCCTCCACCACCAGCCTGAAGAAGGCTGGCGGTCCCCCTCCCCGCTAGCGGGGAGGATTGAAGAGTGACCGACTTCCTGCTCGAGCTTCGCTCCGAAGAAATCCCGGCGCGCATGCAGGCCAAGGCGCGTGACGATCTTGCTCGGCTGTATGTTGCAGCGCTGGCAGCGGCAGGCATCACTGAGGGCGAGCACGAAACCTTCTCCACCCCGCGCCGCCTGACCCTCATCGCGCGCAACCTGCCGCTCGAAACCGCCGCCGTGTCGGAAGAAATCAAAGGGCCGAAATCGAGCGCCCCTCCGCAGGCGCTCGAAGGGTTCCTGCGCAAGACCGGCCTCACCCGCGAGCAACTCGTCGAGCGCGACGGCATCCTCTTCGCCGTCATCGACAAGCCCGGCCGTGCCACGGCGGACGTGCTGGCAGAGGCTATTCCCAACATCATCCGCGCCTTCCCCTGGCCAAAGTCGATGCGCTGGGGCGATGCCTCGGCCTCGACCGAAAGCCTCAAATGGGTCCGCCCCTTGCAAGGTATCGTTGCGCTGCTCGGGCGTGACGTGGTCCCCTGCGAGATCGCCGGCATCGCCAGCGGGCGCGAGACGATGGGGCATCGCTTCCATTCCGTCGGCCCGATCAGCATCGAGAGCGCGGCAACCTATGCCGACCAGCTCCGTGACGCCCATGTCATCGTCGATCAGGACGAACGCGCCCAGATCATCGCGCTCGGCGCGACCATGGCCGCGCGCAAGGCCGGGCTCGCGCTGATCAAGGACGAAGGCCTGCTGATCGAAAATGCCGGCCTCACCGAATGGCCCGTGCCGCTGCTCGGCCGCTTCGACGAAGCGTTTCTGAGCGTCCCGCCCGAGGTGATCCAGCTGACGGCGCGGGTGAACCAGAAATATTTCGTGTGCTCGGATGCCGACGGCAAATTGGCCAACGCCTTCATCTGCACCGCCAATATCGATGCGGCGGACGGCGGCGCGCGCATCATCGACGGCAACCGCAAGGTGCTCGCGGCAAGGTTGTCGGATGCGAAATTCTTCTACGACACCGACCTCAAGGTACCGCTTGAGGAACAGGCCAGGAAGCTCGACCGGATCGTCTTCCACGAAAAGCTCGGCACGGTCGCCGACAAGGTCGACCGCGTCGCCAAACTGGCACGGTGGTTGGTGGAAGAGGGCATTGTAAAATCCTCCCCGGAACGGGGAGGGGGACCGCCCGCTTCT
>JBBQHG010000268.1:0-3316 GCA_038323755.1 Sphingomonadales bacterium
TGACGCTCAAGGGCTCGCCGTCATTCTCCCACAGATGCGCCACCAGCGTGCGGATCTGGTTGAACACGGTGACCCCTGAAACGACAGCCATGGTGATCAGGAATGCGCGCAGCGGGA
This sequence comes from Sphingomonadales bacterium, assembly GCA_038323755.1. GTDB lineage: Bacteria > Pseudomonadota > Alphaproteobacteria > Sphingomonadales > Sphingomonadaceae > Sphingomonas. The sequence continues at coordinate 118 of JBBQHG010000268.1, forward strand.
TGATGCCGGTGGCGACTCCAGCGATGACCGTCATTGCCCACAGGCTGGCGGCGGTTTCCCAGATCACCCAGTGACGGGCGAAATCGCCTTCAGGCATGCGGCGGCGGAAATCGGGGTTGATCGACAGCGACGAGTAGCGCGCCACCAGCGTCTGGCGCAGCGGCGGATAGACCAGCGATAGCGGTGACAGGACGCCATAGCGCAGCAGCACCGCGATCGGCGCCAACGCGGCGACCAGCACGAACACCGGCACGGTCCAGGGCTTCATCAGCGCCAGCGGCAGATATTCGGGGTCCTCGGCCGTGCCATAGCGGATGCGGGTGTGGTGAAGGCTGTGGACGCCTTCATACATGAAGGACGGGACCAGCAATGGCACGCCGATGATGATGTTCCAGGCGGTACGGAACCCCGGAACGGCATCGGGGCGCAGGTGCGAAATTTCGTGAATGAACAGCCCGGCGCGATACAGCGCCAGCACGGCGACGACGATGGCCAGCCCCTGCACCCAGCCGGTCGCGGTGATCGCCAGCGCTAGCCCGCCATAGCCGAGCACGGTGGAAGCGCCGAAATCCGCCCAGTAAATCGCCGGCTTGGCGGCCGCGAACTCGCGCGCCAGCTGGGCCGCGGCCTTGATCAGCGCGGTGTCATCGGCGCGCTTGATCGCGGGCGTGGCCGTAAAGGCGGCGGCGTGGTTGGCGGCGTGAATGGTCATGGCATCCCGGTGGGTCAGCAGCGATGGCCGCTGCAATAGCGGTCAATTGCGACCCCGATATGGCGATGACGCGGCAGGTTTCCAGCCGCTGCGGCAATTGCGCCGCGAACCATCAGTCGGGGCACGCCAGCGGCGGTGCAGCGGCAATCTCCGCCTTCGCCCGCGCCAGATCGGCCTGATACTCGGGCTCGTTGGCGATGCGCTGATAGATCGAGGTCGCCAGAATCCGGCCATTGGCAACGTCGCTGAGCCAATGGACGCGACAGGCGATACGCAGATCGCCGGTGGTCTGGCCAAAGCTGCGAATCTTGTCGGCGTGGCTCGGCACCACATCCGAAAGGATCAGCGCCCAAAGCCAGCCGATGCCGCTGTGGCCGCTGGGGTAAGACCAGCCCAGCCGCGCCCCGACGCCATCCTTGCTGATCGGGTCGCACGCTTCGCCCTTATCGGTAGTGAAGGGCCGTGGCCGGGCATAATGTTCCTTGGCAACGGTCATCGGCGGCACGAAATCAACACCGGCGCGCGCGACCATCGCCATCGTGGTCGGGGTATCCTGAAACGACAGCTTTGCGCCGACGGCGCACGACAATGCTGCCATGAAATCGGGGCTGCTCGGGCTCAATTGCGCGATCGCGTCCTTCCACAATGGCCCGCCGATGCCCTTGGCACTGTCCGCATAGGCCTGTAGGTCCGCGACATCCTGGGCGCTGCCGGGCGTGGGCGGCGCTGGCAGGAGCTTGAGAATATCAACCGGCAGCTGGCCAGCGAGATAGCCGGGGGGCAGCTTCGATGCGGACGCGGTCATCGGCGATGACGGCGTCACCGGCGCTGGCGCCTGTGCCCAAAGCGGCGTCGCCACGAGCACAGTCAACAGGATCCAGCGTTTCATGATCATCGTCCCCTTGTGAATGTGCCCACCAATACCGAAACCGCGCTGGCAGGTCATCAACCTTTCCCGGCAGCAACGTTAACCCGCGCCGCCCCGCGCCGTGATGTCACATGCGATTGCCCCCTTGATGTTTGGCGCGGTCGGGATGACATTCTGGAGACGGCGCTGGTCATCCCCGGCCGGTCGCCAAGCGGAGACAGGCATGCCCTCATTCACCCGCGAGCTGGAAAAGACGTTGCACAACGCGCTGGCCGAAGCCGCGCGCCGCACCCACGAATATGCCACGCTCGAACATTTGCTGCTGGCACTGACCAGCGACAGCCACGGCGTCGCGGTGCTCAACGCCTGCAATGTCGATATCGAGGAATTGCAGGGCCAGCTTGCCCGCTACCTCGACACCGAATTGTCGGCGTTGAAGGCCGACGCCACCGTCGATCCCTCCCCCACCGCCGGCTTCCAGCGCGTGGTCCAGCGCGCCATCCTGCATGTCCAGTCATCGGGCCGCGAGGAAGTCACCGGCGCCAACGTCCTCGTCGCGTTGTTTTCCGAACGCGAGAGCCATGCAGTGTTCTTCCTGCAACAGCAGGACATGACCCGGCTCGATGCGGTCAGCTTCATCAGCCATGGCATCGCCAAGTCGGGCCCGTCGGAAACCCGCGCCGTCAAGGGCAGTGCCGACAAGGACGAGGACGGCAAGGCCGAGAAGGCCGAGAAGAGCGAGAAGGGCGACAAGGGCAAGCCCGAATCGGCGCTGAAGCAGTTCACCGTCAACCTCAACGAAAAGGCCAAGACCGGAAAGATCGATCCGCTTATCGGGCGTCATGCCGAGGTTGATCGCACCATCCAGATCCTCTGCCGCCGCTCCAAGAACAACCCGCTCTATGTGGGTGATCCGGGCGTCGGCAAAACCGCGATCGCCGAAGGCCTGGCCCGCAAGATCATCGAGGGCGATGTGCCCGAAGTGCTGAAGCCTGCCGTTATCTACTCGCTCGATATGGGCGCGTTGCTCGCGGGCACCCGGTATCGCGGTGATTTTGAGGAGCGGCTGAAGGCGGTCGTGAACGAGCTGGAAAAGCTGCCCGACGCGATCTTGTTCATCGACGAAATTCACACCGTGATCGGTGCGGGGGCGACGAGCGGCGGGGCAATGGATGCATCGAACCTGCTCAAGCCGGCGCTATCGGGCGGCACGATCCGCTGCATCGGCTCCACCACCTATAAGGAATTCCGCAACCATTTCGAAAAGGATCGCGCGCTGCTGCGCCGGTTCCAGAAGATCGACGTCAACGAGCCGACGATCGAGGATACGATCAAGATCCTGACCGGTCTGCGCACGGCGTTCGAAGATCATCACAACGTTAAATACACCCCCGATGCGATCAAGACCGCGGTCGAGCTATCGGCGCGCTACATCAACGATCGCAAATTGCCCGACAAGGCGATTGACGTGATTGATGAAGTGGGCGCGATGCAGATGCTGGTACCTCCCAGCCGTCGCAAGCGCACGATTACCGCCAAGGAAATCGAACAGGTCATCGCGACCATGGCGCGCATCCCGCCAAAATCGGTGTCGAAGGACGATACGGCAGCGCTCGCCA
>JBBQHG010000269.1:0-3282 GCA_038323755.1 Sphingomonadales bacterium
TGCGTTCAATCCATGTGCTTCAGGCCGACGCGCAGATAGTCCCAGCCCGTCAATACCGTGAGCGCTGCCGCCGTCCACAACGCGATGAGGCTGACGAGCTTGATCCAGACGAGCGCTGGCAGCGCGCCGGCCAGAATCAACCCGCCAAAGGCGACGAGCTGAAAAGTCGTCTTCCACTTGGCGAGTTGCGACACCGGGACCGATACCTGCAACTGCGCCAGAAATTCGCGCAAGCCCGATACGGCGATTTCGCGGAGCAGGATGACGAGCGCCGCCACCTTGTGCAGCCCGGCGATATCGCCCGTACCGACCAGCAACAGAATGACCGCGGCGATCATGATCTTGTCGGCGATGGGATCAAGAAACACACCCAGCTTGGAAACCGTGCCCTGCGCGCGCGCCAGATAGCCATCGAAATAATCGGTGATGCCCATCAGGCAATAGAGCGCAAAGGCAACCGCATAGCCCGTCGTCCATTCTGGCCACCACAGCAGCGCGGCCAGCAACGGCACGGCCAGGATCCGCGAAAGCGTCAGCAGGTTGGGTAACGTCAACATCGCCTGCCGCTCTACCCCCGCCCCGGCAAAGCGCAAACCCTGTGCGCGATTTAGGCGATTGCCGCATTTGCGCCACCTCGGCTATGGGCGTTGCCACAGGGTTGCCATTTTAAAGGTTTGGTTCGTCGATGCTGAATGCGCTCGGGCTATTGAAGGAGCGCCGTTTCCTGCCGCTTTTCACCACCCAGTTCCTGGGTGCGTTCAACGACAATCTGTTCAAGACATCGATGGTCCTGTTCGCGACCTATCAGATTTACAACGATGCCAAGGTCGAACAGAATTTCAACGCCCTGGCGACGGCGATCGGCATCTTGCCCTTCTTTCTGCTGTCCGCGCTTTCAGGCCAGCTGGCCGATACGCATGACAAGGCCCGAATCATCCGAATCGTGAAGACGGCGGAAATCCTCATCATGATCGTCGGCTCGGGCGGCCTGTTGCTGGCGCATGCCGGCTATACGACACCCGGGCTGGTGCTGATGTTGACGGCGGTGCTCGGGCTTGGCGTGCATTCGGCGTTTTTCGGCCCGATCAAATATGCGATTCTGCCGCAACATCTGCAGGAAGATGAAGTGCTGGGCGGGACCGGGCTGGTCGAATCGGCAACCTATCTTGCCATCCTGGCGGGCACGGTCGTGGCCGGGGTGCTCGCGACCAGGAGCGCGGAGTGGACCGTCGTCACCGTGCTGGCGGTGGCGTTGATCGGCTGGGTCTCTGCGTTGTTCGTGCCGCCCGCAGAGCGCGCCGGGCCCGAACTGAAGATCAACTACAACCCTTTCACTTCCTCATGGCGCGTCATCAGCGCGACGATGCACATTCCGCGGCTGTTCATGACGATCTGCGCGATCAGCTTTTTCTGGTCGATGGGTGCGGTGCTGATCATCGTCTTCCCGCCGCTGGTGAAAAATGTGCTGACTGCAGACGAGGCGGTGTCGACCTTTGTCATCGCGCTGTTCTCGATTGGCGTCGCAGTGGGATCGGTGGCGATCAACGCGCTGCTCAAGGGGCACACCTCGGCCAAATATGCGCCGGGGTCAGTGATGCTGATGGGCGTGTTCATCGTGATCTTCTCGCTGCTCTGCCACGCCTGGCCAACGGCACCTGCGGGCACGCTCTATGATCTCACGACCTTCATGGAAATGCCGCGTGGCTTGTTGGTCGTGGCCGCGCTGATGGCGATTGCGGTGACGGGCGGCATGTTTGTGGTGCCGCTCTATGCCTTCCTGACCACAACGGTGACCAAGGACCAGACCGCGCGCACGGTGGCTGCGAACAACGTCGTCAATTCAGGAGCGATGGTGGTCGGCGCGCTGGCGGTGCAGGCGCTGGCAGTGGCAGGCGTTGGCCCTGCGGACATGCTGTTCGTCGTGGCGGCGATGTGCCCTGTATCGGCCTGGCTTGGCCACAAGCTACACCGTGCCTGCGAGCATGAACCCGCGACGGCAGCGCACTGATCAGAAGATCAGCGTATAGATGCAGATGAAAAAGGCGGTGAAGCTGAGCGCGAACAGCTTCAGGTCATTGTCTTCCTCATGCCGCCTGGCCTGCTTCGGCGCAGAACGCGGCGCGACGAGCGAGCGGCGGATAGGGTGGCCGTGCGCAAGGGCGGCGGCGGGGGCGGGCTGAGCATAGGTCCGTTGCATGTCGCGCAGTTAACGCGACGTTTACGATTTGCGCCAGCATTCAAGGTGGTTAACCGATGTCCGGCTTCGGGACAGCGGTGACGACGGTGCTAGTCGGCAGTCAACCGGACATCGGCAATCTCCAGGCGGAACGGTCCCGCCTGCTGGTTCGCCGCGATCAGCAGCAGGATCGCGCCGGCCGGATCGAACCCTTTCAGATCGGCGAAGCGGACCCGCACCTCGGCCCAGTCCTTGCCCACCATTATCGGCGTCATCGACGGAATCCGCCCGCCCGCCTGGGAGAACCCCATCACCGCAAAGCTCTTGCCCGCGCCGCGCGCCCAGAAGCGGACCACTTTGGCCGCCGAGATATTGGCAGGCGTAAAGGGCTGATTGCCGGGTGACAGGGCAATACCTGCCCAGGGGGCCACGAAGTCATCGGTCAGCGTGCCCGTCATCACCAGCGCGGGCTGCCCATTGGGCGCCGCCCCCTGCACTGCCAATGCCACCGTCGATTTGCCGCCAGCGATGGCATCAGTCGAGATATTCCACCCGGCGCCGAAGGGCGCTTTCATGACCGCCTTGCCATCGACGCTGCTGAACTGGGCGACCCGACCATCGGCGGGGAGCGCGACCCCGGCCGCGACGGGCGCGCTCGCCGCCTGAGCAATCGCCGCGCGGCGGGTGGCGCGCAGGTCGTTCGCCGATCGCCCGTCCTTCCAGATCTCGGCGATGTTATGCACAGCGGCGATGGTCGACGTCGGGTCACCGTCAACAAGCAGCAGATCGGCCTTCATCCCCGCCGCGATCCGCCCGCGATCCGCCAGTCGAAAGGCCTTGGCCGGAGCGCTTGTCGCGGCCGCCAGCGCCTGCACCGGGCTGAGCCCTGCCTTGGCCAGCAGATCAATCTCGCGGTGCATGCTCAACCCATACCAGGTGTCCGGATTGCCCGCGTCGGTGCCTGCCAGAATCGGCACACCGGCCTTTAACAGCGCACCGATGTTCGCAGCTTCGATGGCGTCGAGCCGGGCGCTGCGATCGGTCCCGAACTGCTGATGTAGCGCGTCAGCCGTCGCCTTGGGCAGCAAGCCGGCCAGCGCCGGCCG
>JBBQHG010000270.1:0-3244 GCA_038323755.1 Sphingomonadales bacterium
CCGATCGACCAGAGCATCGGCGTCTTGAAGCTGAGCGAACCGCCCCACATCGTCGCGATCCACGAGAAGATCTTGATGCCGGTCGGGACCGCGATGACCATCGTGGCGGCGGTGAAGTACATCTTCACATTGACGCTGAGGCCGGTGGTGAACATGTGGTGCGCCCACACGACGAAGCCGACAACGCCGATCGCGACCATGGCATAGGCCATGCCGAGATAGCCGAAGATCGGCTTCTTCGAGAAGGTCGAGATGATCTGGCTGACAATGCCGAAGCCCGGCAGGATCATGATGTAGACTTCAGGGTGGCCGAAGAACCAGAAGAGATGCTGGTAGAGCACCGGATCGCCGCCGCCGGCGGGATCAAAGAAAGTGGTGCCGAAGTTACGATCGGTCAACAGCATCGTGATGGCAGCGGCGAGCACGGGGAGCGCCAGCAGCAGCAGAAAAGCGGTGACCAGCACCGACCACACGAACAGCGGCATCTTGTGCAGCGTCATGCCCGGCGCACGCATGTTGAAGATGGTGGTGATGAAGTTGATCGCGCCCAGGATCGAGCTGGCGCCCGCCAGGTGGAGCGACAGGATCGCCATATCGACGGCGGGCCCGGGCTCGCCATAGGTCGAAAGCGGGGCATAGACCGTCCAGCCGGTCCCCGCGCCGCCGAAGAAGGGCGAGGCGAGCAGCAACGTGAAGCTGGGGATCAGCAACCAGAACGAGATGTTGTTCATGCGCGGGAACGCCATGTCCGGCGCGCCGATCATGATCGGGACGAACCAGTTGCCGAAACCGCCGATCATGGCGGGCATGACCATGAAGAACACCATGATCAGGCCGTGCGCGGTGATGAGCACATTCCACAGATGGAGCGAATGATCGAGACCCGCCTCGCCGCCGGGCAGGAAGGTTGCCCAATAGCCGAGATACTGGATGCCGGGATGCGCGAGTTCTGCGCGCATCAAGCCCGAAATCGCGCCGCCGATGATGCCGGCGATGATCGCGAAGATCAGGTACAGCGTGCCGATATCCTTGTGGTTGGTCGACATGAACCAACGCGCGAAGAAGCTGGGCTTGTGATCAGCATCGTGATGATGCGCGTGATCGCCATGCGCCTGGAAAGCGGAGGGGTTAAGGGCGGTATCGGTCATGATCTTACTTGTCCGCTTGCGGGGCTGCGGCGGGCACGGCCGCTGCATCGGTGGTAGGAGCAGCGGCCGCAGCAGGGGCGGCAGCTGGCACAGCGGCACCCTTTACTGAACCGCCCTTGGCGACGACCCACTTGTCGAAGGTTGCCTTGTCGACGGCGGCGACCGTGATCGGCATGAAGCCGTGGCGCGCGCCGCACAGTTCGGAGCACTGGCCGAAATAGACGCCGGGCTTTTCGATCATGAAGCTGGTTTCGTTGATCTTGCCGGGGATCGCATCGAGCTTGATCCAGAAGGCCGGCATCGCCCAGGCGTGGATCACGTCGTTCGAGGTGGTCAGCAGGCGGATCGGCACGCCGACAGGCAGCACGATGCGGTTGTCGGTGGCGAGCAGCGGCGGGCCGTCTGCATCGGTGCGGGCGCGTTCCTCACCCGTCGTCATGCCCGCTTCCTTGAGCATGTTGGAGGTGATTTCGAAATTGCCGTTATCGGGATATTGATAGGTCCAATACCACTGGTTGCCGATCGCCTTCAATGTGATCGCATTGGCAGGGGCCGGTTTGTACTGCGCCTGGAGCAGGCCGATCGACGGCACCGCAATGAGGACGAGGATGACGACGGGCGCAAGCGTCCAGATCACCTCGATCAGCGTGTTGTGCGACGTCTTGGAAGCGACCGGATTGGCGGCGCGGCGATAGCGGAACATCACCCACATCAGCAGGCCGAGCACGAAGATGGAAATGATGGTGATGACCGGCACCAGAATATCATTGTGCATCCAGGCAGCGCGGCGACCATTGGGTGTAACCTGCGCCTGCACGCCGACGAACTTGTCGGTGGGCTGGCCGATTTCAGCCACCGGGCGGATATCCGGCCCACCATCGAGCGCGAGCAGCGGATCGGTCGCCACAGGGGCTGCAGGCGCGGTCGCCGCGGTTGCAGCAGGCGTGGCCGCCGTGGTGACGGTGACACCGGGTTGCTGCGGCGCTTGCGCCGTTGCCGGCGCGACTGCGCCCAGCAGCAGGCCCGTGGCCAGCATGATCGATTTCCAACCCGTTAAACGCCCGGTCATTCGCATCTCGATTCGTTACCCTAAAGATTGCTGGCGTTTAGCATTGCCACGCCAGAGCGGGGATACGCCCTTTGGACGGGGCCTATACGCATGCGGCCCCCTTGCCTCAAGCTTTTGCGCAGCTTTTTTGGCACCGACGTTGCACGGCCTTCGCCAGAACCCTATCACGCGGCGCTCAAACTCCCAAGACCAAGGATCGCACGGACAATGACGCAGGACGAGGTGCTGGCGGAATTTCGGGAAGCGGATGCGCTGCTCGAAGGCCATTTCATCCTCTCGTCGGGGCTCAGATCGCCGGTATTCCTGCAGAAAATGCGGGTGTTTCAGGATCCAGCACGGACCGCACGACTATGTTCGGCGCTGGCGGCCAAGATTGCCGCCCAATTTGGGCAGGTGGACCTGATCGTGTCGCCGGCGATGGGCGGCATCATCCCGGGGTATGAGACCGCGCGGGCGCTGGGCTGCCACGCCATTTTCGTCGAGCGCGAGAACGGCGAATTCCAGTTGCGGCGCAATTTCGAGATTCCAGCCGGCGCGCGGGTCGTCATGGTCGAGGATCTGGTGACGACGGGGCTTTCTTCCCGCGAATGCATCGCCGCTATCAGGCAATATCCGGGTGACTTGCTGGGGGCGGCGTGCATCATCGACCGCTCGAACGGCAAGGCCGATATCGGCGTGCCGCTGGTTTCGCTGTGCACGCTCGACATTCCCGCCTATCCCGCCGACGCGCTGCCGCCCGCGCTCGCGGCGATACCGCCAGTCAAGCCGGGTAGCCGGGGATTGGCAGCATGACGCGGTTATTTGCAGTAGCCGCGCTGCTGGCGCTGGCGACTGGCGGTGCAGCCGGTGCGCAGGCCGCGCCGGTGGAGACGGGCGCGGCGGTGGGCCAGGTGGTGCGCGCCAGCCAGGTCAAAGACATGGGGGCTGTGATCGCCAGCAAAGGCGACCAAATTCTGTTCCAGTCTTCAGCGCAAAACCAGTCATCAGCGCAAAAAGGGCCTGCGCTTTGGCGCTGGGCATCGGTGAC
>JBBQHG010000271.1:0-3193 GCA_038323755.1 Sphingomonadales bacterium
CGATCGATTACAACAATGCCGATGGTAGCGCTGCGCGGATTCTCGTCACCCAGTTCGAAGCTCCCGATGCGCGCCGCTTTGCACCGATGTGGGATGAACCGGCGTTCAAGGCAAAGTTCAGGCTGAGCGCGGTTACGCCGCCCAAGCAGACCGCGTTTTCCAACATGCCGGCCAGCATCACCAAGCGTAAGGACGGCAAGCAGCTCTTCAGCTTCGGCGAGACACCCGTCATGTCGAGCTATCTGCTGTTCCTGGGCATGGGCGATGTCGAGCGCAAGACGGTGATGGCGGGCAAGACCGAGATTGGCGTCATCACGCGCCGGGGCGTATCGGACCAGGGCGATTATGCGCTGGCATCGGCCAAGCGGCTGCTGGCTTATTACAACGACTATTTCGGCCAGCCCTATCCGCTGCCCAAGCTCGATATGATTGCCGGGCCAGGTTCCAGCCAGTTTTTCGGGGCGATGGAAAACTGGGGGGCGATCTTTTATTTCGAGCCGATTTTGCTGTTCGATCCCAAGCGCGCGACGCAGAGCGGGCGCGAGCGGATTTTCACGGTCGTTGCGCATGAAATGGCGCACCAGTGGTTCGGCGATCTGGTTACGATGAACTGGTGGGACGACCTGTGGCTCAACGAGGGCTTCGCCTCGTGGATGGAGAACAAGGCGAGCAGCGACCTGAACCCGACCTGGTTCGCTAAGGCGAGTGCCGTGGCGCATGACCGCGAAGATGCACTTGGCCTGGATGCGACGGCTGCGACCCACCCCATTATCCGCCATGTCGAGACGGTCGAGCAGATCGGCGAAGCGTTCGACAATATTACCTATCAGAAGGGTCAGGCGGTGATCGGGATGATCGAATCGACGCTGGGCGCAGACCCGTTCCGCGCCGGCATCCGCGGCTACATGGCAAAGTATAAATATGGGAACACCCAGACCGACCAGCTCTGGGCCGAACTCGAGCAGGCAGCCGGCAAGCCGGTGACCGAGGTTGCCCATGACTTCACGCTGCAAGGCGGCGTGCCGATGGTGACGATGACGGGCGCGACCTGCGCCAATGGCGCAACGCAGGTGCTGCTGTCGCAAACCCGGTTCGGGCTCGATGCGGCGTCCAAAAAGCCGCAGACTTGGCACGTGCCATTGACATTGGGCGTTGTCGGCCAGCCGATCACCAGCACGATCGTCAGCGGCGAAGCGCCGACTCTGGCCAATGTGCAGGGATGCGGCACGGTAGTGCTCAACCGCGACAAGGGTAGTTATGTTCGTGTGCGGTATGATGATCCCGGCCATGCCGCGCTGGTGCGCGATTTCGGCACGCTTGAGCTGACCGATCAGCTCGGCACGCTGGGCGACGATTTCGCGCTGGCGCTGAGCGGTGACCAGGACCTGTCGCGCTACCTCGCCCTGGTCGATGTGGTGAAGGCGGATGCCAATCCGCTGGAACTGGCGACCGTATCGGATCAGCTCGGCACGATCATCGGCATCTTCGAAAATACCGATCTGGAAGAGCCGGTGCGCCAGCGGACAGTCGCCTATCTGGCGCCTGTCATGAAGCGGGTAGGGTATGAGGCGGTGCCTGACGAGACGCCGCTGATGACCAATCTGCGCGAAAATGTGATGCGCCGGCTGGGCGTGAATGGCGATCCGGAAATGGCCGCTGTCGCGCGGCGCTATGTTGCGTCGCTTGCCACCGATGCGAACGCCATTCCGCCCTCGATCCATGGACCGGTGCTGGCGACCTTTGCCGTCAATGCGACGCCGAGCGAGTGGGAGACGCTGTTGAAGCTCACGCGCGAGACCAACAATCCGGTCGTCCGCAACACCTATGTCCAGCTGCTGGGATCGGCCAAGGATGACGCGCTGGCCAAGCGCGCGCTCGAGTTGTTGCGGACCGAGGAGCTGACGGCACCGCAAAAATCGAGCCTGCTGCGCGTCGTTGCGGCACGACATTCAGACATGGCGTTCGACTTTGCGATCGCCAATCTTGATCTGGTCAACGGTTTCCTCGAGCTCAGCACACGCGCTGGCTATATCCCGAGCCTTGGTTCCGGTTCCAACGATCCCAAAATGCCGGCCAAGATTCTGGCCTATGCCGAAAAGAACCTGCCGGCAGCGTCACGCGGTGGCGCGGCGCGGACGGTGGCGCTGATGGCGGTGCGTGGCGATCTGGTTACCCGGACACGACCTGCGGTGGCCGCCTGGGTCAAGTAACATATGCGCCGGGGCTGGCGCCGGGCCGGCCCCGGCGCTGGCCCGGGGCTGTGCCGGGCGCTGCCCTTGCGTCAATCGACGCGGGTCAGCCCGGCTGCATAGGCCTTGCTCTTGTCGACATAATGCGCAGCCGACGCCTTGAGCATCGCGGCCGATGCTTCATCCAGCGTCCGAACGGCGCGTGCCGGGCTGCCGACGATGAGGCTGTTTGGCGGGAAGCTCTTGCCCTCCGTCACCAGCGCGCCCGCGCCGACAATCGATCCGTCGCCAATGACGGCGCGGTTGAGCACGATGGCGCCCATGCCGATCAGCACGCCGTCGCCGATGGTGCAGCCGTGGAGGATGGCGTGGTGGCCGATGGTGCATTCCACCCCGATGGTCAGCGGTGCGCCAGGATCGGAATGGAGCATTGCTGACTCCTGGATGTTGGTGCGCGCGCCGATAAGCATCGGCGTATTGTCGCCGCGGATGATGGCGCCGAACCAGACGCTCGACTCCGCCCCCAGATGCACATCGCCAATGACATCGGCACTTGGCGCGACCCATGCGCCGGCCGGGTCGATGACCGGACGATTGCCGTCGATTTCATAAAGCGGCATGCGGCGTTCCTCGTTGTTGCTGCTGTGGCATGTAGCGTTAGCCCCTCCCAACCAGCCGCGGCAATGCTATGATGCTGCCAGGAGAAATCGGATGCGCGTCGGCCAGCTGAAGCTAAAGGCACAGATTTTTTGCGGAGAAGAGGCAGCGCTTGGCCCCGGCAAGGCCGATCTGCTCGAGGCTATCGATGCGCATGGATCGATTTCTGCCGCCGGCCGGGCGATGGGCATGAGCTATCGCCGGACCTGGTTGCTGGTCGACAGCATGAACCGCTGCTTCAAGGAACGGCTGGTCGATACCATCGCCGGGGGCGGGGAAGCACGCGGCGCGCGGCTGACGCCGATTGGCCGGACCGTGCTGGCCCGGTACCGCGCGATGGAAACCCG
>JBBQHG010000272.1:0-3187 GCA_038323755.1 Sphingomonadales bacterium
ACCACGATGGCATCGTCGATCAGCAACCCCACCGCCAGCGACACGGCGAGCGTCAGGATTCGCCGCCGCTGCGCGTCCCCCTCCCACAGCCGCGCCAGCGGATCGATCACCAGTTCCTGCGGGACCAGAAGACCGGCAGCCAGGATCAGCAATGGATATTCCCAGGTCCAGTCAAACAGCACCGGCGCAATCAATGCGGCAAACACGCCGCCCAGCACGCCGCCCAGCGACATCATCAGGTAGAAGCCCGTCAGCCGGTCAGCCGCTGGGCGCTTGCGATACATTGTCGTGTGCAGCGCAACGGAAATCGTAAACAACAGCGTCAGCGCTACGCCTGCGTTGAAATAGGGCATGCCCTGGAACCCGCCGACCATCACCCCGCCAAACAGCAGGATCTGCAGCGGTGCGAACCGCGTAATGATGTCGGCCAGCAGCCGGTTCTCGGCAAAGGCGATCGAAAAGCTCAGCAGATACAGCCCCAGCGGGATAACCCACAGCAGCGGCATCGCGACGATATCGGTGGTAATGTACGTGGTCGTCGCCAGCATCATGCCAGAGGGGACGAAGGCGAGCAGCACCCAGTGGCCGATCGTCCGTCCTTCGGGCGCGGGCGATGTGTCGGTAACGACAGCAGCGGCCGTTCCGCGTGGCAGCGCCAGCGCACAGCCGGCGACCAGCAGCACCACCAGCGCATAACCAGCGGTCCACAGCCCGCTCTGCGCCTTCAGCGCCAGCATTGGCTCTACCAGCAATGGATAGGCGATCAGCCCGCCAAAACTACCCAGGTTGGAGGCGGCATAAAGCGCATAGGGGTTGCGCCCCGGATTGGCCGTGCTGAACCAGCGCTGCAGCAGCGGCGCCTGCGCAGAAACGGCAAAAAAGAGCGGCCCGATCGACAATCCGAGCAGCCACGGCACCCACAAGGCGGGTTGCGCATCGGCGGGCAAGTCCATCGCCATCAGGCCGATCGGCAGCCAAAAAGCGGCGACCAGCAGCACACCGATATGCACCACCGCCTGCCGGCGCGGGCTGAACCGCCCCAGCGCATGGGCATAGGCATAGCCCCCCAACAGCAGCGCCTGGTAGACCAGCATCGCCGAATTCCACACCGCCGGCGCCCCGCCAAGCCGCGGCAACGCCATCCGCGCCACCATTGGCTGGACGAGGAACAGCAGAAAGGATCCGGCGAGGATGGCAGCGAAGAACAAGGCAGGAGACGCCCCCCGCTGGCGGTCAGCGGCGATAATCTGCGATTGGTACATGGTCACCGGCCCTCGCTCGCCCAAAGGCGCGTCATGCCGGTCTTCAGCTAATATGGTTAACAAATGGTCGATCGCCCGAACGATCTTAAGCGCCGCCAACCGGGCGATCGAGTCGATAGGTGATGTGCCGCTTGAGCGGGCTGCCCTCCTCGACCGCCGGATGGTCGAAGTCCTGGTCGACCATTCGCTGCATGCCCAGCCGCTCCATCAGGCCCCAGCTGGCGGTGTTGGCCGGCACGGTGATCGCATAAATCATCGGGTCGGGCTTATGCTGCCAGAACCAGTCGATCACGGCACTGGCCGCCTCGCGGGCATAACCCTGATGCCATGCCGATCGGATCAGGCTCCAGCCGATTTCCGGAACGGCGGCAATCGGCGTTGCTTCCGGCCCCGGCTTGATGCCGCACCATCCCAGAAACGCTGAATCAGCGCGCCGCTCGATCACCAGAAAGCAGATGCCATAAGTTGCAAGCGTCGCGGTTTGGCGAACCACAACGTCGCGCGATTCGTCGATTGTCGGTGGCGCGCCCAGAAAGCGCATCACCTCGGGATCGCTGCACATGGCGTGGTGCGCCAGGGCGTCCGCCTCGCACCAGGCGCGCAGGCGGAGCCGCGCGGTCTCGATCATGGCCGGTTGATCGCAAAGGTGACCATCCGGCGCAGCGGATCACCTTCACTAATCAGCACATGGTCGAAATCGCCATCGGCAAGGCGGTGCATGCCCAGCCGCAGCATCATCTGCTGGCTCTTCAGGTTGATGGCCGATGTAATTGCGACGATCCGTGGCGCATCGAAGTGCGCCCAGCACCAGCCAAGCGCGGCGACCATCGCTTCCAGCGCATAGCCCTGCCGCCAATAGGGCCGGTCGATGATCCAGCCCGCTTCGATCTCACCCGCAATCGGGTTGTGCGCGTCCCCGCGCTTCAGCCCGCAAAAGCCCAGCATCGCGCCATCGCTGCGGCGCTCGACCACCCAGAAGCCAAGCCCTTCGTGACGAAAGCCATCATGCTTGGCGAGCACCGCGTCGCTCGCCGCCGCATCCTTCACCGGCCCCAATTCGGCCATCACCTCTGGGTCAGCCCACATCGCGTACAGCGCCGCCCGGTCGCGCGGCTCGGGCGCGCGCAACAAAAGCCGCTCGGTCTCGATCATCGCTGCGTCCGCGTCAGCCGCCCATCAGCCGCGCCGCGTGCAGCGCGTGATAGGTCAGCACGCCTGAACAACCCGCGCGCTTGAACGCCATCAGCGTCTCCAGCACCATCGGGTCGCGTTCCGCCGCCCCCGCGGCCACTGCGGCCTCGATCATCGCATATTCGCCTGAGACTTGATAAGCAAATACAGGCACTTCAAACGCGGTTTTAACGCGGACAATGATGTCCAGATAGGGCAGCCCCGGCTTGACCATCACGCTGTCGGCGCCTTCGTCAAGGTCGAGCTGGACCTCGCGCAGCGCTTCCTCGGCATTGGCCGGGTCCATCTGATAGGTCTTCTTGTCGCCCTTCAGCAGCCCGCGCGATCCCACTGCGTCGCGGAACGGGCCGTAAAAGGCGCTCGCATATTTCGCGGCATAGGACATGATCTGGACATTGGGGTGCCCCTCTTCCTCCAGCGCCTCGCGGATCAGCCCGATGCGCCCGTCCATCATATCGCTGGGGGCGATAATATCCGCGCCTGCCGCCGCCTGGTTGAGCGCCTGCGCCACCAGCACTTCGGCGGTGTCGTCGTTCAGCACATAGCCCTGTGAATCGACCAACCCGTCATGCCCGTGCGCCGTGTACGGATCGAGCGCCACATCGGTCAGCACGCCGATATCGGGCACCGCATCCTTGATCGCGCCGATCGCCCGGCACATCAGATTATCGGGGTTCAGCGCCTCGCGCCCGTCCTCGGTCCGCAGATTGCGCGGGGTGTTAGGGAACAGCGCG
>JBBQHG010000273.1:0-3185 GCA_038323755.1 Sphingomonadales bacterium
TGCTCGGCTTCTTCGGCCAACCGCACCTCATCGACAGCAATGATCGGCGCCGCTGCCCCGCCAAGCGCCAGCTCAACGCAATGGGGCTCGCCGTCCAGGTCGATTGCCTCGGCAAAATGCCGCTGCAGCCGCTCCAGCGCCAGCTCGGCATCGGCTGCACCATCGCCGCTGAATCGAAATTCTACTTCGGTCCGCCCGACAATGGCCAGGCGCGCCTGCGGCAGCTGCTCGGCAATCCGGTCGGCGACATCGAGCACCAGGCAGTCTGCTCGGGCGGCGCCAAGATGCCGGCGCAATGGCCCGAAGTTGATGATTTGCGCGATGCAAAGAAACCGCCACGGCGCAACCAGCGTCATGGGATCTCCCAATGTCGGCACGATTTCCAGTGGCTTGGGTACCCGGTCCGGTACACAGAACGGCATGTCGAGTTGCATCCCGGTTTCATCCGGCATGCTGGGGCGCGACGACAGCGCGCCTGGCGCTTGGCGTGTCGCGCGGTCATCCATGTGACCCTGGCCCTGTTCTGCTGCGCGCGTCATCTGCCCAGCTTCTAAGCCGTCAGCGTTGAAGGAAAGGTTAAGTCGGCGGCAGACGCGGCGTCTCGCCCCATCCACTTGGCGTGCACCCACGCATTGGCGCGTTGCATCATGCTTAAAAAAGCTTTAATAAATCAGGGCGTTCGTCACGGACGCAGACTGGGAGAATAACAATGTTGGAACTGCTTTTTTCGACGTACCACCAGGAAGAAATGAAGCCCTGGTAAATCTAGCATCGGCTCGGTCGGCCGCCTAATCTACTGATTTATCAGTAGAAAAAGGCGACTGGTCGGGCTGATTTTGCCCCCGCCAACCGCAAACCGCGCCGCCACCTCGCAGCGGATCGCACCCGTCCCGAATCGGGACAGAGATCACCCTATATTGCCGGTTGTTGGGCTTGTTCCTTTGAACAACTAGGTTTGGGTGTAAACCAAAGCTTCTACCAACTGCACCCCGCGCGCCCATTGCGCGACCTCAAGATATTCATTCGGTTGATGCGCCTGTTCGATAGAACCGGGCCCACAAATCACTGTCGAAAATCCCGCTCCCTGAAATTGCCCGGCCTCCGCTGCATAGGGCACCATGAGTGTCGGGCCGTTATTGCCCGTCAGGCGTCGCACCATTTGTTCAGCCGCACTGCCTGCCTCCGGCACCAGGCACGGCGTGCGGGACCGCCGCACCACTGAGATGCCGGTGTCCGCAAACAATGCCCTGATCGCCGAATCCTCCCGCGCGACAAATGCCAGGAATGGCGCGATAATGGCATCGGGGTCCTGCCCCGGCGGTGTCCGCAGGTCGAACACGAAGCTGCATTTTCCGGCCAGGATATTCACCGCCGTCCCGCCATTGATCTGCCCGATCGTCAGCGTCGCATGCGGTGGCATGAAGTGGGAGTGCGGATCGCCTTGGCATACCAACGCATCTGCCAGATCGACCAGCGCCTGCATCAGCCGCACCGCGACCATGTTGGCCGAAACGCCCAGATGCGTCAGGCTCGAATGCGCCTCATGCCCGGTGACCGTTACGACCCAGCTCGAAATGCCCTTGTGCCCGCCGACCACCTCCATATTGGTAGGCTCCCCGACGATCACCGCAAGCGGCGGTGGCAGCTCGCGCACCATTTCCTCAATCATCGATGGCGCCCCCAGGCAGCCGACCTCCTCGTCATAGGACAGCGCCAGATGCACTGGCACTGATCGGCTGCTGCGGACAATATCGGGCGCTGCAGCAAGTGCCAGCGCGATGAAGCCCTTCATGTCACAGGTTCCGCGACCGAACAGCCGGTCATCACGCCGGGTCAGGACGAAGGGATCAGTCGACCAGTCCTGCCCGTCAACGGGCACAACATCTGTATGACCCGACAGGACGACACCGCCAGGCACTGCGGGCCCCAGAGTGGCATAGAGATTGGCCTTGGTCCCTTCGGCATTTGTCACGCGGTGGCTTGCCACGCCGAGATCCCCCAGCATCGCCTCGACATAACCGATCAGCGCCAGATTGGAATCACGCGATGTCGTGTCGAACCCGATCAGCCGCTCAAGAATTGCCAGGCCGCGGGCAGAAATGTCATCGGAAAGCGTGGTCATCGACCGACCTTAGTCACTGCCCCGCCACAAGCCAATCTCAAGCCGGCACCGGCTCCCGTGCCGCAGCGCCGATCATCGGCTGCGGTACCGGATTGGAGAACGCCATTTCATCATCGACCGAGCCGAACCGCAACGCGGTCAGGTCCTTGAGGTAGTTCTGATGCACCTGCCAGGGTTGCTTGTTACCCTGTTTCGGGAAACGCTCCATCGCTCGTGTGACATAGCCCGAAGTGAAATCGAGGAAGGGCGCCGGCTCCAGATCACCCTCGATCCGCGGCGTCGCCTGCCGGAGCCCCCGCTTCTTCATCGTGTTCAACAAGCGACAGACATAAGCGCAGGTGAGGTCCGCCTTGAGCGTCCACGACGCATTGGTATAGCCGAATGACGACGCGAGATTGGGAATGTCGCTGTACATCATCCCCTTGTAGTTGAACGTCTTGGCCAGATCGCGCGTCTCGCCATCCACGGTCAGCGCGATGTCACTCAGCAATTGCAGCTCAAGCCCCGTTGCCGTCACGATGATGTCCGCATCAAGCCGCTTGCCGGATTCAAGCGCAATGCCCTTTGCATCGAAACGCGCGATCGTATCAGTAGCGACCGATGCGGCGCCCGATTTGATCGCACTGAACAAATCCGAATCGGGCACGAGGCACAGTCGCTGGTCCCACACATTGTAGCGCGGCGTGAAATGCTCGGCGATTGTTTCGCTCGGCAAATGCTCACCGAGCATCGCCAGCACGCGCTCCTTGGCTTGCGCCGGATGCTTGCGCGCAGCGTTGAAGAAATACATGCCGAACAGCACGTTGCGCCAACGCACCAATGCATAGGCAAGCTTGGTCGGCAATATCCCCCGCAATCGATTGGCGAGTGCATCCTCCGACGGACGCGAGACGACATAGGTCGGCGATCGCTGCAGCATCGTGACATGCGCTGCCTTTTTCGCCATTTCCGGCACGATCGTTACCGCCGTCGCTCCCGATCCGATCACGACGACCTGCTTACCGGCATAATCGAGCTCGGCCGGCCAGAATTGAGGATGGATGATCTTGCCGGTGAAGTCAGC
>JBBQHG010000274.1:0-3155 GCA_038323755.1 Sphingomonadales bacterium
GTGGAGGAGGAAACGGTCCAGCGCGTATTGATCATCGATTGCGATGTGCATCAAGGCGACGGGACCGCCGCGCTGACCGCTGGAAGGCCCGGCATCGCGACCTACTCGATCCATGCGGAGAAGAATTTCCCGGCGCGAAAGGCTCGCTCCACGCTTGATGTACCGTTGGCGGACGGGATCGGCGATGATGCCTATCTTGAAATATTGGCGGCGACTTTGGTGCCAATGGTCGATCGATATGCCCCAGATATCATTCTCTATCAGGCCGGCGTGGATCCGTTCGTGGGTGACCGCTTGGGGCGGCTTAATCTGTCCGCTGATGGCCTGGAACGGCGCGAGCGCTTCATTGCCGGCCTCGCGATCGAGCGGGGGGTTCCGCTCGCTAGCACGCTGGGCGGCGGCTATGGCGCAGATGCAATGGAGGTGGCGCAACGCCATGCCGCCTCTGTTCTCACGCTCGGCCGTGCGTTTGCTACGGCCCGATTTGGTGCAGGGGCTCAATTTCCGCTTTGGCGATGCGCCGATCCGGGCCTAGACGCCACTCAAACGAAAATGCAGGACGATATCCATGGCTAGCGCCGTTCACGAGCTTACCCCGCAAGAGGCGAGCGCTCATCCACCGGCCGATTCGGTTGTCGTGCGCTTTGCGGGGGACTCGGGCGATGGGATGCAGCTGACCGGTGGCCAGTTTACCCTCTCGACGGCACTGGCCGGCAATGATCTGGCGACTTTTCCCGATTTTCCGGCAGAAATTCGCGCGCCTCAGGGCACCTTGTTCGGTGTGTCGGCTTTCCAGATCAATTTCGGATCGACTGAGATAGACACCGCAGGGGACGCGCCTGACGTTTTGGTGGCCATGAACCCGGCTGCGCTCAAGACCAATGTCGAGTTTCTCAAACCCGGCGGCCTTATCATCGCTGATGCCGGCGAATTCGGCGATCGAAACCTTGCCAAGGCAAAATATGCCGCGAACCCGCTAGACGATGGCAGCCTTGCCAAGTGGCAATTGTTGAAGCTCGATATTTCCCAGCTCACCCTTGATGCGGTCAAACCTTTCGGTCTTGGCAAAAAGGAAGCACTGCGCTGCAAGAACATGTGGACGCTGGGGCTGTCGCTCTGGATGTTCGATCGGGATCGGCAGCCGATTGTCGATTGGCTGAAGGCGAAATTCGCCAAGGCGCCCGTGCTGGCCGAGGCGAACATTGCCGCGCTCAACGCCGGCCATGCTTATGGCGAGACGGCCGAACTCGCCGGGCCGATGCGCCAGCACCACATCGCCGCGGCGCCTGCCGAAGCTGGCTTGTACCGGACGATTACCGGCGCTGAATCGATTTCGCTCGGGCTGGTTGCGGGCGCGCAACTGGCGGGGCTCAAGATGTTTTTCGGCGGTTACCCAATCACGCCTGCCTCCGCGATCCTGCATCATCTGTCGCGGCTGAAGGAATATGACGTCACAACCTTTCAGGCTGAGGACGAGATTGCGGCAATCGCCTCTGCCATCGGCGCCTCTTATGCCGGGCAATTGGGTGTCACGTCCTCCTCAGGTCCAGGCATTGCGCTGAAGGGGGAGGCGATGGGGCTGGCGATCATGACCGAGCTGCCGCTGGTTGTCGTCAATTCACAGCGCGGCGGGCCGTCGACTGGCCTGCCGACCAAGACCGAGCAATCCGATCTTTATCAGGCGGTTTATGGCCGCAACGGCGATGCACCGATGCCGGTGATCGCCGCGCGTTCGGCCGCCGATTGTTTTGATTGCGCGATCGAAGCGGTACGGATCGCCACGCAATATATGACGCCGGTGATGCTGCTGACCGATGGCTATATCGCCAATGCCGCAGAGCCCTGGAAAGTACCTGACATGAGTGGCTATGCGCCGTTTCCAGTACAGTTCCTCGATCATGTGCCGGATGGCGGCTTCAAGCCCTATGGCCGCGATCACAAGCTGGCGCGGCCCTGGGTCAAGCCGGGTACACCGGACTTGCTGCACCGAATTGGCGGTATCGAAAAGGCGATCGACACGGGCAATATCGATTATGGTGCCGTCAATCACCAGACAATGACCGATATCCGCCGTGACAAGGTGATGGGCGTGGTGGTGCCGGACCAGCAGGTGGAACTGGGCGGAGCAGCTGGAAAGCTTGTCCTTGTGGGATGGGGATCGACCTATGGGCCGATCCATCAGGCGGTGCGCCGCGCACGGGCGCGTGGGCTGGATGTAGCCCATATCCATATTCGACATATCTGGCCGCTGCCCCGCAATCTTGGCGAATTGCTGAAAGGATATGAGCGGATCCTCGTGCCGGAAATGAATACCGGGCAACTCAAGACGGTGTTGCGCGACCAGTTTTTGGTCGATGCCTGCCCGCTCAACAAGGTTTCTGGCCAACCCTTCCGCATTGCGGAAATCGAGGCGGCCATCGAAGGAATGCTGGTATGAACGAGATGACGCGGATCACGACGCTGAAGGACTGGGAAACCGATCAGGAAGTCCGTTGGTGCCCCGGCTGCGGCGACTATGCCATTCTGAAAGCCGTGCAACGGACGATGCCTGAACTCGGTGCGCGACCGGAAAACACTGTGTTTGTCAGCGGCATCGGCTGCTCGTCGCGCTTCCCTTATTATATGGAAACCTATGGCTTCCACACGATCCACGGCCGCGCGCCGGCAGTGGCGACAGGGGTGAAGCTGGCCAATCCGGAACTCGATGTGTGGATCATCACTGGCGATGGCGATGCGCTGTCGATCGGCGGCAACCACACGATGCACCTGCTTCGCCGCAATCTGAACTGCCAGTTCCTGCTCTTCAACAACGAGATTTACGGCCTGACCAAGGGCCAATATTCCCCGACCAGCAGGGAGGGAACACGCACACCGTCGACACCCTATGGCTCGGTCGATCACCCCGCCAAGCCGTGCGCTTTTGCTCTCGGTTCTGGCGCGCGGTTCGTCGCACGCGGGATCGACGTGAACAAAAACCTGCCGGATGTGCTCAAGGCCGCTTATCATCACCAGGGCGCGGCGTTCATCGAGATTTTTCAGAACTGCATCGTCTATAATGCCGATGTCTTTGCCGAATTCACCGACAAGAAGAATGCGACCTCGCACCAGCTTTGGCTCACAAATGGCGAACCGATGCTGTTCGAAAAGGGAACCAA
>JBBQHG010000275.1:0-3123 GCA_038323755.1 Sphingomonadales bacterium
ATATTCTGTCGCCGGGTGAGCCCGTGGCCAATCTTCGGCGCCGCTTCGTGCCGCTCTGGTTGTTGCATCGCTACGAGGTAGTTGCCACTGGCAAGGCGATCGGTGGCAGTGAGTTCAGCTATGCGTTGAAGGGCGATGGCAAGGAAGCGGCCCCGCCCGTGCCGGCATCGGCGCAGCGCGCCGCGCTCGACGCGCTGCTCGCCACGCTCTCGCACGATGCGTTGCGCGTGCCGACCTCGCTGATCCCGCTGCTGTCCAGCCCGCGCAACGGCAGCGACAACCGGCAGTTCGATATCGAGCTGTTGCAGACCTTTCGCGGCCCGGTGTTCGATCCGCTGGTTGCGGCCGATGTCGCCGCTGAGATCACGCTGCGGTCGCTTCTCGCCCCGGCGCGGCTGGCACGGGTCAGCGGGCAACATGCCGTTGACGAGACGATGCTGGGCGTGGGCGAGATCATCGACCGGCTGATCACAGCAACCGTGCCTGCCAATGGCGATGCGCTCGCCCGGCGGATCGGCTATCGCACCGTTGCCATGCTGGCATCGACGGCGCAGGACCCGGCGACCACGCCCGAAGTCGCCGGCATCATCGAGCAGCGGTTGCGCGCGCTGGGTGAGCGGTTGGCGCGGCAACGCGGCAATGCTGACCAGGCCGCGTGGTCGGTCAGCCTGTCGCGGCAATTGCTTGATCCGCAGGCAAAGGGGACGCTGGCGACAGCGCTCAAGCGCCCGGTCCCGATTCCCCCCGCCGATCCGATCGGCGAGGATGGCTGGATGGACCTGGACTGACGGATCATTGGCCGCAAAGGCCATGCAGGGACAAGGGCAGGTCGCCGCTGGCGGACACGGATTGGCAGCTTGAAGGCCTGACGCCCCAAGCCCGGCGCTCCAGCACCTGATCCGGCGGTCGGCGCCCATCTGCCCCGATCCGACTGTCGGTGATTGATGCCGGGGACGGGCCGTCGGTGACAGCGGCCTTGGGGCAATATGGCACCGCTCAAGGGATCATTATCCGTCGGTAGAAACGCCCCGTTTGCGTCATCGGCTTACCCGGCGGTTGAGGCACAGACGCGTCTTTTTTTTAATTGATCCATTTTGTAAGTAATTGATTGAATTGATTGACTCGGTTTTTGAGTGCTGAATATAAAATCTGGACGGTATGCTCCGTCGTGTACATTAGGAGAACGAAAATGTCTCAGATGTTGACTAGCGGCTCGTATGATGTGGTCGGGATTCAGGATTTGAATGTCGACGATATAGCGATGGTTGATGGCGGCGGTACGGTAGGCGAGGCATTTTTGATCGGGGCCGGCGTTGGCGGATTGGTCGGGTCTGTTGGCGGCGTTGGCGGCGCAATTGGCGGTGCCGTAATCGGCGGAATAGTTGGTGTGGCGCTTTATTATGTCCCGTAAGATTTGTTTTTAAACAATATCTTCAGTACCAACATACATATTCCGGAGATCAGGCATGTTAGAGCTTTCCAATATTGAACTAGATCAGGTCGATGGCGGCACCTATAATACCACTGTATATGCTGGAGTCGGCGCGGTTATTGGGGCAGGGGTCGGCTTCTTATTCGGCGGACCTGTCGGCGCGGTCGTCGGCGCCATTGATGGTGCAACAGCAGGCGCCTTGCTCGAAATCGCCTCCCGCTGACATGAGCGCTCAGCTATCGGCGCAACAAGTAGCTATTGCCGTTTCTTCAATGGCAATCGCATATGTCGGCGCAAGAGAATCATCTGCACGATATGTCTTTGCCGGCGTCGGCTTACTCTTCCTGATAGTTTTTCTATTTCAAAGAGTAAGTCTGCACTTGGGTAAATAGCAGATCATTTTTCAAGAAGATCACGGCTGCAGAGCTATATTGCGCTCATCGCAGCAAGCTTTGTGGCCGTGTTCTTTTGCAGTGAATTGAACCTGTCCCGCCACTGGATAGATGCTTGGCATTATCCCGCTCAAACCGGCGCTGGCGCTGCATTTCGCTAATCGGCGCGCGCCCTGTTGGTCGCCATGCGAGCGGCAGGAATTGCGCCCGGCTGCTCTTGGCCAAACATGCTAAGCGGCGTTGGCAAGGGACAAGACAATCGCGGCGGCTGATGTTGCTTGATCAAGCGTGGGTACAGGAAGCGCGTCCGCAGACAACTGCCCGGGCTCGATCCGGCGATCCCAGCCCCAAAACCCAGCCTCAAAACCAGCCCTAAACCCAGCCCTCCAACACCTGATCCGGCGGCCGGTGTCCATCGGCCCACATGCGGATGTTGGTGATGACCTTGTCGCCCGTCGCCAGCCGCCCTTCGAAGGTGGCCGAGCCCATATGCGGGAGCATCACGACATTGGGCAGCGCGAGCAGGCGTGGGTCGATCTGCGGTTCGTGCTTCCACACGTCGAGGCCAGCGCCCGCCAGTCGCCCGGCTTCCAGCGCATCGACCAAGGCATCTTCATCGACAATCCCGCCGCGCGCCGCGTTGATGAGGTATACATGCGGCCGCATCAGGCCGATCCGGCGCGCGTCGAGCAGGCCCTCGCTATCGGCGTTGCGCGGGGTGTGGATTGTCAGAATGTCGATTTCGGCCAGCATCTCGTCAAGCGACCCATGCCAGGTCGCGGCAAGCTGCGCCTCCAGCACCGCAGGCAGGCGGTGGCGGTTGTGGTAATGGATCGACAGGCCAAAGGCGCGCGCCCGCATCGCCACTGCCTGGCCGATCCGGCCCATGCCGATAATCCCCAGCGCTTTGCCGCCGATGCGGTGGCCGAGCATGCCACCCGGGCTCCATCCGCTCCATTGGCCCGAACGGACAAGCTTTTCGCCCTCGGCCAGGCGGCGGGGCACGCTGACGATCAGCGCCATCGTCATGTCGGCGGTGTCTTCGGTCAGCACGCCGGGCGTATTGGTGACGATAATGCCGCGTCCGCGCGCCGCTTTCAGCGCAATATGGTTAACGCCCGCGCCGAAATTGGCGATGAGTTTCAGTCGGTCACCCGCGCCTGCAATCAGATCGGCATCGATATCATCGGTAACGGTCGGCACCAGCACGTCGCAATCGGCCATTGCGGCGGCGAGCTGGTCGCGCGTCATCGGCGTGTCGGTGCGGTTGTTGGTGGTGTCGAACAGTTGCTCCATCCG
>JBBQHG010000276.1:0-3115 GCA_038323755.1 Sphingomonadales bacterium
ATCGTTGGCCAGCTGCGCGAGCATGGGTCGGTCCGCAACGTATCGGCGATCTTCCGCGGTGTTGGCGGCACGCAGGAAGAAATAGAGGTTTCGGCCGTGTCCGCGCCGCACGGCGATGGCGAATGCTATGGCTTCTCCATCCGCAATGTCGGCCGGCGCTTGCGTGAAGTGCCAACCGGCGAGGGGCAATTGCCGCGGTCGGTCGAGCAGCTGACCGAGCTGGTCGGCCGCATGTCGCTGAAGGACATTGTTCGCGAATCGACGGATCTGATCGAGCGACTTTGTATCGAGGCAGCGCTTACCTACACCTCTGATAACCGGGCCTCGGCGGCCGAAATTCTGGGTGTCAGCCGCCAGAGTCTCTATTCCAAGCTGCATCGGCATGGCCTTGGCAATCTGGTGCCCGACGCCAACTGATTTTAGCGCTGTCGGGACGGCAAAAACTGACAATTCGATTTGACACTATAGGGTGTCAATCTTAGCCTACACCCATGTCATCTCCGGCTGCATCGCCTTTGCCCCAACGGCTGCCCGCACCGCGTGACGTGCTTGAACTGCTCAAGCCGATCACCTGGTTCCCGCCGATGTGGGCGTTCATGTGTGGCTGTGTCTCATCGGGCGAATCGCTGGCTGAACGTTGGCCGTTCGTCATCATTGGCATTTTGCTGACCGGGCCACTGGTGTGCGGCAACAGCCAGGCGATCAACGACTGGTTCGACCGGCATGTCGATGCGATCAATCAGCCCGAACGGCCGATTCCCTCGGGTCGCATCCCCGGCCAATGGGGGCTGTGGATCGCGATCGGCGGGACAATCCTGTCGCTCGCTGTGTCGCTGCTGGCGGGACAGTGGGTGTTCTATGCGACATGCCTCGGCATCGCCTGCGCCTGGGCGTATAGCGCGCCGCCGCTGCGGTTGAAGATGAGCGGCATCTGGGGACCGGGCGTTGTCGGGCTCACTTATGAAGGGCTGACCTGGTTCACTGGCGCCGCGGTGATGGCAGGCACGTTGCCCAGGGCTGAAATTCTGATCGTGCTGCTGCTCTACAGCATTGGCGCGCATGGCATCATGACACTCAATGATTTCAAGGCGGTAGAGGGCGATCGCCAGATGGGCGTGCGCTCATTGCCCGCCATCCTCGGCATCGACCGCGCAGCACGCATCGCCTGTGTAACGATGGCGCTACCCCAATTATTGGTTGTCGCGCTGCTCGTCCGCTGGGAGCATGGCATCGCCGCGCTGATCGTCGGCGCGCTGGTGGCGGCACAGCTCGCCTTGATGCCGCGGCTGCTGTCGGATCCGACCAAATTCACTCCCTGGTATAATGCGACCGGCACGAGCCTGTATGTCTTTGGCATGCTGGCCTCGGCGATCGGCCTTGGTGGAGCGCTGGGCATATGAATGCGAAGCTGCTGGGATGGCCGGGCATTATCCGGCTCGGGCTGGTCCAAAGCGCGATCGGCGCGATGGTGATGCTGGTCACGTCGCTGCTCAACCGGGTGATGGTGGTTGAATATGCACTGCCCGCGGCGCTGCCGGCGGGTCTCGTTGCGTGGCACTATGCCGTGCAACTGTCGCGCCCGGTGTGGGGCCATGGCTCCGATCAGGGCCATCGCCGGACGCCCTGGATCATCTTCGGTATGGCGCTGCTGGCGCTCGGCGCGCTGACGGCGGTCGATTCGCTCAGCGCAATCGCGACCGGCGGCTGGTTCGGCTATGCGCTGGCGATCACTGGCTTCAGCATGATTGGCGCGGGTGTTGGCGCGGCGGGCACATCGCTGCTGGCGCTGCTCGCGAGCCAGGTCGCACCCGCGCGGCGCGCGGCGGCGGCGTCGATCACCTGGATCACGATGGTGCTCGGCATCGTCATCACCGCCAATGTGGCAGGCGGGCTGATCGATCCCTTCTCGCTGCCTCGGCTGGCGATGGTTTCGAGCGGCGTCTCGCTCGTGGCCTTTGTCGTGACATTGCTCGCATTATGGGGTGTCGAGCGACCGGTACCGCAGGTCAGTGCCGCAGAAGAAGCGCCAGCGATCGGCTTTGGCGATGCGCTGCGTGAAATGATGGCAGAGGCAGACGCGCGGCAGTTCACCGTCTTCGTATTCGTCTCGATGCTCGCTTATTCGATGCAGGACATGATTCTGGAGCCCTTTGCCGGGTTGCTCTTCGGCTTTACGCCGGGCCAATCGACTCAATTATCGGGCACCCAGCACACTGGTGTCTTGCTCGGCATGATCGCGGTTGGTGTGCTCGGCAGCGCTTTTGGTGGTGGCACGCCCGCTAGCCTCCGGCGGTGGATCATCGGCGGCTGTCTCGGCTCGGCGGTTGCGCTGGCAGGGCTGGGAATGGCCGCCCAGGTCGGCGCGGTGTGGCCGCTCAAGGCCAACATCATGCTGCTCGGCTTTGCCAATGGTGTGTTCGCAGTGGCCGCGATCGGCGCGATGATGGGGCTGGCGGGCGCCAAGGGTACCGAACGCGCGGGCATTCGCATGGGCGTCTGGGGCGCATCACAGGCGATCGCGTTCGGCGCGGGCGGCCTGATCGGCGCGGTCGGCGTGGACATCGGGCGCGCGCTGATGGGTGCCGATAATCAGGCCTTCACGGTCGTTTTTGCCGGTGAGGCGCTGTTGTTCCTCGCCGCCGCCTGGCTGGCCGTGGGCGTCACGCGGACGCGACCGGCCCTCTCGCTCTCGCTGCCGAAGGAGCTCACTGCATGAGCCGCAAGAACCCAATCGATTTCGATGTTGTTGTCGTGGGCGGGGGGCCATCGGGGTCGGTCGCCGCGACCGATCTGGCGCGGGCAGGGCATCACGTCCTGCTGCTCGACAAGGCCGGGCGGATCAAGCCGTGCGGTGGCGCCATTCCGCCGCGGTTGATCAAGGATTTCGATATTCCCGATCATCTGCTGGTCGCGCGCGCGACCTCTGCCCGCATGATCGCACCGTCGGACAAGGCGGTCGATATGCCCGTCGGTGACGGCTTTGTCGGCATGGTCGATCGCCAGGTGTTCGACGAATGGCTGCGCGGGCGCGCCGCGCTCACGGGGGCAGAACGCCGCACCGGCAGCTTCGACAGGGTCGACCGCGATGACGATGGCTGCGCAGTGGTGGTCTATA
>JBBQHG010000277.1:0-3003 GCA_038323755.1 Sphingomonadales bacterium
GATCACCTCGCTGCGGGCCGATGGCGCGACGATTGCGATCGACGATTTCGGCACCGGTTATTCCAACCTCGCCCGGCTGCGCGACCTGCCGATCGACCGGGTCAAGCTCGACCGCAGCCTGATCGAGCATATCGCCGTGAAGGCCGAGGCGCGCACGATCGTCCATGCCGTGATTGGTCTCATCCACGGGCTGGGCTGCCAGGCGGTGGCCGAAGGCATCGAGAACCAGGCCCAGGCCGATGTGCTCCGCGTGATCGGCTGCGATATCATGCAAGGCTATGGCATCGCTCAGCCGATGGACGAGGCCGACTTCATCGCCTGGTCGCGCACCGAGAAGCGGCAGGCGCTGGCTAGCTGAGGCTGGGCTGCAGCGCGGCGCGGATGATGGCGGCGTAGATATCCGTCAGCAGCAGCAGATCATCGATGGCGACGGCTTCATCCAGCTTGTGCATCGTTGCGTTGACCAGGCCGAATTCCACCACCGGGCAGATTTTCGACAGGAAACGCGCATCGGAGGTGCCACCGCTGGTCGAGAGTGTCGGCCGGTGGGCAAGGCGCGCCTCGATCGCATCGGCGATGAGCGTGGAGAAATCGCCGGGCGGCGTCAGAAAGGCCTCACCGGAGACGCGCGCGACGATATGCGCGCCCGGCGCGTGGCGGGTCGCAATCTCGGTGATCCGCGCGACAAGATCATCGCCCCGGTGCAGATCGTTGAAGCGAATGCTCAGCCGTGCGCTCGCCTTCGATGGAATGACGTTGGTGGCGGGATTGCCGACGGTCAGGTCGGTCACTTCGATATTGGAGGGCTGGAACCAGTCGGTCCCTTCGTCGAGCACGATCGCATTGATTTCCGCGAGGGTGGCGGTCAGCCGGCGGATCGGGTTGTCGGCCAGGTGCGGATAGGCGACGTGGCCCTGCTTGCCGGGCACATCGATCCAGATATTGACCGAGCCGCGCCGGCCGATCTTGATCATGTCGCCCAGTCGATCGACCGAGGTGGGTTCGCCGACCAGGCACAGATCGGGCACCAGCCCCAGCGCCGCCATCCGATCGATCAGCGCGACGGTGCCGAAGGTGGCGGGGCCTTCCTCGTCCCCGGTGATGATCAGGCTGATCGTGCCGGCATCGGCGGGGATGGTGGCAATGGCCGCCACGAAGGCGGCGATTGCCCCCTTCATGTCGACGGCACCCCGGCCATACAGCAGATCGCCGCGCACATCGGGCACAAAGGGATCACCGTCCCAGCCGCTGCCCGGCGGCACGACATCCAGATGCCCGGCAAAGGCGAAGTGACGACCGCTGCTGCCGCGCACGGCGAGCAAATTCTCGACCGGCCCATCGGGCGCCTCGCCCGCCACGAACCGGTCGACCGAAAAGCCGAGTGGGGCGAGCGCCGCTTCCAGCACAGCGAACACGCTGCCGGTGGCGGGGGTGACGCTTTCGCACGCGATCAGCCGCTTGGTGAGATCAACGACATCGGGCAAAGTGGGGACGGCATCCATGGAGGCTGCATTGCCCAAGCTCGATCTCGACACAATCCCCCAGGCGAATACGACCGGCTATCCCGCGCCGTTTGACGCCCCGATCGCCGGCCGCTGGTTCCGCCGCCTTGCCCCGCCGGGCGGGCTGACGGCAATGGGCGTGAGCCATGTCGTGCTCAAGCCCGGCGGCTGGTCATCCCAGCGCCACTGGCATGAAGCGGAGGACGAGTTCGTGGTGATGCTGACCGGTGAGGCGGTCCTGGTCGACGATAGCGGCGAGACGCTGGTGCGCGCGGGCGATTGCCTGGCGTTTCCGATGGGAGACAAGAACGGCCATCATCTGCAGAACCGGTCTGACGCTGACTGCAGCTTCATTGCGGTCGGTGCGGGTAATATGCAGGGGAAGGGCGCCTATTCCGACATCGACATGACGTTCGATGACGAAGGCTATTTCCACAAGGACGGCACGCCCTATCCGACGACGCGCATACGGTAGCGGTTCACGCCTTGGCCGGCTGTTCGAACTGTTCGATCACCCATTCCTCTTCCTGCGCACTGGCGATCCAGTCCTGCATAAAGGGGTGGTTTAGCACGGCGTCCATATAGCCCGTCGCAAAGCGCGCGACGGGAAGCGAATAGGTGACGATCCGCGTCACCACCGGCGCATACATGATGTCGGCCGCGCCGAACGCGCCGAACAGGAAATCGCCCTCGCCGCCGAAGCGCGCGCGCGCCTGCGCCCATAGCTCCATGATGCGGGTGAGGTCGGCGACGACATCGTCATCGGGGCGCTGCGGCGGGAAGATCTGGCGCACGTTCATGCTGTGCTTGCGGCGCAGCGCGGTGAAGCTCGAATGCATTTCCGCCGCCATCGACCGCGCCATCGCGCGCGCCGCCTCGTCCTCGGGCCAGAACTTGTCGCGACCGACGCGGTCGGCGAGGAAGTCGATGATCGCGAGACTGTCCCAGACGACGACGTCGCCGTCCCACAGGATCGGCACCTTGCCCGAAGACGGCGCGAATTCGGCGCCCTCGCGGCGCTTGTCCCATTCGGCGTCGTAGAGCGGGACGACGACTTCGTCGAACGGAAGCCCCGATTGCTTGCACGCGAGCCAGCCGCGCAGCGACCAGGAGGAATAGGCCTTGTTGCCGATGATCAGTTTCATGGCCCCTGCCTAAGCGAGCGCGGAACGCCGCGCAACCGCATCCGCGGGTGGTGTCCAGCGCCGCAATCGCGCATGAGCGCGGGCATGAATCGCAATGCGCCTTATGCCGTCCGCCTCGTCTCGATCGTGTGGCGCCGACGCGGTGCGCGCCAGGCCGGGATGCAAATCGGTCGCTTGCGGCGGCGGCTGGCGACCGGGGTCGGCGCGGTACTGCTCGGGCTGGTCGCGTTGCTGTTTGCCGGGGCGAGCGACCGCGCGCAGGCGGTTTTCGATGTGTTCGTCGCGCGCTTCCCGTATGCGCCGCTCGCTTTGACCCCGGCGGTGTTCGCGCTAGTCGTGTGGGTGACGCGCCGTAC
>JBBQHG010000278.1:0-2979 GCA_038323755.1 Sphingomonadales bacterium
CTGGCTGGAAGACAACTTCCCGACATCCCTGAAAGGTCAGGGGGCGCTGATGACGGCCGAGGGTCCGTCGCCCGAGGACGCCGACTTCAAGCTGTGGAAACAGCGCATGGGAGAGCGCGGCTGGGGCGTGCCGACCTGGCCGGCGGCCTATGGCGGCGGCGGTCTCGACAAGCATCAGGCCCGCGTGCTGGCTGAGGAAATGGGCCGCATCGGTGCCTGGAACCCGATTGGCGGCATGGGCGTGATGATGTTCGGCCCGACCTTGCTGGAATATGGCAGCGAAGCGCAGAAGCTGGAGCATATTCCCGCAATCGCCAAGAACGAGGTACGCTGGTGCCAGGGCTATTCCGAGCCTGGCGCCGGCTCAGATCTCGCCAGCTTGCAGACCTTTGCCGAGGATAAGGGCGATCATTATCTGGTCAACGGCCAGAAGACCTGGACCTCTGGCGGCCAATGGGCCGACAAATGCTTTGCGCTTGTCCGGACGGACAAGACCAAGAAGCATGAAGGCATCAGCTTTCTGCTGATCGACATGACGTCGCCCGGTGTTGAAGTGCGGCCGATCCGCATGATTTCTGGCCAGTCGCCGTTCTGCGAAACCTTCTTCACCGATGTGAAAGTGCCCAAGGAAAACCTGGTCGGTCGCGAGGGCGAAGGCTGGACGATTGGCAAGCGCCTGCTCCAGCATGAGCGCAGCAATCTCTCGGGCGGGGGGGCTGCAGCGCGGCTGTTCGCTGGCAAGCCGATGGGTGCGCTCGCCAAGGAATATCGCGGCGCCAATGATGACGGTACGATGGCCGACAGTGACCTGCGCATGCGCATCGTTCGCCACGAGATGGATCAGCGCGCCTTCATGCTCACGCTGCGCCGCGCAGCGCTTGAGGCAAAGTCGAACCAGGGCCCGTCGGCTGCCTCGTCGATCATGAAGAATGTCGGCGCGCGGCTGACGCAGGACCGCGCCGAACTCGCCATTGAGATCATGGGCATGAACGGGCTCGGCTGGGAAGGCGAAGGGTTCAGCGATGCCGAAATCGCGCAGACCCGCACCTGGCTCTGGGGCAAGGCCGTCTCAATCTATGGCGGCTCGACCGAAATCCAGAACAACGTGATCGCCAAGCGCATCCTCGGGATGCTTGATCACCAGTAGACGTACCGATCGAGATAACCGTCACCCCGGCAAAAGCCGGGGTCTCTTGCGGGGAGGCGATCGGCCCACCCATCAAGGCCCCGGCTTTCGCCGGGGTGACGATAGTGAAATGACCGACAAGCGGGACCAGAACAATGGCAGCACTCAACGACGAACAAACGATGATCCGCGACATGGTGCGCGAATGGGCGGACAATGAATCGCCGGTCGCCGCCTTTCGCAAGATGCGCGACGCGGCACCGGCGGAAGGATATGACGCCAACGCCTGGCGGGTGATGGCCGAGATGGGCCTGGCCGGCATTGTCATCCCGGAAGAATTTGGTGGCACCGCCTTTGGTTATCTCTCGCTCGGTCTCGTGCTTGAGCAACTCGGCCGCAACCTTGCTGCGTCGCCACTTGCGTCGACGGCAGCGGCGGCCACCGCAATCGTGATGGGCGGGTCGGATGCGCAGAAATCTGCATGGTTGCCGCGCATTGCATCCGGCGAAGTCGTGGCCACGCTCGCTATCGATGAGGGCCCTGTCCACAATCTGTCGAAGATCGCCACCAGCGTATCGGAGGGCAAGATCACCGGCACCAAGGCGTTCGTGGCGGAAGGCGATAGCGCTGCACTGTTCGTGGTCGCGGCGATGGACGGGCTCTATCTGGTCGCCGGCGATGCCAAGGGCGTCACTCGCTCCACCCGCAAGATGGCGGATTCGCGCAGCCACGCGCAGATCAGCTTCGACGGCGCCTTTGCCGAAAAGCTCGACGGCACGACCACGCAGGCAATCGTTGATCGCGCAACCGCGGCGGTCTGTGCTGAAATGCTCGGCCTCGCTGTCCAGGCGTTCGAGACCACCAATGATTATCTCAAGACGCGCGTCCAGTTCGGCCAGCTGCTTTCCACCTTTCAGGCGCTGCAGCACCGCATGGCCAAGCTGTTCACCGAGATCGAATTGATGCGCTCGGCCGTCGAAGCGGCGTTGGAAGCAATCGATGCGGGTCGCTCAGACGTCGATCAGGCCGTTACGCTCGCCAAGGCAGTGGCAAGCGACACGCTGAAGCTCGCCAGCCGCGAGATGATCCAGCTGCACGGCGGCATCGGCATGACCGATGATTACGATGCTGGCTTCTATATCAAGCGGGCAGCGGTGTTGGAGGCGATGTGGGGCAATGCCGCTTATCACCGTGAGCGTTTTGCGCGCCTGAATGGCTATTAAAGCCGGGCGCGCGTTTCACGACGCGACACCGAGGCGCATGCCGCGTGCGATTTGACGCCTTATTGGCGCCTTTCGAACACGCGTTCTGCCCTTTGATGTTTGTTTCAGTTGTATGTCTTTTTGGCAACAGCCCTGAAAAGGTCGTGTTTCGCAACTCTAGTTTCGCTTGACGCGACAGCCTCGTCTCTGCCAATTCGATCTTACGGTACGGAATCCCTAAGCGATCCGGCCAAGTGGGAGAGAGAGATGCTCAAAACTAAGCTGCTCGCGGCCTGTGCCTGTTCGGTGCTCGCCCTTGGAATCGCTATGCCGGCGTCGGCTCAGACCGCGCTGCCAAAGGATAACGGGGTTGAGGAACAGGCCCCCGATATCATCGTCACCGGGTCGCTCATCCGCGGCACTCCGGAAGATGCAGCACTCCCTGTCGATGTTATCGGCGCCGATGAGCTGGGCCGTCAGGGCTCGCCATCAGGTCTCGACCTCCTCAAGAATTTGCCGACGTCGAACGGTATCATCGGCGACGCAAACCAGTTTGATGCGCGCGCACAGGGTTCAGAAGGCGTTGCCAGCGTCAATCTTCGCGGCCTCGGCCCGCAGCGCACGCTCGTCTTGCTCAATGGCAAGCGCATC
>JBBQHG010000279.1:0-2946 GCA_038323755.1 Sphingomonadales bacterium
GTCACCACAGGCGACCGGCTCGCCCGCGGATACCCCCCTCCGTCAGCCTGCGGCTGCCACCTCCCCGTCCCGGGGAGGATTTGAAAACAACCTCCTTGCCCTCGCCATCGACTGCGCCCGTGCCCGCGCCACGCTGGGCGAGATTTCGACTGCCATGGAGGATGCGTTCGGCCGCTATGCGACGAGCCCGACGCCGGTCAGCGGCATCTATGGCGGGGCTTATGGCGATGATACGCGCTGGGCCAATCTGGTCGAGGGCGTGGATGCGACGGAGCGGCGGCTGGGCCGCAAGCCCCGCATGCTGGTCGCCAAGATGGGGCAGGACGGGCATGATCGCGGGGCGAACCTGGTGAGCAGCATGTTCGGCGATCTGGGGTTTGAGATCGTCCCCGGCCCCTTGTTCCAGACCCCGCGCGAGGCGGCGGCGCTGGCGATCGAGCACGACGTCGATGTCGTCGGCGCATCGTCGCTGGCAGCGGGCCACAAGACGCTGATCCCCGAACTGATCGGCCTGCTGCGCGATGCGGGGCGGAGCGACATCAAGGTGATCGCAGGCGGCGTCATCCCCGCGCAGGATTATGACTTTCTGCGTGAAGCCGGCGTGCAGGCGATCTTCGGCCCCGGCACCAACCTGATCAACGCGGCGGGCGAAGTGCTCAAGCTGCTTGGCCACAACATGCCCCCGGAAGCGGAGGCTGCGGCATGAGTGAGTTGCCCGAAGAACAGATTAGCGGTGCGGCGCGGTCTGATTGGTTGCTGCTCGAATATGATTATTTCAAGCATCTCAGCACGATCGCACTGGTTACGCTCGGTGCGATTCTCACCTGGGTCCAAGGTGGCAAGGGCGGCTCTATCGTAATGATTGGTCTTGTGCTGGTCGCCATGTCGGCAACGCTAGGGTTCAGCGCGATGAACCAAATCATCGAGCACCGAAAGTCTGGCAAGAAGCTGCGTTTTTTCTTTTCCTGGGAACGATCGATCGCCACCGCGACCTTTGCGACCGGGCTTGGTATGTTCATGAGTGAAATTGGAAAGGTCATCAATTGATCCGCACCGACTGGACCCGCGAAGAGATCGCCGACCTGTTCGATCTCCCCTTCGACGAGCTGATGTTTCGCGCGCAATCGATCCATCGCGCGCATCATGCGGCGGGCGAAGTGCAGCTGTGCACCCTCCTCTCGATCAAGACCGGCGGCTGCCCGGAGGATTGCGGCTATTGCTCGCAAAGCACGTCCGCCGACTCCGGGCTGAAGGCCGATAAGCTGATGGAGGTTGAGGCCGTGCTTGCCGCCGCTGCCGAAGCCAAGGCGAGCGGATCGCAGCGTTTCTGCATGGGCGCCGCCTGGCGCAACCCCAAGGACCGCGACATGCATGCGGTAGTGCAGATGGTGGCGGGCGTGAAGGCAATGGGGCTGGAAACCTGTATGACGCTCGGCATGCTCGAGCCGCATCAGGCGAGCCAGTTGGCTGAGGCGGGGCTCGATTACTACAACCATAATATCGATACTTCGCCGGAAAATTACGGCAACGTCATCACCACGCGCACCTTTGAGGACCGGATCGATACGCTGGAGCATGTCCGTGCGGCGGGGATCAACGTGTGCTGCGGCGGGATCGTCGGCATGGGCGAGACGCGGAGCGACCGGGTGGGTTTCGTCCACGCGCTCGCCACGCTGCCGCGCCATCCGGAAAGCGTGCCGGTCAACGCACTTGTGCCGGTCAAGGGCACCGTGCTGGGCGACATGCTCGTCGATACGCCGCTGGCGAAGATCGACGATATCGAGTTCGTCCGCACCGTCGCCGTCGCGCGGATCACGATGCCGCTGAGTATGGTCCGGCTGAGCGCTGGGCGCGAGAGCATGAGCGAGGCGACGCAGGCGCTGTGCTTCATGGCGGGCGCGAACAGCATCTTCACCGGCGACAAGCTGCTGACCACCGGCAACCGGGGGGACAGCGCGGACGGAGCGATGTTCGCGCGGCTGGGGCTGCGCCCGATGGTGGGGGAAGAGCCGATGCGGGTGGTGGCGGCTTGCGCGTAGCTTTCTCGGGGAGCGGGATTATGCTATTCTACCATAAGGGCGGTTTGAGGTAGAACGATGGGCGCGCAGATGAACATCAAGAGCGACGAGGCCTATGCCATAGCTGCGGAGCTTGCGGCGGCTGAAGGGACCAGCCGTACGGAAATCGTGTTGGAAGCCTTGCGCGCACTAAAGCGTGAGCGCGACAGCGAGAGCATCTATACCAAAGCGCTGGCGGTTTGCCGCGATACCGCGCCGCGATTGTCTGGCACCGTCCTTTCGCTGGCGCATGGCGATTTGCTGTATGATGATATGGGCTTGCCCGCATGATCGTGGACACGTCGGCGGTCGTGGCCATGTTGCAGCTGGAACCTGAGGCGACCGCGATGCTCCGTATCCTGAGCAAAGCTGCCAATAAAATGATGTCTGCGGCAAACTATCTCGAATGCGGCATTGTCATTGACCGCGAGGGCGACGCGAAGGCCAGCGTGAACCTCGACGTGCTCATTCGCGATCTGCGCATCAAAATAGAACCTGTGACAGAGGCGCACGCCAAGATCGCCCGCCAAGCCTATCGCGATTTCGGCAAGGACAGCGGCCACAAGGCGCAGCTCAATTTTGGTGACTGCTTCGCCTATGCGCTGGCGATGGAGCGCGGCGAGCCGCTCTTGTTCAAGGGCGAAGATTTCGGCCACACCGGCGTGATGAGCGCGGCGTGACCTCCGTACAGTCCAACCGTCACCCCGGCCTTGAGCCGGGGTCCCGCTTCTTCTGCATTGTTGAAAAAGGCAGCGGGATGCCGGATCAAGTCCGGCATGACGGCAAGCGTGCATATAAATGAAGGTGCGTGTTCGCCGCGCCGCGATCTTTTTTGCGCTTGGTTCAGCGATCTATTGGGAGACTGTATCAGCCTTCCTGGGCCTCATTA
>JBBQHG010000280.1:0-2939 GCA_038323755.1 Sphingomonadales bacterium
CCGGTACCGCGCGATGGAAACCCGGCTGGCTGCGGCTATTGGCGATGACCTGGCCGCACTATCGGTCATGCTGCGTGAGGCACCGCTGGAGTAAACCTGCCTTATCCGCGCGACAACAGCGCTTGCGCCCCGCTGCAGCCCCAGCCACACTCGCTGTAACAATCTATCGGGGGAATCAATATCATGGCCAGAAACACCGTGCTGCTTGCCGCCATTTCATCGCTGGCGCTGGCCACCGGCGCACTGGCCGCCGGCCCGAAAACCGGCAAGGCGCTGGAGAGCGCCTTCGACGCGCAGATCAGCGCGCAGGACCAGATGGATTGGCTGCGGCGCATGTCATCCGAGCCCAACCAGGTGAGTTCGCCGCATGACAAGGCCAATGCCGAGGCCACGCTGGCGCTGTTCAAGGCCTGGGGCTGGGATGCGCATATCGAGACCTTCCAGGTGCTCTATCCGACCCCGATTTCCACCAAGATCGAAATGATTGCTCCCAACGCGATCACACTCGGCGGGCAGGAGCCGACGATTGCCGAGGACGATACGTCGGGCAAGCTGGCGGACGCGCTGCCGCCCTATGTTGCCTATCAAGGCGATGGCGATGTTACCGCCGACCTCGTTTACGTGAATTACGGCCTGCCCGAGGATTATGAGGCGCTAGAGCGGCGCGGCATCAGCGTGAAGGGCAAGATTGCGATCGCGCGCTATGGCGGCGGCTGGCGCGGGTTGAAGCCCAAGCTGGCGCAGGAGCATGGCGCAGTCGGCAGTCTGATCTATTCCGATCCTGCGCAAGACGGCTATGCGGCAGGCGATCCCTATCCCAAGGGCGGCACGCGGCCGGCAACGGGCGTGCAGCGCGGATCGGTGATCGATCTGGTGGTGGCCCCGGGGGATCCGCTGACCCCCGGCATCGGCGCGAGCGAGGGCGCGAAACGGCTGACGCGCGAAACGGCGCCGACGATACTGAAGATCCCGGCGCTGCCGATCTCCTATGGCGATGCGACCAAGTTGCTCAGCCAGCTGGGCGGCCGCAAGGCGCCGGCGAATTTCCGTGGTGGTTTGCCCTTTACCTATCATCTGGGCGGCGACGGCGGGGTGAAGGTGCATCTTGCGGTCAAGTCCGACTGGACGCTCAAGCCGCTGTATGACGTGATTGCAACGATCAAGGGCACGAAATATCCCGATCAGTGGATCGTCCGCGGCAATCACCATGATGGCTGGGTCTTCGGCGCGCAGGATCCGCTATCGGGCAACGTCGCCATGCTGTCCGAAGCCAAGGCGATCGGCTCACTGCTCAAGACCGGCTGGCGGCCTGACCGCACGATTGTTTATGCGAGCTGGGACGGCGAGGAGCCTGGCCTGCTCGGCTCCACCGAATGGGCGGAAGAACATGCCGCAGAGCTGAAGGCCAAGGCGCTGCTTTATATCAACACCGATGGCACCGGGCGCGGCTTTCTGAGCGCGCTGGGTAGCCATGATTACCAGCATATGGTGAGCGAGGCCGCGCGAAGCGTGACCGACCCGCAGACAGGCAAGACTGTGCTCGACCGCCTGCATGGCGGCATTCGCGCGGATGCCTATGCCGGTTCCAGCTTCCCACCCGAGTTGCTGGCCGGGGCCGAAGCAGGTGGCGATCTGCAAATGGGGCCGCTTGGATCGGGCTCGGATTACTCCGCCTTTCTGGAGCATCTCGGCCTGCCGGCGGTGAACATCAGTTTTGGCGGCGAGGATCAGGGCGACGGGGTCTATCACTCGATCTACGACAGCTATCACCATTTCACGACCTTTGATGATCCGGGGCTGGTTTATGGCACCGTGCTGTCGAAGACCGTCGGCCACATGGTGCTCCGGATGGCCGATGCCGACACGCCGCCGCAGCGCTTTGGCGACTTTGCGAACGCTGTTTCGGGCTATCTGGCAGAGGTGAAGAAGCTTGTCGCTGACCGCCGCATGGCTGATGACAAGCGCGCCAAGCTGACCGCTGACGGAGCCTTTGCGCTGGCGAACGACCCGCTCGATCCCGTCGCACCGCCGCCTGCGGTGGCACCGACGCCCTATATTGAGCTCGCGGTGCTTGAAAATGCCGTCGACCACCTCAAGAAAAGTGCGGCCGCCTATGATGCGGCCTATGCCGATAAGGGTGCAGCGCTTGCCGCTGCCACCCGCCAGAAGCTCAACGCGATGCTGGCCGATATCGATCAGTTGCTGGTCGACGACCGGGGCCTGCCCGGGCGGCCATGGTTCCGCAACCTGATCTACGCGCCGGGCCGGTTTACAGGCTATGGCGCCAAGACCTTGCCCGGCGTGCGCGAAGCGATCGAAGAGCGCCGTTTCGCCGATGCCGTGACCTATGCCGGACGGACGGCAGCTGTGATCGATGCCTATGCCGCCCGGCTCGACAAGGCGCGTGCGCTGTTGGAGTAACGCCGCGACCGTGCGCGGTTATTGCTGCGCGGGCGGGGCTGCGGCGCGCCTTGCCGCCAGCGCCGATTTGCACGGGGTCGAGAGCTGGGCAAGGTTCGCCTGAACGCAGGCGCGCAATTTGCCGTCACCGGGAATCATGCCCGGGCAAAGCTTTTGGAAGTCGGCGCCGCATGCCTTGAGGATGGCGCCGCCGCCACCGCCTTGTGCCGCAACCGGTGGTGGCCCGATGGGGGAAGCGGCGGGTGCGGGCAGGGGCGCGGTGCTGTTCTGCGCCAGCGCGGCCCCGCCGGAAGCGGCGAGCGCTGCAATCATCAAAAGCAATTTCATGGCGGCATCCTCTTGCGCGGTCAGGGGGCATTGGCTGGTGTTACGTGACGGAAACGGAAATCCTTCGCGCCGGGATCGGCTTTGGCTTTCTATCGTGCGCTGCATCACGCTATGAACGCCAGTGAACAATGAATTTGCAGGGCGGGCAAAATGGCGGGCGGGCTGGTCGCACTTCTTGATGATATTGCAGC
>JBBQHG010000281.1:0-2929 GCA_038323755.1 Sphingomonadales bacterium
AGCGGGATGACGGTCGAGCTGATCCACAGCCGGGCGCCGCTATTCGCTGAACCGCTGCCGGCGGCGGCGCTCGATTGGGTGACGACGTTGGCGACGGCGGCGCTGCCGGAGGCGCAACCCTTCCCCGCATTGTACGATGTGGTTAGCGCACTGGTTTACGCCATAGAAGCATCGCCGGCGGCGCGCGGATGGGCGGCGGCGCTGGCGCGGTTTGAGTTGGTGCTGCTGGCAGAACTGGGTTTCGGGCTGGATTTGGAGCGCTGCGTCGTGACGGGTGAGACAGTAAAGCTGACCTATGTCAGCCCGCGTAGCGGCGGCGCGGTGAGCGCAGCAGCAGCGCTGGGGCATGAGGCGCGGCTGATGCCCTTGCCCGCATTCCTGCGCGAGGGCGGCCAGCCGGACTGGGACGACATTTTGGCGGGGCTGCGCATTACCGGGCACTTTATCGAGCGCGATCTGCTGGCCGACAAGCGCGCCGATGCGCTGGCATCGCGCGCGCGGCTGATGGACCGGCTGAAGAGAGCGGTTGCGTGATCGCGGCGGGCTCGGCAAGGCAGTCGTTGTGACCAGCCAAGAGACCGTTTTGACCGCGCATGCCGAAGGGCTGGAACTGGCCATCGTCATCCCGACCTTCAACGAATCGGCCAATGTGCCGCTGCTCGTGGCGCGACTGGAAGCAGCGCTGGCCGGGCGACGCTGGGAAGCGATCTTCGTCGACGATGACAGCCCCGACGGCACCGCCAACGCTGCACGAACGATTGCGCGCACCGACAGCCGGGTGCGGGTGCTGCAACGGATCGGCCGGCGCGGGCTATCGTCTGCCTGTATCGAGGGCATGTGCGCCACGGCCGCGCCGCTCGTCGCGGTCATCGACGGCGACTTGCAGCATGACGAGACGCTGCTGCCCAAAATGCTCGACGCGTTGCAGGCCGACGCTTCGCTTGATGTCGTGATCGGATCGCGTTTTACCGGCGATGGCGGCACCGGCGAATGGGATCGCGACCGGGTCGCCAAATCGGCCTTCGCCACCCGGCTGTCGCGATTCGTGCTCAAGGCCGACCTGACTGATCCGATGAGCGGCTTCTTCATGATCCGCACCGATCAGGTCCGCGCACTCGCGCCCAATCTGGCGGCGATCGGCTTCAAGATTCTGCTCGACATCATGACCGGCAGCCCGCGCCCGCTGAAATTCCTCGAACTACCCTATACCTTCCGCACGCGTGAGATTGGCGAGAGCAAGCTCGACCATGTTGTCGCGATGGAATTCCTGATCGCGCTGTATGACCGGATGTTCGGGCGCTTTATCCCGGTGCGGTTCGCGCTGTTTTCGGTCATCGGCGCGATCGGCGTGGCCGCGCATATGGGCGTGCTGGCGATCATGCTGGCGCTGGGCAGCGCTTTCCTGGGCGGGCAGATCGTGGCGGCGTTCGCTGCGATGACGATGAACTTCTTCCTCAACAACGCGCTGACCTATCGCGATCGGCGATTGCGCGGCTTTCGACCGTTGCTCGACGGGTGGGTGTCGTTCTGCGTGGTCTGCTCGGTTGGCCTGGTCGCCAATATCGGCGTGGCCGGTTTTCTGCACGATGTCCGCAGCGGCACCTGGGCCGCCTCTGCACTGGTCGGCGTGCTGGTGGGCGCTGTCTGGAACTATGCGCTATCGTCGCGCTTCACCTGGGGGCGCTATTGACGCTGCACCGGTCACATCCGTATCGCTACCCGCTTATTAACTAGCGAAATTCAATCCATTTCAATTGGTTGGGGCCATTTGCCGAGAAGGTTTTTCGGGAGGTGGTTTATGAACAGGGTTCTCATTGGCAGCGCAGCTTGGCTGGCGTTGCTCGGCACGACCGCCCAGGCGCAGGAATATGTCCATTGGTCGGCACCGATGACTGACCAGCGCGCAGCGCAGGCAATGTATTTTCCGATGGGAACACAGCTGAAGCTGGCAACGCGCACCGAGTTGTCAACCAAGTTCAGCAAGCCCGGCGACCGCGTTTATCTCGAAGTGGCTGAACCGCTTTCCTATAACGGGCAGGTGGTGCTGCCGCGCGGCTCGCTTGCGGTTGGAGAAGTTGCCCGGGTCCAGAAGAACGGCCATTTCGGCAAGAAGGGCAAGCTCGGTCTGCGGCTGCTCTATATTCAAACGCCAAGCGGGCCGCTGAAGATCAGCGGGCAGGCCAGCGACGAAGGCGTGAGCGGCACGGTCGTTTCCTTTGCGACAATCGCCTTTGTCAGCGTGCTGGGCTTCCTTGTCCACGGCACCAGCGCAGCGCTGCCGGCCAGCACGCTGGTCGACGCCTATCTGCTGGACGAGCTGACGTTTGATCGCGGTGCGGGGCAGCGGCAGTCGGCCATGACGCAAGCCACGCCGGACCAGGCCATTGGCGCCAAATCGCCACGCGCGCTTTCTGCCAGTTTTGACCCGCATGCGTTTTCCGGCGCCGGCGGGCGGAGTGCGCCGCGGTAAAGCGCCCGCGATCCATTCGATTGCCGACGTTCCACGATGATCAGCGCCAGCTGAAGAACCACATCCAGTTGAGGAAGCTCATTGGCCCTGCGAGCGGTGCGGCTGACAGGATCGGATAGAAATAGGCGAACAGGGCGAGGGCGAGCAGTGCGAAACCGGCCTGGGTATGCCGCAGCCAGCCCTTGCCCAGCCGGGGCCCGAAATGGTCGAACGCCGCCGCCAGCACCAGCCCCAGGAAAATGCTGGGCAGATAATAATAATAGAAGAAGCCGA
The DNA here is from genome assembly GCA_038323755.1 of Sphingomonadales bacterium. Taxonomy (GTDB): domain Bacteria; phylum Pseudomonadota; class Alphaproteobacteria; order Sphingomonadales; family Sphingomonadaceae; genus Sphingomonas. The sequence continues at coordinate 2,744 of JBBQHG010000281.1, forward strand.
TCTTCTTGGGGATGATGATCCACGGCAGATAGCTGGCGATCCAGAACCCGGCGATGAGCCCCGTCGTGTGCGCGCGTTCGCTGATCCATGCATAAAGGCACGCCACCACCGCGATGAGCCCGCCCCACATGATCGCCGGGTTGCCGATCAGCAATATGCCGCGTTGGGCGCCGTCCACTGGTTCGT
>JBBQHG010000282.1:0-2874 GCA_038323755.1 Sphingomonadales bacterium
GACGGGCTTGCGGGCGCGCCTTCGGGGGCCAGCAGCCGGGCGGCCTTTTCCGGATGGCCGCTGCCCGCGAGCAGGCCGGCTGCGTTGATGCGAAGATCGGCATTGCCCGAGTCGGCGCCGATAAGCGTTTGAAGGAGCGCGAGCCCTTCTGCGTCCTTGCCGGTCGCGATCAGCAGAAGGCCGCGATTTTCCTGCGCATAGCGGCGGGCGATGGGGTTTGTTCCGGCGGCGTCGAGCGCGGCAAACGCTGCATTTGGCGTCGCCAGCGCCGCCCAGGCGCGCAGCGACGGTGCGAGAAAATCGAGCGGCCCGGCGGCAATGCGATCGATCGCCAGCCGCATCGCGCCTGCATCGCCCGTGCGACCAGCCTCGGCGAGCGAGAGCAGCGCCGCATCACCCGGTGCAAGTTCAGCCTTTTCCAATGCCAGGCGCGCCCGGGTGAGGAGCGTGAAATCACCCGCCGCGATCGCCGCGCGATAGGCGCGCAAGGCAATGACGGCATTGTCAGGCGCGGCCGTCAGCGCGATCGCATAATCAGCCGCAGCGGCGCCCGAATTGCCGTCCGCATCGGCCGCACGCGCGCGGACATAAGCCGCGAGATCGAGCGGATTGCTCTCGGCCAGCGCGGGTGAGACGCTGCACAAAAGGAGCGAGCCTAGCCCGACAACATATTTACATATTGGGGTAATTTGGACCTCCGCCGCCTTCTGGCACGACCCAGTTGATGTTCTGCGACGGATCCTTGATGTCGCACGTCTTGCAGTGGACGCAATTCTGCGCGTTGATGACGAAACGGGGATCACCGCTATCCTGACCCACCACTTCATAGACGCCTGCGGGGCAGTAACGCTGGGCCGGCTCGTCATACAGCGGCAGGTTGACGGCGATCGGCACCGATGGGTCCTTCAGCTGCAGATGGACCGGCTGATCTTCCTCATGATTGGTGTTCGACAGGAAAACCGACGACAACCGATCAAAGCTGAGCACCCCGTCTGGCTTGGGATAATCGATTTTGGGGACCAGATCCTGGCGCCACATATCATCATGATTGGGGTGATGACCAAGGGTGAAGGGCATCTTGATGCCAAGGCTTTCCGCCCACATCGTCGCGCTGGCGAGCGCGGCGCCCACCAGCATGCCGCCTTTTTCGATCAGCGGCAGGGCATTGCGCACCACCGACAGTTCCTTGTGGACCCAGCTCGCTTCAAACGCTGCGGGATAGGCCGCCAACTCATCGCTGCTGCGCCCCTCACCCACCGCTGCGAACGCAGCTTCGGCTGCCATCATGCCTGACTTCATGGCCGTATGGCTGCCCTTGATACGCGGCACGTTGAGGAAGCCGGCCGAACAGCCGATAAGCGCGCCGCCCGGGAAAACGAGCTTGGGGATCGATTGCAGCCCGCCATCGCTGATCGCGCGCGCGCCATAGGAGATGCGCTTGCCGCCCTTGAGGATCGCCGCGATATCGGGATGGGTTTTCCAGCGCTGCATCTCCTGGAACGGCGAGAGATGGGGATTTTTGTAGCTGAGCCACGTAACCAGTCCCAGCGCCACCTGCCCATTGGCCTGATGGTAGAGAAAGGCGCCGCCATTGGCGTTGTTGTCGAGCGGCCAGCCCTGGGTGTGAAGCACGCGCCCCGGCACATGCTGCGCCGGATCGATATCCCATAACTCCTTGATGCCGATGCCGTAGACCTGCGGTTCGCTGTCTTTGGCAAGATCGAACAGCCGGATCAGTTGCTTGGTCAGGTGCCCGCGGACGCCTTCACCAAAGAGGGTGTATTTGGCATGCAGCTCGAGCCCGGGCTGGTAATCCGGCTTGTGCGTTCCGTCGCGCGCCACACCCATGTCGCCGGTCGCAACGCCTTTGACCGATCCATCCTCGTTGAACAGGATTTCAGCAGCGGCAAAGCCCGGGAAAATCTCTACGCCCAGTCCCTCGGCCTGCTCGGCGAGCCAGCGGCACAGGCTGCCCAGGCTGCCGGTATAGGTGCCCTTGTTGTTGAGAAACGCCGGGAGCAGCCAGTGCGGCACCTCGCGGTGGCCCTTTTTCGTCAGGATCCAGTGATGATTTTCGGTGACGGGCGTATCCGCCATCGGGCAGCCCATCGATTTCCAATCGGGTAGCAGCTCATCAAGCGCGCGAGGGTCGACCACCGCGCCGGAGAGAATATGCGCGCCGATTTCCGACCCTTTTTCAAGCACGCAGACCGACAGCTCGCTGCCGCTCTCATTTGCCAGCTGTTTCAGTCGGATCGCTGCCGACAGGCCCGCCGGGCCGCCACCAACGATGACCACATCATAGGGCATCGACTCGCGTTCACTCATCACCGTCTCCACTCGCGGACGTTACCGGTACCGTCCCGGGACAGTCCCGAGGTCCGTCATCGCGTTCCAGCAACGTCCTGTCCATTCACGCGTGCCCGCGAATTGACCGCCGCGTCAACCGGGACTTTAGAAGATGCATGGGGGCAGACCAACATTTTGACTGGACGGCCAGTACCGTCAGCGCGCTCGATTGGTGGCGCGAAGCGGGCGTTGACGTTGCCATTGCCGAGCAACCGCGCAATTGGCTGGCGCCGCCAACGCCGCCGCCAAGCGCGCCTGCCATGCCGGGCGCCATCTACCTTCGCGCCGAGGCCGCACCGGTCGCAGCGCCGCCCGTCGTGCGCCCGATGCCGGACACGCTGGCCGCATTTTCGGCATGGCGGCTTGGCCCCGATGCACCCGACGCCGGTTGGGCAGGCGCGCCGCTCTGGACCGAAGGGCCGGCTGCAGCGCCGATCATGGTGGTCATCGAAATGCCCGAGCGCGAGGATAGCGCCGCCGGCACGCTGATGAGCGGGATGGTCGGGCAGCTCTTCTCGCGGATGC
>JBBQHG010000283.1:0-2868 GCA_038323755.1 Sphingomonadales bacterium
ATCACGACCGCGAGGCTGATTAAAACCTCCGTCTTATAGTCGTCGATGGAGCGCATCGCGCGGAACGCAATCCCGCCGATAATCAGACCAAGCACGATGCCGCCACCTGCCTCGACGAAGAAAAGTTTGGCAGCGTGTGCAGCCGTCACGGGCTCGGTGCCAAGAGCGGTCGCGAGGATGATCGTGAACACGACCACGCCGACGCCGTCGTTGAACAGGCTTTCGCCGGCAACCGTCGCTTCAAGCGTCGGCGAAACTTTCGCGCGCTTCAGCACAGCCATGACCGCAACTGGATCGGTTGGGCTGATCAGCGCGCCGAATACGAGGCACCAGGGAAAGGGAACGCCAAGCCCCAGCGCATTCGACGCCAGATAAAACCCCTCGCCGATGACCACCGTCGAGATCAACACGCCGATTGTGCTCAGGATCAGAATTGGCCAGCGTCCGCGCTTCATTTCCGCCCAATCGACGTGAAGTGCGCCGGCAAAGAGCAAGAATGACAGCATCCCGTCCATCAACGTCGCATGGAAATCGATCCCGGCCAGAAAGCGCACGATCTCGCCGCTCAGCCGGCCGCCAGGCACCACCCGGTCAAGCCCGACAACCAGTAGCGATGCGACCGCGCCCATCACGGTTAGCCCAATCGAAGGAGGCAGCTTGAGTACGCGGTGGTTGAAATAGCTGAGAACCGCAGCAAGCATGATGAGAATTGCTGCGGCGTCAAAGGGCGTGATTATGATGCCCATAATCATCTGTTTTGGACTCCTTCTGCGCCGTTGAGCACATGGACCGAATGACCGTCGACAGCGGCGGGGATGGGTTGAATATCACAAGCGCACCGCCAATGATCGGCATGCTTCCCTTGGCGGGGCCATAGCCGACCACCGCAGACGCTGTTAGCGTTCGGCGCATTTTCGCAAAATTCGAACAGGGCCAGACGAAAGCCTAGCCCCAATATCGGGCTCCTAATCGGCGATATCGGCATTGTACCAATCACAAAACCAGTGACGACAGCAACAGGCCGTGCACAGCAATGCCAATCGCCATCATGGTCATGAAGATATAGTGTGAAGAAGAAACGTTATGCTCGATAATCCGCTCCACCGCCGCACCGGTCACCGTTATTCTGCTTTGCTTGCGAAGGGTCGTCAACGCTCTTCGCTGATTTGCGATAAGATCGGGAACGATTTTATTGGAATATTGTGAAGCTGTCCAATGTGCTTGTGACGCTTGGCGTCGAAGCAATGACCGGCCTGAGCTCTTGGGCCGTCCGGCCCCGACTTTGCGGACCAGTGGGGCGTGCCGAAGGCGCATCATTCGCCGGTGCGATGGCTAGCGCCAGATAGCTGGCATCATCGGTTCACATGGGCGATGGGGGGATATAAAATGCCGCCCGAAACGCAACAATTGTAATTATGGCAAAGTTTGTTTCATAATCTCGGTATGGCGCAAAGGGGATCGAATCGCTGATGAATGACCAAAGTTCAGCCGTTTTGGAGAATGCTCCCGCGATTTCGCAAAATCCGGTACGTACCGGAGACGATTGGCGGGCAATGCGCGCGGCGTGCCTGGCAGCGCCCGGGCAGTTCCATGGAGATATCGCTGCTACCACGATGCACTGGTTCGTGGAAGGCTTTGGCAGCGATGGCGCATGGCTTTCCCGTGCAGAAGATGGACGCTGGTCGGGCTGGGACGCCCAAAGCGCTGCGCCGGTGGTTGCCGACATGCCAGTGGACTTTGCCCCGTGGACCAAAGCGTTTGATTCGAGCGAGCCGCCGCATTGGCGCTGGTTCGTTGGCGGGCGCACCAATGCCTGCTTCAGCGAAGTCGACCGCCATGTGCTGAGCGGGCACGGCGATGAGGCCGCGCTGATTTTCGAGGGCGACCGGTGGGATATGTCAGCACGCGGCGGCAATGGTGGCCCGGTCGATTGCTTCAGCGTGTCGCGCAAGAAGTTGCTGCTGGAGACGGCGAAATGTGCGCTGGCGCTGGAAGCTCTCGGGCTGAAGGCGGGCGATCGCATCGCGCTCAACATGCCGAGCATCGTGCCGCAAATTTACTGGACAGAAGCCGCCAAGCGGCTCGGCATCGTCTATACTGCCGTGTTCGGTGGGTTCAGCGACAAGACGCTGTCGGACCGCATTTGCGATGCGGGCGCGCGCGTCATCGTGACCTCCGACGGCAGCTATCGAAATGCCCAGGTTGCGGCGTTTAAGAATGCCTATACCGATCCGGCACTCGACAATTATGTGCCGGTCACCACGGCGCTGGCGATTTTGGCCGACACCGACCTGGAATTGCCGGAAGCGGATGCGGCGACGATCCTCGATACCGTCAAAGAAACGCTGGCAGGCGAAGTGTCGGTTGAGCGCTCCGACATCATGCGCGGCGTTGGTCGCGCGCTGATCACCTTGGGCAGCGAAGGCAGGATCAGCGCCGCCGATGCCGCGCGGGTGCGGATCGCGATCGCGTCGAGCCTCGTCACCTTGCCGCCGCGCGTGGAAACGGTGATCGTGGTGCGCCACACCGCGCAGCCCGACATCATCTGGCGTGAGGAGCGCGACCGCTGGAGCCATGAGCTGACCGACGCGGCGCTGGAAACCCTGCTCGCCAAGGCGCGCGAGGCGGGCTTTGCGGTGACATCACAGGATGAACTGCTGGCGCTGCCCGATCATGATTTCGTGCGTGCGATCTGGGCATCGTCGAAGCCGCTGCCGGTCGATGCCGATTATCCGATGTTCTTCATCTACACGTCGGGATCGACGGGGAAGCCCAAGGGGATCGTCCACGTTCAGGGCTATGCGGCGGGCGTCGCGCATACCATGAAGGTGTCGTTCGATGCGCGGCCGGGCGATACGCTGTTCGTGG
>JBBQHG010000284.1:0-2768 GCA_038323755.1 Sphingomonadales bacterium
TAAGCCCGCCAAGCGCCCCGTGACTCAACCAACGCTGCCGCATCGTCGTGCGCCACTGGCGTGCCGGATAGCGGCGTTCGAGCAGGGCAAAGCCGACAAAGACGATAAGGAAAATGCCGAAGCGGATCAGGCCGATCTGGGTCATTTCTCGTCGCTCAGCATGCGCGCGGCGATCGCTACGCGCCCCACCACAGTCGCTGCGCAGACAATCGCATAGCCATAAGCAAGGACGGGGAACCAAGCTGGCACCAGGGACGAAAGCCCCAGCACTGCGATTGTCTCAGCCCCTTCTGCCAGCCCGCCAAGGTAGAAGAAGCTCTTTTTACCTTGCGCCTCGGTTTGCAGCCCGCGCTTGGCCGCCAGCGTCGCGAACCCCAGAAAACTGGTCGATGCCATCAAAAACCCACCGAGCAGGCAGGCGGCGGGCAGCGCCCATTCGGGCCGGGCGAAGCCGAACCCAAGCGGAACCGCCGTGTAGAAGGCATAATCGCAGACCACGTCGAGATAGCCGCCGAAATCAGTGCTACGCGTCTGGCGCGCGACCGGCCCGTCGAGCCCGTCACTGATCCGGCTGACGACGATCAGCGCAAAGCCTGCGCCAAACTGCCCCAATGCAATCGCCACCCCTGCCGCAATCCCCGCGATCGCGCCGAAAATGCTCAGCGCATTGGGGGTGACACCCAAAGGCACCAGCATCGCCGCGATGCGATTGAGTGGCGGATCGATCAGCGGGCGGAGGCGGGCGTCGAACATGATATGGCTATAGCGCGCTCAGCCGGAGAGCGTGAGCACGCCGATCACCGCTCCCACCATCATCGTGCTGAGATTCCCCGCAAACCAGCTCTTGAACCCCAGTGCGGCAAATTCCCCACGCCGTGCCGGGCACAAAGTGGACAGCGTGGACACGCCCAGGCCAATGCTTGCCAGATTGGCAAAGCCGCACAGCGCATAGACGGTGATGATCTTGCCGCGCTCGGACAGCGCATCCGCGCCCAGTGCCGCCATCTGCTGATACGCGACATATTCGTTGAGGATTGCCTTGGTCCCCATCAGCGCGCCGGCCGTCTGTGCCTCGACCCATGGCACACCGAGCAGCCACATCAGCGGCGCGAAAACCCAGCCGAACAGGCGTTGCAGCGTGAGCGGTGCGCCCCAGATATCAGGTGCGAGGCCAAGAAAGTCGTCACTCAGCGCGACCAACGCGAATACCACGATCAGCACCGCGATGATCGCCAGGAACAGTTGCAGCCCGTCCATCGTGCCACGGATCAGCGCATCGATACTGTTGTCGAACTTCAGGTCTTCGTCGGTGCGATCAGCGGGGGTCGCCTCGTCGCCGGGGACGAGCAGGCGAGCGACCAGCCCTGTCGCTGGCAGCGAGATGAACGAAGCGGTGATGATATGCCCGAACGCATTGTCGACAACGAGTTTCAGCGTCTGGCTATAGAGCACCAGCACCACGCCCGAGACGGTCGACATGCCAAGCGCCATGATGGCGAAAATCTCCGCCCGGCTCATATGTAGCAAATAGGCACGCACGATCAGCGGCGCCTCGACCACGCCAAGGAACACATTGCCGCCCGCATTGAGCGCCACCGCGCCGCCAATGCCGAGCGTCCGCTCGAGCATCCAGCCCAGCCCCTGAGCGACGCGCTTCAGGATGCCCCAATGCCAGAGCAATGAAGCAAGCGCCGAGGTGACAATGACGAGCGGCAGGATCTGGAAGGCGATGATCAACGGTGGCGGCGCGCCCGGCTTGACCGCAAAGGGCAGGTCACCCCCGGCGAGATAGCCGAACATATAGCGCGATCCCTTGTCGGTCGCGGTCTGCAGCACCGACAGGCCGTCATTGGCCGCCGCCAGCGCCGCCCAGACCGGCGGTGCCTTGACCAGCACCAGCCCAAGCGCGAATTGCAAACCCACCGCGCCTGCGATCCAGCGCCAGCCGGGTAACGCGCCACGCCGTTCGCTCAGTGCCGCGCACAAGGCGATGATCACGATCAGGCCGATCAGGCTGCGCAAGTTGGGCAGTAATCCCCAATCCATCAACGAGCGTCCATCAAAACGCCCAGCTCGCGCCGAACTGGAACTGGCGCGGCGGCCCGGCATTGCGCTGGACGAACGGTGCACCCCCGCCGAACTGCACCTGATTGGACGTTGTCGCAGCGTTGGCAAAACCCGATTGGTTGTTGGCATTGAACACATTGAACACATCTGCGCTCAGTTCTAGCCGTCCGGCCAGCGCCGGGATAGCGTAACGCAGGCCGAGGTCGACGCTGGCCGACCACGGCAGGCGCGCGGAATTGCGTTTCGCGCCGGGATACCGGTCTGAATTGCCGACGAAATTCTCGCCGAACGAGGCCCCATCGCCGTTGAGGTCTTGCGTTCCGAAAATGCGCGCGTCAGGCACCAGGTTGACCGGCTGGCCGGACTGGAACAGCCCGGCGATGCTGACGGTCACGCCGTCCAGCGGATAAAGGTAGCCCACCGCCGAAATGACATGACGCCGGTCGTTCGCCGATGGCCCTTCCTCGGTGTTGAAATCATTCGAGTTGGCGGCGCGGAAGTTGATGTCATCGGTGTCGTTGGTCAGTTTCGACAGCGTATAGGACAGCCGGAACGCATAGAAATCCGGCCCGCGCGCATTGTTCGCCTGCAGGATCAGCGCCTTGTATTCGGCACTTCCAGCGGTCTCCGTCACGGTAATCTGGCGCGCGCCGCCAGCGACCAGAGCGACCGGGCGCGTCGCGTCGGCATCGGCCTGACTG
>JBBQHG010000285.1:0-2712 GCA_038323755.1 Sphingomonadales bacterium
AACACCGTGATCATCGCCGCCGATGCCCGTGCGCGCGGCATCGAGGCGGAAACCACGGTCACCTTTGGCGGCTTCAAGCTCAAGGGATCGCTTGGCTATCTCGACAGCAAGATCACGCGCGTGAACTCGCTGCCGCCGGCCTTCTTCCCCACCGGTGGCACGCCGGTGGCAGGCGCGCCGACCGCGCTCAGCCCTGATTTCACCGGGGCGGTGACTGGCGCCTATACCTATGATCTGGCGCGTGGTTCGATCACGGCGCAGGTGGATTATTCGTATCGCGGGCAGCAATATGGCCAGCCGGTCGCACGCGCGAGCGAGATCATCGATCCGCGCAGCCTGGTCGGCTTCAACCTGAAATACGAAAATGAAGCGCGCGACCTGTCGTTCAGCATCTATGGCAGCAACATCTTCAACAAGGTCTATGATCAGGGCCGGCTTGATCAGGGCGGCTTTGTCGGGGTTGTCGTCAGCAACGATCGCAGCGAGTTCGGCGTGCGGCTGACCAAGAAGTTCCGTACCCGCTGATGTCGTGATTGCCGGGGTGGCTGGTGCTGCCCCGGCAATTATCGCTGTATTGAAGCAGACCGCGATTGGTTAGCCGATCGCCTCGATCACCGCTGCACGCAATTCCGGAATGCCGAAGCCGACTTCGCTTGAGGTCGCCATGATATCGGGGTGGGCGGCGGGCCGCTTGCGCGCCTCGGCCGCCGTTGCGTTGGTGATGTGGAGCAGCTCGGTCGGCTTGATCTTGTCGGCCTTGGTCAGGACAAGGCGATAGCTGACGGCCGCCTTGTCGAGCATTTCCATGATTTCATGGTCGACATCCTTCAGCCCGTGGCGCGAATCGACCAGCACCAGCACGCGCTTCAGCACCTGCCGCCCGCGCAGAAAATCGTTGATCAGGAAACGCCATTTCTTGACCATGTCCTTGGGTGCCTTGGCAAAGCCATAGCCGGGCATGTCAACGAGACGGAAGGCGAGGGGGGTGCCCACGTCGAAGAAGTTCAGCTCCTGCGTGCGCCCCGGCGTGTTCGATGTCCGCGCCAGGCCATTCTGCCCGGTCAGCGCGTTGAGCAGCGACGATTTGCCGACATTGGACCGGCCCGCAAAGGCAATCTCCGGCACGTCGGGATCGGGCAGGAATTCCAGCGACGGCGCTGATTTCAAAAAGGTGATCTGGCCCGCAAACGCCTTGCGCGCGCGTTCGATCATCTCCTCGGTAAAGGGTGGATCGGGCTCATCCATGGCGCATCATTTCTTCGCAGGCGGCTTGGCGCCGCCCTTGGGGGTGGGCACCATCAACTCCGGGTGCCGCGCATAGAGCAGCCGCTGCTGCAGGATGGTCAGCACGTTGGAGGTGATCCAGTAGAGCTGCAGGCCAACTGCGAACGGCGCCATCACGAACATCAGCATCCATGGCATGATCGCAAAGACCTGCTTTTGCGCTTCGTCCATCGGTGCAGGGTTGAGCTTGAACTGGAAATACATCGAGATACCCAGCAGGATCGGGATGATGCCGATCGCCAGGAAAACCGGCGGCGTAAAGGGCAGCAGGCCGAACAGATTGATGGGCGTCAACGGATCAGGCGACGATAGATCGCGGATCCACAGGATGAACGGCTGGTGCCGCATTTCGGTCGACAGCAGCAGCACCTTGTAGAGCGCATACATGATCGGGATCTGCAGCAGCGTGGGGCCGCAGCCGCCAAGCGGGTTGACCCCTTCGGTCTTGTAAAGCGCCATGATTTCCTGCTGCTGGCGCGGCTTGTCGTCCTTGAAGCGCTCCTGCAGCGCCTTCATCTTGGGCTGGATCGCCTTCATCTTCGCCATCGACGCGAACTGGCGCTGTGCAATCGGGAAGAGCAGGCCGCGGATCGTGATCGTCAGCAGGATGATCGCGACACCGAAATTCTTGGTCAGGCGGAAAAGCAGATCGAGATAATAGAAGATCGGCTTTTCGACGATGCGGAACCAGCCCCAGTCGATCGCCTTGTCGAAATTGGCGATATTTTGCTGATCTTCATATTTGTCGATCAGGCGGACTTCCTTGGCGCCGGCAAAGAAGCGCGTCGTCTGGCGCGTGACCTTGCCAGGCTGGATCACCACCGGCGTCGTCGCGTAATCGGCCTGGAAGGTATCGCCCGCCGCGCGGAAGCCGGCATGGACCTGCGCGTTCTGATCGGGGATCAGCGCGGTCAGCCAGTAGATGTCGCCAAAGCCGAGCCAGCCGCCCTTGTTATCGTAATAATTGGGGCCCGGCTTCACATTCGCGCCGAAGACGGAGCCGAAGAAACTGCGGTCCTTGCCCTGCAGATTGGGGTAGCCGATGTCGTAATTCGCGCCGTTGCCGAACACGCCGATGGGGCCGACATGGTTGACCCAGCTGTCCGGGTGCGTCGGCAGGCCGGTGCGCGAGACAAGGCCATAGGGGCGGGCAGTGACGGCGGTGGGGCTGGCATTGCCGACGGCCTGCTCGATCGTGAAGAGATAGTCGGCATCGACCGCAAATTTGATCTGGAAGCGCACGCCATTGGCATTGGTCCAGCCCAGCGTGACGGGCTTGCCCGGGGTGAGCACGGTGCCATCCGCAGTCCAGACGGTGTTCTTGTCGGGCGCGGCAATGCCGTCACCCGCCCAGCCGAAGCTGGCGAAATAGCTGCCCGGCGCGCCCGATGGGGAGAGCAGGCGGACCGGCGGGGACTTTTTGTCGAT
>JBBQHG010000286.1:0-2681 GCA_038323755.1 Sphingomonadales bacterium
TTCCCGCAAAAGCTGCGGCTGACCGCACTGGGCGGATCGGGCGCGACCCCGGCGGAGGGCATCACCGCCGAAATCGTCTATTTCGCGAGCTTCAACGATTTGCTGACCGCGCCCGATGGCAGCCTGAAGGGCAAGATCGCCTTTGTCTCCAACGCCATGGTCGCAACGCAGGATGGCTCCAGCTATGGCGCTTTTGGCCCAGCGCGGTTCGTCGGGCCGAATATTGCTGCAAAAAAGGGCGCGCTGGCGATCGTCATCCGGTCGATCGGCAGCGATCATGGCCGCGGCCCGCATACCGGGCAGACCAATTTCGCCAAGGATGTGACGCCGATCCCGGCCGCCGCGCTATCGACGTCGGACGCTGACAATCTCAGCCGCATGGTCAAGCGCGGCCAGCCGATCACGCTGCACCTGACGCTGACCCCGCGCGACATGGGGATGACCGAAACCGGCAATGTCATCGCCGAGGTGCCGGGTACTGATCCAGCCGCCGGCATCATCGTCGTCGGCGGGCACCTCGACAGCTGGGACCTGGGCACCGGCGCCATAGATGACGCCTCGGGCATCGCAATCACGGCCGCCGCTGCCAAGCGCCTGCTGGATGGCCCCGCCCCGCGCCGCACGATCCGCGTGGTCTGGTTTGGTGACGAGGAAACCGGCGGCGCCGGTGCCGATGGCTATTTCGCGGCGCACAAGGATGAGCATCACGTGCTGGCCGCCGAATCCGATTTCGGCGCAGACCGCGTGTGGCGCGTCGAGTTCAACCTGCCTGCCAGCGCCAAGGCAGTGGGGGACCGGGTGGCGTCGGCACTCGCGCCGCTCGGCATCGTGCGCGGCACAGCGCTTGGCGGCGACGGGGCGGATATCAGCCCGCTGGTCAAGGCAGGCGTCGCGGCGATCGATCTCAACCAGTCCGGCCAGCGCTATTTCGATTATCACCACACCCCCGAAGACACGCTGGAGCGGGTCGATCCGGAACAGCTGCGCCAGAATGTCGCGGCCTGGACGGCGATGCTGGCCGTCACCGCCAATGCGCCCGAAGAAATCGGGGCGGTCACACCAAAACCGTGACGTTAACGCAATGATATTTTGTCGTTTTTAATGGAACCGATTGGCGATCATACAGTTTTCCGTCGTGCAGATCCGTTGTCGGTTTCATCGTCGGCGCGGGCAGCCATCAACAGGGAATAGCGCATTATGAAGAAGATCATCGTCACCGCCACTGCCGCCGCCAGCCTCATCGCACTTGGTGCCTGTGCCCGTTCGCCTGAAGGCGCCGCGATTGAAAACAGCGGCGAGATGATGGCCGACAACATGGAGATGAAGGCGGACAACATGGACGCGATGGCCGATTCGACCTCGAACGCCATGGCTTCCGACATGATGGAAAATTCGGCCGACGCGATGAACGCCAAGGCGGACAACGTCCGTGACGCGGCTGACAACGCCGCCGACACGGCTGACGCGATGGCTGCCAACAAGCAGTAATTGCCGGGCGGTTGAAAGCAAAAAGGGCGCGTCTCGCGACGCGCCCTTTTTTTTATGCTTTGTTGCTCGCAGCGATCACCTCGCCACGCAGCGTTAGTCGCGGTCGCCCGGTTTGCCCAGGAACAGCTCGATCACACTGTCCTTCAGCCGTGCCGGGCGATGCGTGGTTGCATCGACACAGCACCAGCTCGATTTGACCTCGGCGAGCACTTCCTCACCCCGGCGGATGATCGTTTGATAAAAGGCGCGCGCGCCGTGCACCTTTTCGAGCAACACCGTCGCCACCACGTCATCGGCAAGGAAAGCGGGCTTGCGATAGGTAATTTCGTGTTTCAGCGCGACCCACAAATGGCTGGCGATCGCCTCGGCCGGGGCAAGTCGCTCCCAGTGGCTGATAACAGCCTCCTGTACCCATCTGAGATAGCTGGCATTATTGACGTGGCCCATGAAATCAATGTCAGCGGGGTCAATGTCGATGCTGTAACGGTGCGGGATGGACTGGGGCATGTTCACCCGTCATAGCACGCCCTTCGCACCCTGACGATGTAAAGTCGGGGTAAATGAAAAATTTCCGGAGCTGATTACCGCATGTCTTACAAGGATCCAGGTTTCAACGATCGTATCGCCAGCGCCGCCAAGGCCAAGCAGGCGGCGCTCGACAAGCTGAAATCCCGCCCGCCGGTCGATGAAGCCGCCGTCGCCGCCAAGCTGGCAGCGCGTGAAGCCAAGGAAGCAGCCGATGCGGAGAAGCGTGCCGCCAAGCTTGCGGAGCGCGAACGTCTTGCCGCCGAAAAGGCCGAGGAGAAGCGCCTCGCTGCCGAGGCCGAAGCCGCCAAGAAAAAGCCCGAGCTGACCGAGGAAGAGAAAAAGGCGATCCGCGACGCGAAATACGCCGCCCGCAAGAAGCGCAAACGCTGACCCCTGCCCGGACCCGTTGTCCCGTTGGCGGAATTGTTTTCCCGCGAACGCTTGAGCCCAGAGCCCCTGGCGCGGTGCTTTGCGGCCCCGGTGCGGCCCCGGCCCCCTTGCTTGCGCAGGGGTACGGTGCCGGTCAAGCCTGACCAACATCGCGTCGACGGTAAGGGGATGTGGTCGGGGAGACAGGATTCGAACCTGCGACATCCTGCTCCCAAAGCAGGCGCGCTACCAGACTGCGCCACTCCCCGACGCTGGGGTGCCCTAGGGGGCAACCA
>JBBQHG010000287.1:0-2674 GCA_038323755.1 Sphingomonadales bacterium
CGCGTCGCTCGACGATCCTGCCGGATTTCGTCGGCCTGACGTTCAACGTCTATAATGGCCGCAAGTTCGTGCCGGTTTCGGTCAACGAAGACATGGTCGGCATGAAGCTCGGCGAATTTGCGCCGACGCGCTTCTTCCCCGGCCACGCCGCCGACAAGAAGGGCAAGCGCTGATGGGCAAGGAAAAATCCCCGCGTCGCGTGGCTGACAACGAGGCACTCTCGGTCGGCACGCAGATCCGTGGTTCGGCACAGAAGCTGGGCCTGGTCGCGGCTCTCATCCGCAACCGCAAGGTTGGCGATGCGATGAACATCCTGCAGTTTTCGAACAAGGGCATGGCCGTCGAAGCGCGCAAGGTGCTGGCATCCGCCATCGCCAATGCCGAGAACAACCACAACCTGGACGTCGACGCGCTCGTCGTCGTCGAGGCGTCGGTCGGCAAGTCGATCGTCATGAAGCGTTTCGCCACGCGCGGTCGCGGCAAATCGACCCGCATCCTCAAGCCGTTCTCACGGTTGCGGATCGTGGTGCGTGAGCAGGCAGAGGAAGCGTAATGGGTCAGAAGAGCAATCCGATCGGGCTTCGGCTGCAGATCAACCGCACCTGGGACAGCCGCTGGTATGCAGAAGGCGCCGATTATGGCCGCCTGCTGCTGGAAGACCTGCGCATCCGCGAATTCGTCATGAAGACGCTGCCTCAGGCAGCGATCTCCAAGGTCGTGATCGACCGTCCAGCCAAGCTGTGCCGGATTTCGATCTTCGCTGCCCGCCCCGGTGTCATCATCGGCAAGAAGGGCGCGGACATCGAGAAGCTGCGCAAGACGCTGGGCAAGATGACCTCGTCCGACGTGAGCCTGAACATCGTTGAAATTCGGAAGCCGGAAATCGACGCCAAGCTCGTCGCACAGGGCGTTGCCGATCAGCTCGAGCGCCGCATCGCGTTCCGCCGTGCCATGAAGCGCGCGGTTCAGTCAGCGCTGCGCCTTGGTGCAGAGGGCATTCGTATCACCTGCGGTGGTCGTCTTGGTGGCGCGGAAATCGCGCGGACGGAATGGTACCGCGAAGGTCGCGTGCCGCTCCACACGCTGCGCGCGAACGTCGATTACGCCGAAGCAACGGCACACACGGCTTATGGCGTGTGCGGCGTGAAGGTGTGGATCTTCAAGGGCGAAATCCTGGGTCATGACCCGATGGCGCAAGACCGGCTGATGATGGAAGCGCAGACTTCCGGCGTCCGTCCGGCTCGCTGAGGAACATAGGTAATGTTGCAGCCAAAAAAGACCAAGTTCCGCAAGGCGTTCAAGGGGCGCATCCATGGCAAGGCCACGGGTGGCTCGACCCTCAACTTCGGGTCGTACGGCCTGAAGGCGATGGAGCCTGACCGGATCACCGCGCGCCAGATCGAAGCGGCTCGCCGTGCGATCACGCGCCACATCAAGCGCCAAGGGCGGTTGTGGATCCGCATTTTCCCGGACGTGCCGGTTTCGTCCAAGCCTGCCGAAGTCCGCATGGGCAAGGGCAAGGGCTCACCGGAATTCTGGGCAGCCCGCGTCAAGCCAGGCCGTATCCTGTTCGAACTGGACGGCGTGCCCGGCCCGATCGCCGCAGTGGCATTCGAGCGTGCAGCGATGAAGCTGCCGATCAAGGTTAAGGTTGTTGCCCGGCTTGGCGACACCTCGCACCTGGGAGCATGATGATGGCCGATGTGAAAGACATGCGGACCAAGTCCGACGACCAGCTGAGCGAAGAGCTCGGCAACCTGAAGCGCGAGGCGTTCAACCTGCGTTTCCAGGCCGCGACCAACCAGCTCGAAAAGCCGAGCCGGGTGCGCGAAGTCCGTCGCGGTATCGCCCGTATCAAGACTCTGCAGGCCGAGCGTACGCGCTCGACCGCCAAGTAAGGAAGTAGACATGCCGAAGCGCGTGCTGACGGGGCTGATCGTCTCCGACAAGGGCGACAAGACGGTTGTGGTGAATGTCGAGCGCAAGGTGAAGCACCCGCTCTACGGCAAGATCATCCGTCGTTCGAAGAAGTACCATGCCCATGACGAGGGCAACGAGTTCAAGGCCGGTGAGACGGTGCGGATCGAAGAGATCGCGCCGATCAGCAAGCTGAAGACCTGGAAGGTTCTCGACCGTGTCAACGTCCATGCGACGCCGGACCGGGTTGATATCGACGCGTAAGCGCGGTGTTTGATTTAGGCGGGGACCGGTCAGCAATCGGCCCCAAAGTGAAGAAGGAAGCGGATCAATGATCCAGATGCAGTCCAATCTCGAGGTCGCTGACAACAGCGGCGCGAAGCGGGTGCAGTGCATCAAGGTGCTGGGCGGCTCTAAGCGTCGCACGGCCGGTGTTGGCGACATCATCGTCGTCAGCATCAAGGAAGCACAGCCCCGTGGCAAGGTGAAGAAGGGCGACGTGCACCGCGCCGTCATCGTGCGCACGGCGAAAGACATTCGCCGCGCCGATGGCACGGTCATCCGTTTCGACACCAACGCAGCCGTGCTCGTCAACAAGAACGAAGAGCCGATTGGCACGCGTATTTTTGGCCCGGTGGTGCGTGAGCTCCGTGGCAAGAAGCACATGAAGATCATCTCGCTCGCGCCGGAGGTGCTGTGATGGCTGCGGCCAAGATCAAAAAGGGTGACACCGTCGTCATCCTGTCCGGCAAGGACA
>JBBQHG010000288.1:0-2635 GCA_038323755.1 Sphingomonadales bacterium
ATCGCACCCCGCTCCGTTCGTCTCGCGCCCTTCGGCTGCCTGCCAAGGCAGGCGCTCAGGGCTCGACACGAACGGGGGGATAAGGTCTAAAACCCAAGTCCTCCACCGCCGCTCAACCCGGCGGGGGGACCAAGCCCCAGCTCTTCATCAGCACCGCCTGCGCGACCATCACGATCAGCCAGTGGACGACATCGGCAATCACCACGCGCGGCTCCATCCCGCGATAGCTGAGCGTCACCGCCAGCACCGGCAGCACGAAGCCGACCCAGATGACCACCGCGCTGCCCACCGCCATGATCCACGGGCTGGCCTTGTCTGGCGCCAGGATCAGCGCACCCGCCAGGATCGACGCCAGCCAGAACTGCGCGAGTGCCGCCAGCACGATCAACCCCGACGACGGCGTCTTCGCGCCCCAGCCGACGAGCAGATGATGCGCGGCATCGATGCCCAGCCCCAGCGCGGCGGCGGCGAGAATGGGCATCAGGTTGAGCAGGATATAGATCATCAGGCGCCCCAAGCGGCCCTGAACCGACCGCCGCATCAGGCTATCCCCCCGCCCCCGCACTGGCAACGGGCCACGCAAAACTTGACGCGGGGCGAGTTATGGCGCATCGCCCGCTCGCTCGTCCGGCCATTTTGCCGAGACCCGCCCAGCCGCCCTTTTGCGGCGCATCCCAATTGGACGTCCATGCCCTTCACCGCTCTCCCCCCGCTTCTGTCAGAAGCGCTCACCGCCCGTGGTTATACCGCCTTCACCCCCGTGCAGACGCAGGTGATCGAGCCCGAGGCACTTGGCCGCGATCTGATCGTCTCCGCGCAGACGGGCTCGGGCAAGACTGTGGCGTTCGGCATGGCGATGGCGGGCGAAATCCTGGATGAGAATGGCGCGCTGCCCTTTATCCGCGAGCCGCTCGCGCTGGTGATCGCACCGACGCGCGAACTGGCGCTGCAGGTCAGCCGCGAGCTGATGTGGCTTTATGGCAAGCTCGGCGCGCGGATCGCGACCTGTGTCGGCGGGATGGATGCGGCCAAGGAACGCCGCAGCCTTTCGCAGGGAGCGCACATTGTGGTCGGCACGCCGGGCCGCTTGCGCGATCACCTTGAGCGCGGGTCGCTCGACCTGCGCTCGCTCCGCGTCGCCGTCCTCGACGAGGCCGACGAGATGCTCGATATGGGCTTTCGCGAGGACCTGGAGCAGATCCTCGACGCGACCCCGACCGAGCGCCGCACACTCCTCTTTTCCGCCACGATGCCCAAGCCGATCATCGCGCTCGCCAAGCGCTATCAGCGCGACGCTTTGCGCATCTCGACCGTGGGCGAGGATCGCGGGCATGGTGACATCAGTTATCAGGCCGTGACGGTGGCACCAGCCGATATCGAGAATGTCGTCGTCAACCTGCTGCGCTTTCATGAGGCGGAGACAGCGATGCTGTTCTGCGCGACGCGCGACAATGTGCGCCACCTCCATGCCGGGCTGACCGAGCGTGGCTTCGGCGCGGTCGCCTTGTCGGGCGAGCACAGCCAGAATGAGCGCAACGCCGCTTTGCAGGCCCTGCGCGATCAGCGCGCGCGCGTTTGCGTTGCCACAGACGTTGCCGCGCGCGGCATCGATCTGCCGACGCTCTCCCTCGTCATCCATGTCGAGCTGCCGCGCGATGCGGAAGCCTTGCAGCACCGCTCAGGCCGCACCGGCCGCGCGGGCAAAAAGGGCACCGCCATCCTGATCGTCCCCTATCCGCGCCGCCGCATGGTCGAGCGGATGCTGACAGGGGCCAAGATCAACGCCGATTGGATCAACCCGCCCTCGAGCGACGACATTCGCAAGAATGACCGCGAGCGGCTAATCGCGCAACTGCTCGAACCCGTCGAGATCGACGAGGATGATCGCGAGCTGGCGCAGCGGCTGCTGGCGGAACGCTCGCCGGAAGAGATTGCTGCCGCGCTGGTCCGCTCGTTCCGCGCGAAGATGCCGGCGCCCGAGGAACTGATCGACCGCGACAAGCAGCCAATGGGCTCGGCCGACGGCCACCGTGCGGGTTTCGAGGACACCGTCTGGTTCAAGATGGGCATCGGCCGCCGCCAGAATGCCGATCCGCGCTGGATCTTGCCGCTGATCTGCCGCCGCGGCCACATCACCAAGAACGAGATCGGCGCGATCCGCATCGGCGCGAACGAAACCTTCTTCCAGATACCGCGCGCCGCCGCTGCCAAGTTCAGGGATTCGCTCAAGCGCACCGCAGGCGGCAGCGATGACGACGGCGGCGTAGAGATCGAGGCATCCGCCACGGGTCCGGCAGCCGAGGGCGGCAATGATCGCCACAAGCGCGGCGGCCCACCGGTCAAGCGCTATGCGGCCAAGCCCTCGGGCGGTCGCCCGGGTGGCCCTCCGGGTGCACGCCCCGGCGGCCCGCCGCGCGGTGGTCCGGGTGGTTCAGGGGGACGGCCGAAACCGGCGTTTCGCCCCAAATAAGCGGCGTTGCGATCCTGAGCACTACCCCCTTCCCAGTCGCTCCCATTTCTCTCCGTCACCCCGGGTCAAGCCCGGGGTGACGATTGATCGTTGCGGGTAAGCGTCCGGCCGCAATGATCGACCGCCCGCTTCTGGGCGCCGCTGTCGAGCAGCGGGACCCCGGAT
>JBBQHG010000289.1:0-2614 GCA_038323755.1 Sphingomonadales bacterium
CCAGCGCCCGGCCAACCACCAGCCCCCAGGTCGCGGAATTGACCAGGGTCGAGTTGGACTTGCCGGTGTGCGCGCGCCAATCGGCATCGCCCAGTTTGTCAGCGATCAGCAGATCGGCGGTCTCCGGGTCTGGCACGCGCAGGAATGCCTCAGCCAGCGACAGCAGCGCGACCCCTTCAGACGAATTGAGCCGATATTCCTGCAGGAACTGGTTCACCCAGCCTTTCCCTTGCGCCGCGCGCAAATCAGCCAGCAGCCCCAGCGACTCGGACATGATGCGGTCGCGCGAGTCGGGCGTGACGGCAGCGCGCTCAAGGAGCGGTTTTAGAACTTCGGGTTCGGGCGCACGGTGCAACTGGCCCATGGATTTGCGGGCCGCGGACGCTACGTCAGGTGTCATCTTCCGGTTTCCGGTCTAGTGAGGCTTGGCAAGGGGTGCCCCCAACGCCTATCTGAGCCCCGCGCTATGCGACGATTTTGGCCGGAGGGAAATGCCGTGACGACAATCACCATTCAGGAAATGGCCACACGGGTTGGCTCCGAGCAGGTTTCCGACTGGGTCGAGGTCAGCCAGGACATGATCAACAAGTTCGCCGATGCGACGGGCGATCACCAGTTCATCCACATCAACCCCGAAATGGCGGCGATGACCCCGTTTGGCGGCACGATCGCGCACGGCTTTCTTACGCTGTCGCTGATGCCGCTGCTGTCATCGAAGATCATCGATGCGCCCAAGATCGAGGGCGTGAAGATGGGCGTGAATTACGGCGGCAACAAAGTCCGTTTCCTCCAGCCGGTTCGCTCGGGCAAGCGCGTGCGTGGCCGCTTCAAGCTGATGGAGCTTATCGAAAAGCGCCCCGGCCAGTGGCAGCAGACCAATGAGTTCACCGTCGAGATCGAAGGCGAGGAAAAGCCGGCGATGATTGCCGAATGGATCAGCCAGATTTTCGTTTGACGAAAGCCCGCGCCATGCCCCGCATCGCTCCCCTCGCCAAACCCTTCCCGCCCGAGTTCGACGCGCGGATGAAGGTGCTGATGCGCGGTGCCGAACCATTGGTGCTGTTCACCACGCTTGCCACCAATGAACGCGCCTGGGCCAAGTTCAGCGGCGGCTCGCTGCTCGACAAGGCAAGCCCCCTGTCGATGCGCCAGCGCGAAATCGTGATCGACCGCACCACGGCAAAGTGCAGCAACGAATATGAATGGGGCGTCCATATCGCCGGCTTCGCAGCCCATATCGGCATGGACGATGCGCAGATTTACGCGACCGTCCACGGCAGCGCCGACGACCCGGCCTGGAGCCCCGACGAAAGCGTCCTGATCGCCACAGTCGACGCGCTGCTCGACCACAAGAAGCTGACCGACGCCGAATGGGCGGCGCTGAAGGCCCATTATGATGACGCTCAGGCGATGGAGATCATCCAGATCGTCGGATTCTATCACAGCGTGTCGCTGATCTGCGGCGCGCTCGACCTGCCCCTTGAAACCAACGCGGCGCGATTCCCCGCCGCCAAAGGAGATTAAGCCATGCGTTCAGCCGTTATCGTATCCACCGCCCGCACCCCCATCGGCCGCGCCTATCGCGGCGGGTTCAACAACCTGCCCTCGCCAACGCTGGCCAGCCACGCCATCAAGGCGGCGGTCGAGCGCGCCGGCATCGACGGTGCCGAAGTGCAGGACGTCGTGTTCGGCGCGGCCCTTCAGCAGGGCGTGCAGGGCGGCAACATCGCCCGCAACGCGCTGCTCCGCGCCGGGCTGCCGATCAGCGAGGGTGGCCAGTCGATGGACCGCCAGTGCGCCTCCGGCCTGATGGCGATCGCCACGGCTGCCAAGCAGATCATCGTCGACAACATGGATGTAACGATCGGCGGCGGCGTCGAATCGATCTCGATGGTGCAGACGCCCGAGATGCGCGTGGCAGGCGACAAGGAACTGATCGCGATGTACCCCGACGTTTACATGTCGATGCTGCAGACCGCCGAAGTCGTGGCGAAGCGCTACAACATCAGCCGCGAGGCGATGGACGAATATAGCTATCAGTCGCAGATGCGCACCGCCGCTGCCCAGGCGGCCGGCAAGTTCGACGATGAGATCGTCCCCGTCACCGCAACGATGGCGATGACCAACAAGGAAACCAAGGAAGTCACCCATCACGAAGTGACCGTGACCAAGGATGAAGGCAACCGTGCCGACACCACGCTCGCCGGTCTCAACGGGCTAAAGCCAGTGCTCGGCCCCGACATGACGATCACCGCGGGCAATGCCAGCCAGTTGTCGGACGGTGCCTCGGCGAGCGTGCTGATGGAAGAGTCGCTGGCGTCCAAGCGCGGCCTCACCCCGCTCGGCCGCTATATCGGCATGGCAGCGGCGGGCACCAAGCCCGATGAAATGGGCATTGGCCCGGTCTATGCCATCCCCAAGCTGCTCGAACGCTTCAACCTGAAGATGGACGATATCGGCCTGTGGGAGTTGAATGAGGCGTTTGCGGTGCAAGTGCTGTATTGCCGTGATCAGTTGGGCATTCCCAATGAGCTCTTGAACGTGAACGGCGGCGCGATCTCGATTGGCCACCCTTACGGCATGTCGGGCGCGCGCATGACCGGCCACGCCCTGA
>JBBQHG010000290.1:0-2556 GCA_038323755.1 Sphingomonadales bacterium
TTCCTGCTCGTCCAGCCCAACCCCATCCTGCCGCAAACCGTGACGACGCAGATCACGCTCTGGGCGCTGGTGGGTGCGGGGATCAGCTGGTTCATCGGGCGCAGCGTGCGCAGCGGTCCGCAATCGGCATGGGCGCCGTCGATCGGCATTGGTGTGCTGAGCGTGCTTGCGGGTTATGTCGTCCTCGCCATCGTCGATCGGCTTTTCCACACCGATTTCCGGCTGTGGATCGTCGCGGTGAAGCTGCCGACCGCGCAGCAATTGCTGATCGCGCTCATCTATATCGTGCCGCTCACGATCGGCTTTATCGCCACCGTCAAGACATTGGTCGATCGCCTGACGGTGCGTGGTGATGGCTGGGTGATGCAATATGGCTGGGCCAAGCTTGCGCTGGCGCTCGGCTTTGTGGTGATGCTGCTGCTCGATTACGGCGTGTTCTTCGCCACCGGCCAGTTGCCGACCGCGATCGATCCGCTCAGCACCGTCATCGCGCTGCAATTCCCGGTCGTGCTGGTGGCGATCTCGGTCATCGCGATCTTCACCTGGCGGCGGACGGGCAGCTACCGGCCAGGCGGGCTGATCGCCGGGCTCATGGTCACGCTTTATGTGGTGGCGGGGACGGCAACGCAGGGCTGGTGAGCGTAAAAGCCTGTCCTACAGGGGGCGGTTTGTGGCAGTGAGGGCGGGGGGAAGGTTATCTGCCGACCAAGGCGCTGAGTCGCGGCGGTTGGTAGAAGGAATATTCGTCACTTCCCGCAACTTCGACAACTTCGACAATTTCGGACAGCCACATGCCCTTCGCGATCGACGGTTTTGATCTCGACGCCTTCGTCGCCGCCACCTTGGCAGAAGACATGGGGGAGGGCGGTGACATCACCTCAAACGCTGTCATTCCCGCCGATGCGCGCTTCATCGGCGTCATGGACAGCCGCGATCCGGTCGTCGTTGCCGGCCTGCCGATTGCCGCTGCCTTCTTCCTCTCGCTCGATCCCGCTGCGACGGTGGAGATCCTGGTCGACGAAGGCACCAAGGTGCTGCCCGGCGCTGATCTGATGCGAATCGAGGGCAAGGCGCGCGCGATGCTCACCGCCGAGCGATCCGCACTCAACACCGTTCAGCATCTCTCGGGCATCGCGACGATGACGCGGCAATATGTCGATAAAATCACCGGCACCGGCGCGACCCTGCTCGATACCCGCAAGACCATCCCCGGCCTGCGCAGCCTCGAAAAATATGCGACGCGGATGGGCGGGGCGACCAATCACCGCATGGGGCTGTGGGACGCAGCGATGATCAAGGACAATCACGTCGCTGTCGCAGGCGATGTGGCGGAGGCGGTGCGCCGCGCGAAGGCGGCGGGCATCGAGCGCATCATCGTCGAGGTCGACCGGGTCGATCAGATCGAACCGGCGCTGGCGGCGGGGGCCACGCACCTGCTGCTCGATAATATGCCGCCGCCCATCCTGCGCGGCGCGGTGACGCTGGTGGGCGGCCGCGTGCCGACTGAAGCCTCAGGCGGTGTCCGCCTCGACACGATCCGTGCCATCGCCGAAACCGGGGTGACCTTCATCAGCGTTGGTCGGCTGACGCAATCGGCACCGGCTGCGGATATCGGGCTGGACTTTGGCACGGTGCTGAAAGATGGCTGAATGGAAGTCTGCACCATCATCGATCAGGCGCTTCGCGCAACTATACGCGATCGTCATTTTCTTAAGCTGCGTGATGCTAGGTGTAGCGCTGCTGTATCAATATGCGTCGCCAGGGTTGGAATTAGTCGGCGGTGATTTTATTTTGATCTCGACGATTGCTGGCATCGGTATCAAAATTTTATTGTTATATCTGATCGTAAAAAATCAAAGCATATTTGCTCGAAATGTGACATTTTTATTCTCGATCATCGCACTGTTATCAATGCCATTTTATTTTATAAAATATTCGAAGGGCGAGATTGCTTTACCAGTTTTCGTATTAGATGTGTCTGGGGCTATCCTTATAATAGCGGCATCGATATTCTTGTTTGGAAAAAAGTCCAGAGACTGGTTTGGTTTGGGAGAAGGATAATGCGGGTCGGGACATATCTTGCTGCGGCTTGCTGCATGGCGGGCGTTCCCGCCGCTGCCTACGCCCAAGCCTATAGCTGCGCCGTGCCCGCCGACCTGCCGGTACCCCGCGCGGATGGCGCGAGCGAAAGCCAACCGCAGCGCGTGTTGCCGATTGGCGGCTACACCCTCGCCATCACCTGGGCGCCGCAATATTGCCGCAGCAACGCGCGTAACGAGTCAGCGCGGTTCCAGTGCGGCAGCGGCAATGCCTTTGGCTTCACGCTCCATGGTCTGTGGCCGGACGGTACCGGCAAGACCTGGCCGCAATATTGTAAGGCCACCGCCATCCTGCCCGCGCCTGTCATTCGCGCCAATCTCTGCGCGACGCCCTCGGCGCAATTGCTCCAGCATGAATGGGCCAAGCACGGGACCTGCATGAGCGCCACACCGGCTGGCTATTTCGACAAATCGACCGGGCTCTATGCGCGGCTGCGCTATCCCGACATGAATGCCC
>JBBQHG010000291.1:0-2477 GCA_038323755.1 Sphingomonadales bacterium
TGAATGCCCTGTCGCGCCGCCGGTTGACTGCGGGCCAGTTTGCAACGGCCATGGCACGCGCCAATCCGGGCATCGATGCAAATATGATGCGCATCACCACCAATCGGCAGGGCTGGCTCGACGAGGTCTGGCTGTGCCTCGACAAGAGCTTCGGGCATGCGTCCTGCCCGGCGGGGCAGGGCGGCGTATCGCCCGGTACGTCGATCAAGATATGGCGTGGGCGGCGCTAGACTGGATTTCAGTTAAGCTGGTTCGGCACCGTGCCTCAGCGAAAGCAGGGGTCCACAGCGGCATGGGACGGCGCCTGCAACCCCCGGCTCCCAAATTAGCGGGAAGCCCCAATTCTGCTGGAAGGAATCAGGACGAGCGGCGCTTGCCCTCGACCACGACGGTTGCGGGGTGGTGCTTGTCGAGATGCTTCTTGATCATCCGCACGTTGCGCGTGTTCGATCGGAAGAAGAAATCGGGGATCGCGCCGACCCAGGGGATCAGCCCGAGCAGAAAATCGATGCCGACATTTCCGGCCATCCGCGTCATCTG
Source organism: Sphingomonadales bacterium (assembly GCA_038323755.1). Lineage (GTDB taxonomy): Bacteria > Pseudomonadota > Alphaproteobacteria > Sphingomonadales > Sphingomonadaceae > Sphingomonas. The sequence continues at coordinate 541 of JBBQHG010000291.1, forward strand.
CATCTTCGACATGCCGACATTGCGCGCTTCCCAGATCAGCCACCCGCCCATGCCGGCTGCAATCGCATCACCGGCAAAGGGCACGAAATCCAGGATGACGTCGAGCCCGATCTTGCGGTTGATGCCGGGGATCGTGATCAGACCTTCCAGCAGATGCTCCATCGATTCGACGCGGCGTCGCACCGAATGCGGATCACGACCGAGCGGTAGCTTGTCGGCGATGCGGCGGACCCGTTCGGGATCGATGCGAGTGGTGCTGATGGCCATGGTCCCTATCTGGTGTCGTCGCGCAACTCATTCAACGGGTGCCAGGCGCGCTGGTTCCCCTGCCACCGGCGCAGCCGCAGCGACACGATGGACCAGCGTAGCGGCCGCGCGATCGGGATGAAAGCCGCGTCCTGCTCGAGCGCTGCATTGGCGGCTGCGATGGTATTGGCGCGCGACGTCAGGTCCGGTGCCAGCCGCGCCGCCTCCAGTTTCTCCTCGACGTCCGCGCTGCACAGCTGGCAGGCGGTGGCGAGGTACCAGCGGGCGCTGTCATAGGGTGCAACAGCGTCGATCAGCCGCAGGTCGGCACCGTCCTTCAACCCCACCCGCTGCGACTCGATCCCGATCGACCGGAAGGCGGCGGCGACAAAGCCGAACAGGATGGTCGCCCCCGGGCCGCGGGGCAGGGCGATCCGCAATGTGAGCGGTCCAGCATGCGTTTCCCGCCAGCGCATGACGCGGCTTCGGGCACCCATCCGACGATCGCTGGGCGACAAGGTCGACCATGCCGGCATCGTGGGGGTCGCTGCCGAATCGAGCTGCTCGGGCAGAATCTGCAGATACGGCGTCCAGTTCGGCGCGAAGGCCGCGACCAACGCTTCCCGGTCGATGACCTGGGTAATCGCGGTGCGGTTTTCCTGATTGGCAAGGAACCCGTCGCGGTTGACGATAGCCAGGCCGAACAGCCCGGTGGCCGGATCGATCCGGAGGTTGGCCGGTGCAATGTTGGCAAACGCCAGCAGTGGCCAATCCACAAAGGTACCGCCGCTGACCAGATCCGACTGACGCTCTGTAAAGCGAACGATCGCCCGCGCAGCGCGCTCACCGATGAGCTGAACCGATTCCTCCGGGCCCGGTTCCTGAACATCGTCGCTTGCAGCGCGTATCGGATCGAAGGCGGGACGAAGCAGCACGCCCGCCTTTCCTTGAATCTTCAACCGGAACGGCCCGGTGCCGCCCAAAGCCCGCGTTTCGAGCAATGCCATTTCCGGCTGGGCAAACAGCTTGAGCAGATCAGGCCGGGGGTGCTTTAGCCGCACTTCGATGACCTGCGGCGTCATCTCGACGATTTCGTCAATGGCGGTCAGAAAGGGGCGCAGGTGATTGGCCGACGAAGGCGCGAGCTGGCGCCGCAGCAGAGCCACCACCTGGGTCGCGGTGACTTTGCTGCCGTCGCTCCACTCGGCCTCGCGCAGGCGGAAGATGTAGCTCATGCCATCGTCGATCACGGTCCAGCGCTCGGCCAGCCCTGGAACGACCTGGCCGTTCGCGTCGAAGCGGACGAGGCCCTGGGCGATCGAATCGAGGAGCAGACGCGATGGCGCGCTTGGTACCACGCGAACCGGATCGACCACCGTTGGCGCCGGACCGATGGCGCTGACGATAACCGGCCCGACATCGCCGCGCTGGTTGCAGCCGACAAGCAGCGCAGCAATGCCAAGCAGGGCGGTGGCGCCTGCCGTGCGGGATGCAGCCGACCGATGGGGAGAAGACGCGATCATGCCCCCTTGTGCCACCGCCAGCCGCTTCCAGCCAGTGAGATGATGCCGCCCGGTCAATGGCGCAGCGATTATAGGCGCGCCAATCGGGCGCCATCGTCATCGATATTGCGGTGGTGCGGACGGCGGGACTCGAACCCGCACTCCATAGGAGGGGGATTTTAAGTCCCC
>JBBQHG010000292.1:0-2459 GCA_038323755.1 Sphingomonadales bacterium
GCTCGATTTGAGGAAGGCCTCGGCAAACCATTCAGGCGTGCTCTTGGCAAAAGTGCCGGGATTGCTCAGCACATTGCGAAAAAAATCGCCGCGCTTGCCGGTTTGCGTCAGGCCTTCATAGCCCATGCCGGAAATAACCACGCGGCGCGGGGTGGCGCCAAGCGCCAGCATCCGCGCCGTCGTTCGACCGCCCAGCGAATAGCCACCCAGATCATAATCGGTCAGGCCAAGATGCGCGATCAGCGCCAGCCCGTCATGCGCCAGCACATCGAGCGGGTAGGCAGCGGCTTCATGCGGCTTGGCACTATCGCCATGCGCGCGCAGATCGGGCATGATCACTCGAAATCCACGCGCGGCTATGGCAGCTGCGTGGCCATATTTGATCCAGTTGGTCTCCGCATCGGAAAAGAAGCCGTGGAGCAGCAACACCGGCCGCCCTGCCCCCAATTCCCGCCAGACGAGATCGGCACCATCGGCCCCAGCGAAGTGATGGATCGGCAAATCGCTCATGCCATCAACTTCATGAATTCGGCCGGAGGCGCGTTTTCCTCGAAGCTCGGCACGGCGGGGTCAATCACGAGCCAGGGCTGTTTGCGCTTGGTCCAGATGTGCATCAGCGGGCTCAGCGTTTCGGCGGCATCCAGCGTCCCCGCCCGCACGACCGCCATCATCGGCCAAACCGAGTTGGTGTTCCACAACCGCGTATGACAGACGTTGCAGACATGCTGAGTGGAAACGCCACCACTCGGCCTATCGGCAGCATATTCCACGATTGGCCCCGTAGCGGTAATCCCATCGCTGCGGATCATTGCCTGCTCGGTGAAGGCGCTGCCCGACCATGTCTGGCAATATTGGCAGTGGCACGCATAGACCGGCGGCATTCGTTCAGTCGCCAATGTGTAGCGGCATGCGCCGCAGCGGCAGCCGCCTTCGATCGAGTCTGTCATCTTCATCCCCAGGGTGTATCGCTCTTGCTCAGGATAGCGGGAATCGGGTCTCCGGCAACGCTTACCATCGGCGCCCCCGGCGCGTTCCACCGGAACAGCGTAACGTGCCACCCACCCGGGATATGCCGCGACCGATCGATAATGCCGTCCGCCCCGCACGCGCGTGCGGCATCGGCATTATGCCACGACGGCGGTGCGCACATTGCTGCTAGCGCGGCGCGCCAGTTGGCATTGGAATGTTCCCGGTCGATCCCCAGCGCATCGCACGCGGCTGCATCACGCTGATCGACGACATGCGCTTCACTCACCTCAAGCGGCAAGATCACGCGCGGCAGGCCATCCTCGCGCATATAGCCCGATACCGCGATACGGGCCCAATCAGGGTCGCAGGTCAAATACAGCGCTGCTTGGCCGAACCGGTGATAGCGCCCTGCGCTTGCTGGTCCCGGCGGGGCCAGTACCGCCTCAACCCGGTCTGTGAGGATCGCTCGGTAGAATCGGCCAGAGATTGTCAGCAGCGGGACCATCGACCCCGCCCAAGCGATTACGCCGCCTTCTTCAAATGCCGCCGCCCGAGCAGTTCAGCGATCTGCACCGCGTTGAGCGCCGCACCCTTACGCAGGTTGTCGCTCACGCACCACAGCACGATGCCGTTATCCACCGTCGGGTCTTCGCGGACGCGGCTGATGAAGGTCGCATAATCGCCAACACACTCGACCGGTGTGACATAGCCGCCATCCTCGCGCTTATCGACCAGCATCACGCCGGGCGCCTCGCGGAGCAGGCTCTGCGCCTTCTTTGCCGAAATCTCGTTCTCGAACTCGATCGTAATCGCTTCGGAATGGCCGACGAACACCGGCACGCGCACGCACGTCGCCACCACCTTGATCTTGGGATCGAGAATTTTCTTGGTCTCGACCACCATCTTCCACTCTTCCTTGGTGAAGCCGTCGTCGAGGAAGCTGTCGATATGCGGAATCACGTTGAAGGCGATCTGCTTGGTGAACTTGTGGGCCTCTGCGCTGTCGCCGACAAAGATGTTGCGGCTTTGCTCGAACAGCTCGTCCATCCCCGCCTTGCCGGCGCCCGACACCGATTGGTAGGTCGAGACGACGACGCGCTTGATCGTCGCGTAATCGTGCAGCGGCTTGAGCGCGACCACCATCTGCGCGGTCGAGCAATTGGGGTTGGCGATGATGTTCTTGCGGCGATAGCCGTCGATGTCCTGCGGGTTCACCTCGGGCACGATCAGCGGCACATCGGGGTCCATCCGGTACTCTGACGCATTGTCGATGACGGTGCAGCCAGCGGCGGCAAAGCGCGGCGCATGTAGCCGCGATCCTTCGGAGCCAATCGCGAACAATGCCATGTCCCAGCCCGCGGGATCGAAATGCTCCAGGCTCTGGACCTTCAGCATGCGGCCACTGTCGCCGAAATCGATCTCGGTCCCCTGGCTGCGCGACGAGGCCACCGCCGCGACATCAGCCAGCGGAAATTCGCGCTCGGCAAGAA
>JBBQHG010000293.1:0-2280 GCA_038323755.1 Sphingomonadales bacterium
GACCTCACTTAATCGGTGAATTCGGGTCCAGCCGCATATCCAGATAATTGTCCACGCTCTCCATCAGCTCGGGCATTTCATGCTCGAAGAAGTGGTTGGCGCGCGGCAGCACGTCGTGATGGATGGTGATGTGCTTTTGCGTGCGCAGCTTGTCGACCAGCTTCTGCACCGCGAGCGGCGTCACGACCTCGTCACCCTCGCCCTGGATGATGATGCCGGATGAGGGGCACGGCGCCAGGAACGTGAAGTCATACATGTTCGCGGGGGGCGCGACCGAGATGAAGCCGCGGATTTCCGGGCGGCGCATCAGCAGCTGCATGCCGATCCACGCGCCGAAGCTGACGCCGGCGATCCAGGTGGTCGAGGCTTCGGGGTGGATGCTCTGCACCCAATCGAGCGCGCTGGCGGCGTCCGAGAGTTCGCCGACGCCGTTGTCGAAGGTGCCCTGGCTCTTGCCGACGCCGCGGAAATTGAAGCGGAGCGTGGCGAAACCGCGCCGCTGGAAGGTCTTGTAGAGCTCCTGCACGATCCGGTTGTTCATCGTGCCGCCCGAGGAGGGGTGCGGGTGCAGGATCATCGCGACGGGCGCGCGCGGGCGCGGCGGCGGCGAGAAACGGCCTTCGAGACGGCCATCGGGGCCGGGGAAAATGACTTCTGGCATGGGACCTGCTGACGTAAATGCTGGGCGCGCGCGGGGCACGGGATGCGCGCCTATATAGGCAAGCGGCCGCTTGGCGCAATCATTGTGGGCGGCTAGGGGTGCCCGAGTGAAAAAGCGCATTTATCTGGACCATGCCGCGACCACGCCAATGCGGCCCGAAGCGATTGCGGCGGTGGCGGAGGGGATGGCGCGCTGGGCCAATCCCTCATCGCCGCATGCCGAAGGTCGCGCGGCGCGGGCGGCGCTGGAGGAGGCGCGCGCGCGGATCAAGGCGGCGCTTGGCTGGACGGGCGAGTTGATCTTCACGAGCGGCGCGAGCGAAGCACTGTGGATCGCGCTCAACCGGGCGAAGGTGGCGCGGCGGATTGTGAGCGCGGTGGAGCATGACGCGGTGTTCCGCGCGGCACCGGGGGCGGAGGTGGTGCCGGTTTCTTCGGGAAAGATCGATATCGAGGCGCTTGCGGCGACGATAAGAATGGGCGGTCGTCCCGTTGTCGCCGTACAGCATGTTAATTCGGAGACGGGAGCGATCCAGCCAGTAAGTGATGTCGCGGCGCAAGTACGTGCTGCCGGTGGTGTGCTGGTCTCTGACTGTGCGCAGTCGGCGGGCAAATTTGTTTTGCCCGATGCTGATTTCCTGGTGGTTTCGGCCCACAAGCTGGGTGGGCCGCCCGGCATCGGTGCGCTGTTTGTGCGCGATCTCGGCTTGCTCGAACCCGTTGGGGGGCATGAGTTTGGTTATCGCATGGGTACGGAGAACTTGCCCGCCATCCTTGGGTTTGCGGCGGCTTTGTCAGCGATCACTATGTTACCAAGTGGCGAAGTGGATTGGCTAAGCCGCCCTTGGGGCATGGCTGATCGTATTCTTGACCTTGAATATCCGATCCAGCTGGCCGGCGGCGATTGGGTGTCGGGGGGCGGTTTGCTGGGGCTATCAATTTTGGCCATCGAGATGCCTCACCTTTCCGCTGCCGCGCAGTTAATCCGCTTCGATGCGATGGGCTTTGCCGTTTCCGCTGGCAGCGCGTGCTCGTCGGGGACGCTCAAGCGTAGCCGGGCGCTGGCGGCGTTCGGGGTGGATGAGGATACCGCGTCCAGGACGATACGCGTCAGTTTCGGCTGGAACACCACGCCTGAGGAAATTGACGCCTTTCGCGAGGCGTGGCTCGAGGTCGCCCATGACGCGGCAAAGCGGGCATGATCTATCTCGATTATCAGGCGACGACACCGCTCGCGCCCGAGGCGCTGGCGGGTATGTTGCCGTGGCTTCGGGATTTTCCCGCCAACCCGCATTCTTCGCACGCCGCCGGACGCGCCGCGAAGGCGGCGGTTGAGGTGGCGCGGGAGCAGGTGGCGGCGTTGTTGCCCGCTGGCGGTTCCTTGGCTTTCACCAGCGGCGCGACTGAGGCGCTCAACTGGGCGATCAAGGGCACATCGGGCCCGATCGTGACGATTGCGAGCGAGCATGCGGCGGTACTCGATACGGTCGAGGCGTTGCAGGCGCAGGGGCGGGCGGTCACCGTTCAGCCGGTCAGCAGGGACGGGCTGGTTGATCTGGCGTTGGCCGAGCGCGCAATTGTGCCAGGGACTGGGCTGGTGGCGGCGATGCTCGTGAATAA
>JBBQHG010000294.1:0-2218 GCA_038323755.1 Sphingomonadales bacterium
CGTCGCCGGGCGCCGCATCTAAACGCTCCCGCTTGGCTTTGCCGTTACCCGCGTTGCCGGGCGCCCATTATTTGCCGCCCGCCAACGCGGCCTTGCCGCATAACATCCTCATGTCAGGAGACAATCATGATCCGCTTCCTCGCTTGCGCGCTGCTGATTACCAGCCCGGCTGCCGCTCAGACGGGCTTTCAGGACACTGCCGCCATCGATCGCGGCGTTGCCGCCTTCACCGGCAAGCCGATCGGCACAGAAGGCGGTGCCCGGACTTCGGTTGATGCTCGACTAAAGCTGGCGAACTGCCCGATGGTATCGATGCAGTGGCGTGCAGATAACCATGATTCAGTGATAGTCAGCTGCACCGGGCCAGAATGGCGCATTTATGTGCCCGTGCTTGCGCCGCCACCGCCTTCGGTCTCGGCACAGCCGGTAACCGTGGTGGCGACCAAGCCGGAAATTGTCATCAAACGGGGGGATCCGGTCACCATTGAAGCGGGGGCTCCTGGCTTCTCGATCAGCCGCGAAGGTGTCGCCATGTCAGACGCGCCGAGCGGCGGACGGCTATTCGTCAACGTCGATGGCACCAAGAAGCCGGTTCAGGCCATCGCGATTGAAACGGGCCGGGCGACACTTCCCGGTTACACAGAATAATTTTTTCTAAAGCTTTGCTCTATCCGGCCGTTCTTTCCTGTGTAGGCACGAACACGAAGGTGGAGACATGGTGGATCCCGTCGGAACAAGGCCGGTTACGCAAGGCCGCTCGGTTGAGCCCGTCGCTCGCGCGACGTCGTTTGCCGCACCGCGCGCGCTGGTCGACCGCAGATCTGAACCAGCAGGGTCCGGTATCGCGGCGCTGGTCGCCGACTATGCCGCTACACCACCGGTTGATCTCGAACGGGTCGCGAAAATCCGCCATGCAATCGAAAATAACACCTATCCGATCGTCGCCGAGACGATCGCCGATCGCCTGATCGCGATCAAATTGAACTGGAAGCCGGAATGAGCCGCCGTGATGCACTGGTCCGCGTGATCGATGCGCTGCACGCAGAAATTGCGGCGCTCAAGGCCAATGACGTTGCCGGCCTGGAGCGGGCCACGCGTATAAAGCTGGTCGGTATCGACGCTATCGCCGCGTCGAGCGATGGCGCGCCGACCCCTGAAATCCGGGCGCTCGCCGAAGAGGCGCACCGCCTGAACGAAACTTGCCGCATCTACGTCAACCTGATGAGTGCCAATGTTCGCCGACGGCTGCAGCAGCTGACGGGTGATGGCGGCGCCGGATATGGTGGCACAGTGCTCGCGGGCAATTTCGCCTAATTATCTACCAAAACTGGCACGGCTCTTGCTGAACAATCCCTTGCAACAGGGGATGTTACAAGTCGATGAGCGTCAATCCAATCGACAGGGGTACCGGGGCGATCCAGTCAGCGATTAAGCTGGCATCGGCCAAGACCGGTATCGATTTCAACTATCTGCTCGGTCAGGCGCAGGTTGAAAGCGGCCTGCGCGCCGATGCAAAGGCCGGCACGTCGAGCGCCTCGGGGCTGTATCAGTTCATCGATCAGAGCTGGCTGGCGGTCGTCAAGAAGCACGGTGCCGAACATGGCCTGGGCTGGGCGGCAGACAGCATCACGGAAGGGGCGAACGGTCGCCTGACTGTTGGCGACGCCGGCACCCGTAGCGCCATCCTCGCCCTCCGCAATGATCCTACCACTGCCTCGCTGATGGCCGCCGAGCATGCCGCCGACAACAAGGCCTCGATCGAGGACAGCCTGGGCCGCCCCGCCACTGGCACAGACCTCTACATGGCCCATTTCCTCGGGCTGGGCGGCGCGCGGAATTTCCTCAAAAATCTTGATGCCAATCCGGCCAAGATCGGTGCAGCGCTGTTCCCCGCCGCCGCGCGGGCCAATCACAACATCTTCTACGGCGATGGCGGCCAGCCGCGCACGCTGAGCGAAATCTATGATCGCTTCTCTGCCAAGCTCGATCGCGGCGCTGCTTCGGTCGGTGCCACCGGACTTGCCTCGGCGCTGCAGGGACTCGGGCAACAAGTTGCCTCGGCAAGCGATATGGAGATCATCCCCGGCAATGGTGAGAGCCGCAGCACCGCCTCCAGTTGGGCCCAGCAAACGCTGGCGCAGCTCAGCGGCGGGGCTCGCGCCGCCGAAACGTTGCTGCGGCCAACGCCCGACAATGCCCGGCTCGCCTATCTGATGCT
>JBBQHG010000295.1:0-2189 GCA_038323755.1 Sphingomonadales bacterium
ACTTCATCCATGGCGCGACCGTCGATGGCCATGCCAGCCGCCTTGACTGGCAAGTGGCCGGATCGCTGTACAACTATGCCAAGGATGAGCAGTCATCACCGACGGCGGCGCTGCCGGCCGCCTTCAGTGGTGGCGCTGGCACGGTGCAACGGCAGGATGGCACCGGTTGGTGGACGCTCGATGCCAAGGGCGCGCTGCGTTCTGGCAGCAGGGATGCCAACGGGATCGACGGCAATATCTTGTCGATCGGCGTGCATGCCGATCGCTACACGCTGAAAACCCAGACCTATGCGACTGCAGATTGGCTCGGTGGTATTCCAGGCAGCCGCGCGGCTGCATCGCTCGGCAATACCCGCATGCTCGCGATCTGGGCGCAAGACGCCTGGCGGTTCGCGCCCGGGCTGACGCTGACGATCGGCGCCCGGGAGGAATGGTGGCGGGCGGCTGATGGCTTCAATCAGATCAGCGCGACCAGCCCCGGCATCGCGCAGCCCGTGCGCACCGCGAACGGCTTTTCGCCGAAGGCAACGCTGCAATGGCAGCCAGCCGCTAACTGGACGCTCAAGGCATCCTTCGGGCAGGCATGGCGCTTCCCGACCGTGGGCGAATTGTACCAGGCAACAACGGTCGGCACGGTGCTCGCCAATCCCAACCCCAATCTGCGGCCGGAGCGCGCACGATCGGGCGAACTGGCGGCCGACTATCATGACGCAAACGGGTCGGTCCGCCTGTCGTTGTTCGATGAGGTCGTCGACGGTGCGTTGATTTCGCAGACCGGGCCGCTTGCCGTTGTCCAGCCCAATGGCACAACATTGACGACTACGGCGTCGTTCGTCCAAAATGTCGAGCAAACTCGGGCACGGGGCGTGGAATTTGCGGCGGACCGACGCGATGTGATCCGGGGTGTCGATCTCTCCGGCAGCTTTACGTATGCCGATGCGATCACGTCGCGGAACCCGGTCTTTCCATCATCCGTCGGCAAGTTGCTCCCGAGCGTGCCGCGCTGGAAGGCCAATGCGGTGGTCACCTGGCGCCCGGTCGAACGCGTCTCGTTGACCGCTGCGGCGCGCTATTCGAGCCGTAATTTCGCGACCCTCAACAATGCTGACATTTTTGGCGACACCTATCAGGGCTTTGACAAATATTTCGTCATAGATCTGCGCGGCACCGTGAGGATCAGTCGCCAGCTCGATGCCGCTGTCGGGATCGATAACGTCAACAATGATCGCTATTTCCTGTTTCACCCCTTTCCGCAGCGATCAGTAACGGCGTCGCTGCACTGGAAATTATAACAGCATGAGGCGAGGCGGGCTGCCGGAACCGCGCAATCATGATCTGGTGTTACCATAGTGAGGGTGACGGGGCTGGTGACGGTGAAGGAGGGCCGCCCGCGCGCTAGACCCCTGTCGAGCCGAAGCCGCCCAGGCCGCGATCGGTCTGCGCCGAGAAATCATCGACGATGGTGAAGCTGGGGCGGACGATGGGCAGGAAGACGAGTTGGGCGATGCGGTCGCCGGGGTTGATCGTGAGCGGCTCGCTGCCGGGCGGGGTGCGCAGCCAGGCGCTGATGAAGATCTGGTTGGCGTAATCGGCATCGATCGTGCCGACTGCCTGGCCGAGCACAAGCCCTTTCTTGTGCCCGAGCCCCGAGCGGGCGAGGAGGAAGGCGACGAGGTGCGGATCGTTCATCAGCACCGCGATGCCCGATGGAATGAGGATGGCGGGCGCCTGGGGCTGAAGCGTGAGCGGCGCATCGATACAGGCGTGGAGATCAATGCCCGCCGACATCGCGGTCTGATAGCGCGGCAGGCCCCAATCGTTCAGGCGCGGATCGAGGATCTTGAGTTCAAGGCTGGGGCACAGATCGCGCATTGGGGTTCCTTGGGCGGGGCTTGGGGGCGACGAATGTCGGCTGCAGCCAGATTGGACCAACGCTGTGCCCCTGCGCAAGCGCGGGGCGCGGGTTGGTGGGGACAGCGCCTGTGGCTCCGGGCTCCCGCGTGCGCGGGAGAGCGGGTCTGTGGGAAAAGAGAATGGGGCCGGCCGCGGTGGGCGTGCTGGTGCAGGCGGCGTTAACCCCTCGCAAGGGCTGTTGCGGTACGGCAATGATGTGATGACACCACCGATCCGCCGCTCGCCCCTGGCCGGGGTGCTTGGGCTGCAGCTGATGCTGGCGGCGCTGGCGCTTT
>JBBQHG010000296.1:0-2186 GCA_038323755.1 Sphingomonadales bacterium
CCCATTGGCACGCGCGTCATGCTTTCGACGCCTGCCGCAATCACGATGTCTTGCGTGCCCGACATCACGGCTTGTGCGGCGAACTGCATCGACTGCTGCGACGAGCCGCATTGGCGATCGATCGAGACAGCGGGGACGCTGTCGGGCAGGTTCTTGGCGGCGAGCACGGCGTTGCGACCGATCTGCCCGGCCTGTTGCCCGCCCTGCATGACGCAGCCCATGATGACATCATCAACCGCAGCGCCATCGATGCCGGTGCGCTCGATGATGGCGTCCAGCACGGCGGCAGCCATGTCGACCGGGTGGGTGCCGGCGAGTTTGCCGCCGCGGCGGCCTCCGGCAGTGCGGACAGCGTCCACGATATAGGCGTCAGGCATGCCATTCTCTCCATCATCTATGCGATTTGGTGCGCGTTGTTGCGCAAACCGGGCGGAGCGGCAAGGGTAGTTGGCACCGTCAATGTCAGTAATAGGGGCCTCACCATGAATGTGACGGATGCCGTAACGGCACGTCGATCGGTTCGCGGATATCTCGACAAGCCAGTCGATCCGGCGATCATCGAGCGACTCGCAACAAAGGCTGCAGGCGCGCCATCGGGGGGCAATCTACAGCCCTGGCACATCGACATTGTGACCGGTGAGTCGCTTGCAGCGCTGAAGGCGATCATCGCCGAGAAGCAGGCGGCGGGGATGATGGAGGCGGCGGCCTATGATATTTATCCGCGAGAATTGGCTTCGCCCTACAAGGATCGGCGCTTTCAGGTCGGCATGGCGCTTTACGCAGCCATTGGGATTGAGCGTAGCGACAGCGAGGCGCGGGGGCGGGAGTTCCGCCGCAACTTCCAGTTTTTCGGTGCGCCAGCGGCGTTGTTCTGCACGGTCGATCGGCGAATGGGGCCGCCGCAATGGTCGGACCTTGGCATGTATCTGCAAAGCTTCATGCTGCTCGCGGTCGAGGCCGGGCTCGCCACCTGCGCGCAGGAATGCTGGGCGATGTATCCCGAAACAGTCGGTGCGTTTCTGCAAACGCCACCCGAGCGGATGGTGTTTTGCGGGATGGCAATCGGATATGAGGATGAAGCCACCCCTGCCAACCGGTTGCGCGCCGAGCGCGCACCGGTTGGGGAGTGGTTGAGCGTCAGAAGATAAGCGGGCGCTTATGCCGAAGCGCGCGCACCACCGCCGCCACCGCCACGGCCGCGTCCACCGCGACCACGCCCGCCACCAGGGCGACCTGCGCCGTTCCCGGCTGGCCGACCCTGGGCTTGGCCCGGGCCATTACCGCCGGGGCGGCCCTGACCCTGCCCATTGCCGGCCGGACGACCGCCAGCTGCAACAGGATTGGCAACAGTGCGCGGTGCACCGCCTGCAGGCGCAGCACCCGCAGGCCGCGCCCGATGCGTCGCGCGCGGATGGGCTGGCTGGCGGTTGTTACCGATGTCGCGGCGCACCCGCTCGGGCGTGTCGGACACGCCGGTTGCGGCGCGCGCTGCCTTGAGGCGAGCAGCTTCCGCCACAAAGCCTTCGGGGAGCTGCTTCTGCTCGATCTTCTGCTTGGTCAGCTTCTCGATATCGCGCAAATAGCTCTTCTCGTCATCGGCGCAGAACGCGATCGCGATGCCCGATGCGCCGGCGCGCGCGGTGCGGCCGATGCGGTGGACATATTGCTCGGCGACATTGGGCAGCTCGAAATTGATGACGTGGCTGACGCCCGACACATCGATGCCGCGCGCGGCAATGTCGGTCGCGACCATGATCTTGACCCGGCCGGATTTGAACTCGGCGAGCGCACGTTCGCGCTGCGGCTGGCTCTTGTTGCCGTGGATTGCGTTGGCGGCGATGCCGTTCGCGCCCAGTAGCTTCACGACGCGGTCGGCGCCGTGCTTGGTCCGGGTAAAGACGAGCGCGCGCTCGACCTCGGTCGTCTTGAGGATAATCGTCAGCAACGCCTGCTTTTCGGCCTGCTGGACGAAGGTGACGAACTGTTCGACGCGCTCGGCGGTGCTGGCGACGGGTGTCACTGACACCGTGACCGGATCGTCGAGGAACTTGTCGGCCAGATCGCGGATCGCCTTGGGCATCGTGGCTGAGAAAAACAGGCTCTGCCGCGTCTTGGGCAGCAATTGCACGATACGCTTCAGGGCATGGATGAAGCCCAGATCAAGCATCTGATCGGCCTCATCAAGC
>JBBQHG010000297.1:0-2175 GCA_038323755.1 Sphingomonadales bacterium
TGGAACCAATGCGTCCAGTCAGCCGTGCCAGGATGATAATCAAGCACGCCGCCATTGGCCATCAACGAGAAGGGCGGATAGCAGATCAGCGCCGCCATCCAGGCCTGGGCGTAAGGGTTAGCGGTGCGGATATGCGCGTCAAGCGGGCGCATCGTCAGGACATAGCCGACGGTGGCAAAGGTGACATCGACCACGAACATGAAGGTGATCAGCCAATTGGCGAGCACCACCGGATCATGCAGCACCGCGTTCCAATCCGCACGGATGAAATTGCCGAAGCCCGGCGGCACGATCGCGAGCATGAAGGGCAGGAAGAATGCCTTCACCCCCCAGCTGCGCAGGTGCGCGTAGATCGCCTGCTTGTCGGCATCGCCCGTGCCCATCAGCCAGGCGCCAAAGGCATAGGCGCCGTCACGCGGATCGGTGAGCTTGCGGTCGATCCAGAGCATATAGGGAATCGAGCCAATGAACAGGAAGGGCGAGGCGACGCCCAGCGCCTTCATCGCGAAGGGATAATCGGCCCATTGGTTGTTCCAATAGAAGCGCGCTGTGCCATAAATGAGCGCAATACCCGCCCAGGTCGCCCATAACCCGGCGAGCTTGGTGAGGCTGGTGTCGAGCGTGTCGCGCCACGGCGCCTTGCGCGACCAGTCTATGCCGGTGCTCGGGTTGCGGTGGACCTTGTCGACGGCGAGCGACCAGATCACCATCGGCACGCCGCAGGCAGCGACGTTGACCATCGCCGAATAGGGGCCGTCGAGACCAAACCAGCGCGAGATGGCCACCCAAAGGACAAGGCCGACCAGCCCGACCAGCCCCACGCCCGTGCTGACGGCAGAGGCGGGCCGCGGATCGGCCTGGGCGGCACGCGCAAGGGCAGGATCATGCAACATCTTGCGGCAGTCCTAGCCCGGCAATGGTAAGCAAGCCGTGAAGGATGGCGCGGCGATGTCGCGCGCGCCGCCGATCGCGGGCCGCCGGATTACCGCCGCGCCTGGGCGACCGCCAGCGTGTCGATATATTGGCGGAATCGTGCGATCTTGCCCTCGCGCACCGTCCAGACATGGGCATAGCCCGCGTCGACCGACTTGCCCGAAATGCCATGGACGCCAGTGAACCGCCCGAGCGAGACGACCGTATCGCCATCTGCCAAATACTCGGTCGGCGTCAGCGCGAAGGACGACCATTCAGCCATCAACGGCATCAGCAGCCCTTCTGCAACCTTGTGCGGACCCCGGCCATCCACCTTGTAATGCCACATCGTGGTCCATTCGATATCATCTGCCATCAGGCCTAGCGCGGTGGGGGCATCGCCGATCGACAGCGCGGCATAGAAAGTGCGGATGAGGTCAGTTGCGTTGGTCATATCGATTTCCTTTCCGGCACACGCTCAGGCGGGCGCGCGTTTGCCCTTGAAGAGCAGGGTCATGAAGGCGAGGTCGAACCCCCGCGGAAGAATGGGGGCGGTGCCCATCACGATCGCGGCAACGGGCCCGATGATGACCGAGCGGCGGCGACGACGGACTGCGCTCATCACGGCGCGTGCCACAGTGAGCGGGCCGACCGTGGGGAACAGCTTGTGGACGAGCGTCGTCTTCAGATCGGCCTTGCCGGCGGTGCCAAAGCTGGTGCGGACGGCGGGCGGATGGATCGCCGAGACCGACACCCCGTGGGCGCGGAGCTCGCTGTTCATGGCGATACTCAGGTTGGTGACGAACGCCTTCGACGCAGCATAAGCGGCGAAATAGGGCGTCGGCCGGGTGGCGACGGCGGCGGACAGGTTGACGATCGACCCGCTCTGGCGCGCCTTCATGCCGCGTGCCGCCCAATGGCTGAGCCGGGCAAGCGCATTCATGTTGAGCCGCAGCATCGCGTCGATCTTGGCCCAGTCGGCATCGACAAACGCGCCCGATGCACCATGCCCGGCATTGTTGACGAGGACATCAGGGACATAACCATGGAGGTCCAGATCGGCGATGAAGGCTTCGAGCGCCTGGGTATCGGCAAGGTCAACGACGGCAGTCTGCGGGCGGATCGCCCCTGGCAGGCTGCTGGCGGCGGCTTCCAGCTTGGCAGCGTCGCGCGCGACCATCAGGACGGCCGCACCCGAAGCGGTGGCAAGGCGGGCGACTTCAAGGCCGATGCCTTCGCTCGCGCCCGTGATGAGATAGGTTT
>JBBQHG010000298.1:0-2122 GCA_038323755.1 Sphingomonadales bacterium
TGGTTGCCCTCGGCAAACCAAGATAGTGCGAGCACGCGCGACGCATCCGCCAGCAGCGGCACAGGCTGATCAATACGCGCAATGCCCAGTTGTTCGGTCACGGTCCCGTTTCGCAGCCATCGTTCATAACCAAGCAATGTGAGCTTGCGGTCCACGAACCAGTCGAGCAGTGCCGCTCCCTCCAGCGCCTCCGCGTCGGTCGATCGGCCCAGC
The DNA here is from genome assembly GCA_038323755.1 of Sphingomonadales bacterium. Taxonomy (GTDB): domain Bacteria; phylum Pseudomonadota; class Alphaproteobacteria; order Sphingomonadales; family Sphingomonadaceae; genus Sphingomonas. Next base: position 214 of record JBBQHG010000298.1, read on the forward strand.
AGCTTGGCGTCTTCGGCCATGCGGACCTGCATCGTCTCCCAGTCGGTGACGGCGGCGCGCACATTGGCGAGATTTCGGATTAGGTCAGCTTCCAGCGCGCGTCTGGTGCGGGCATCGGCGCGCTCCATTTCGATATAGATCATGGATTCCGGGCGGCCGCTGCCAACGCCGGTCAGCTTGCCATCGGCATCACGCTCCACGGGCAGCACGGGGTGGATGATGCGGTGAACGATGATGTTGTGCGCGCCGATGGTGGCGGCAATCGAATCCACCAGAAAGGGCATGTCGTCATTGACGATCGCAAGCCGCATCTGGCGGCGCGTAGGATCGCCCGAGACGGTCTCGAGCATCAGTTGCGGCGTACCCGGCGGGCGCTGGCTCGCGGTTGCAGCCACGAACCGCGCGGCTTCTGCCCGCTCGGCCTTGCCGAACCCCTCCAACTCGCCCGGCAGGGCCCCCTCGACCAGCCCGGCTGCAAGTGCATCGGACAGTGATTTCAGCGTAGCTTTGACCATGCGCACGCTATGCGCCGAGCCGCAGCCTATCTCAAGAGTCTGTGGGAAGCCCGCGCATCATTTGCGATACCTGCGCGACTGCGGCAGCATCAACGCGCCGCGATCGCCAAGACCCGTGTAGCACTTGGCGTGTCGCAGGCAACCTGCCCGACGATATCGAGCATGCCAGTTTCACCTGCCCGCGCGACGAGGATGACAAACTCGCCGCTTGAAAGGCTGTTCTCGATTGCAACCGTTGCGATTGGCGCGCGTGCGCCGAGCGCAAGGCGCGCTTTGGCTGCTGGATCCGGGTTGGCTGGGGGACGGCGTAGAGCGCGCTCGGCCGCGACAATCCCCTTGATCCCACCCTCGGCCATGTCGAGGAAATCCGCGAGCGCCCCATTGGGCACATTGCAACGCCGCGCGTGGCTTAGCACGGCGGCAAATTCGGTAAGCCGGGTCTTGTCGTAATCAGCACCAAAGACGAGCTTGACCACCGGCGTCATCGGCGCGCGCAATTGCTCTGCGATATGGGCCTTTTCAAGCAACGCGGCATAGCCTGCTGGGTCGGCCTGCGCCGCGTTGGCGAAATCGAACGCCCTGCCAAGCGCACGGTAAAGCGAGGCGCGGCTCCGCGTGTCGGCCGCGCGCACTGCCGCCGCGGTCTGCTGCGCCAGCATCAGCTGGTCGGCAAGGGCCGGGGCGACATCGTCGTGCTGCGCTGGTGGCAGAAGTGCTTCGCCTTCGAGATCGACCGCCGGGGACTCTTCCAGCTCGCTGCTCGGGCCGCTCGCCCAGGCGGGGGCGGTGACGGCGGCGCGTGGTGCCTGGCGCACGGCCATTGCGACCTCTGCATCGAGTTGTGCCTGCAGCTCGGCGTCGACCAGTTCCTTCCAGTTGATCACGCCGTAGATGAAATCGATCGTCACATCGTCGGACGAAAAAGGCATCAGGATGCCGCGGTACATCGTGTTGAAACCGCGCTCGTTGACGAATTCGGCTTCAAAGCCAATCGGGGCACGGTTGGCGATGATCTGCAGATAATGGTCGGTCAGGCGGGAGAGCAGCGATCGGCCCGGAACCTGGCTGATCCGCGCGGTATCGGCGCCCAGGTCGCATTCGACGCGCAGTGCCTGGCCAAGGAAAGGAATCGCGGGATCGTCGAGCCCTCCGGTAAAATCAAGCAGCACGCTGTGCGGGCCGAAATCGGCAATATTCTCAGGATCAAGGTCCTCGATCGCCGGGAAAGCCCGGTTCCTCAGCAACGACACCCAATGATTATAGGCGCGCACATGCATGCGTCGCTCGTCCGATCCAATGTCGAAGCGCGCATTATCGTCCACGGCCAGATCGTCTTGCTCGTGGCTGTCATGCTCGGTGCGGTCGTCGTCGAACCCGCGAAGCGTGTCCATTCG
>JBBQHG010000299.1:0-2101 GCA_038323755.1 Sphingomonadales bacterium
CCGGTGGCATCGGAACGGTCCATAACGGCGCTACCCGGCGACAGGCTGGGGGACGCGCACCATCAGGGCTTGTCCTTGCCCACCGATACCAGCGCAACGCGGTTCAGACCGGCGCGGTTCAGCTCGCCCATCACCTTCATCACCCGGCCATATTCAAGGCTGCGATCGGCGCGGAGATACACTTCGGGCGGCTTGCCCTCGGGCGCCTTGGCAGCGATCTGGCCGAGCACATCGGGCAATATCGTCTCGCTCACCTCGTCATCGCCGACGAACAAGCGGCCCTGTTCGTCGAGCGCGATCTGCACCGGCTTCTGGTCCTGGTCGAGCGGCTTGGCGCGGCTATCTGGCAGGTTGACGGGCACGCCCGCCGTCAGCAGCGGTGCTGTAACCATGAAGATGATGAGCAGCACCAGCATCACGTCGACCATCGGCGTGACGTTGATCTCGGCCATCGGCGCGCGGCGGCCGCGCGAGCGGCGCGAGGGCAAATTGGCCGCCATCAGGGCTTCGCCTTGCCGATCGGCCCTTCGAGCTGCCGGCTGAGCGTGGCGTGGAAGCCATCGGCAAAGCGGTGGAGCCGTGCTTCGATGCGGTTGATGGCATGGCTGTAGCGGTTGTAACCGATCACCGCCGGAATGGCGGCGAACAGGCCAATCGCGGTCGCAAACAGCGCCTCGGCAATCCCCGGCGCCACCACCGCAAGCGAGGTGCTTTGCGCCTGCGCGATGCCGCTAAAACTGCGCATGATCCCCCAAACCGTGCCGAACAGCCCGACAAACGGCGCGACCGAGCCGACGGTGGCCAGGATGTTGAGCCGATCGGCCAGCTTGTCGATTTCAGCGGCAACGGCCGATCCCATCGCCGTGCCCAACCGCTCGCGCGTGCCTTCCTTGTCGATCGTCGTGCCAGCGGTCGATCGCCGCCATTCGGCAACGCCGGCGCCAAATACCTTGGCCACCGGCAGGTCGCTATCGCCCTCGCTGCGGTGAAAGGCATCGATATCGGAGGCGTTCCAGAAATCGCGCTCGAAGCGCTCGCCGCGTTTGCGCGCGCTGCCCACCTTGATGGCGAGCGCGATAATCACGCCCCAGGTCCACACGCTGGCGAGAAGCAGCCCGACCATCACGATTTTCACGACGATATCGGCCTGCAGAAACAGGGCGACGGGCGACAGGGTCGACGGATCGGTATTCAGCACAAAATTCATCAGGCTCTCAAACCCCCTGCCAGACCAATTGTTCAAACGCGGCCACCCAGGCCGCCGGTTGTCGCCGCGCTCTGCCGGCAGGCGTGACGAATACTGCCGTCACCTCTGCCTCGGCCAGTATCAACCCGTCTCGTATGACTCGTTGATGAATGCGGCACGAAGCGGGCCGAATCGCGCTCAATCTGCTTGCCACCACCAGCGCGTCATCCAGCTTTGCCGGCGCCTTATAGCGAATCGCCAGCTCGCTGACCGCATAAGCCCCCTCGCCCGCTTCATGCGCCGCGCGCTGGTCGATCCCTGCAAGCCGCAACATGTCGGATCGACCCCGCTCCATCCAGCGAAGATAATTGGCGTGGTAGACGACGCCAGACAAATCAGTGTCCTCAAAATAGACACGCACCGGCAAGCGATGCTCGCGCCCCACAAAGCGGCCCTGGACCGGATGATCTGGGGCGGACTGGTCGGGGTCTTGCTCGGCCATATCGTGCTGTTACCGGATGCGCGCCGACGAAGGAACCCGTAATTGGCTCTTCGATTTCTCGCTTTGGGGCTGGACCGGGCAAGGGGAGCGGCTAGGTTTGGGCCATGACTGCCCCAGACCCATCGGCGCCCGCCCTTCCTGTGCCAGCCCCTCCTGTGCCAGATCCCCCTGCGCCCTCGCCCTCTGTGCCAGCCCTGCGCATCCGCGGCCTGGCCAAGGCCTTTGACAAGCCGGTGATCACCGGGCTCGATCTCGATGTGCCCGCCGGCCAGCTCTATGCGCTGCTCGGCCCAAACGGCGCCGGCAAGACGACGACACTCAGAATGGTAACGGGACTGACCCAGCCCGATGCCGGTAGCATCGAGATCTACGGCATCGATGCGCTGAACGACGCGACCGCCGCCAAGGCGATC
>JBBQHG010000300.1:0-2079 GCA_038323755.1 Sphingomonadales bacterium
CCTGGGTGACGCCAGGGCACGGGCCGCCGCGACCGCGACGATGGCGGCCATCCGCGCCCGCATCAAACATGTTGTCTTCATCGTCAAAGAGAACCGCACCTATGATCAGGTGCTGGGTGATCTCCCGGTCGGCAATGGCGATCCGCATCTGGCGATTCTTGGGCAATCGCTGTCGCCCAATCATCATGCCCTGGCGCGGCAGTTTGTGACGCTCGACAATTTTTACGACAGCGGCGAGCAATCGAGCACTGGCTGGACCTGGACGACCGCGGCACGTGTGCCCGATCTGCTCGAAAAAACGGCACCGGTAAATTATGCGCGGCGCGGCCTTGCCTATGAAGCCGAACAGCTCGATCGCAATATCGCGACCGGGCTTTCCATGGCTGATCGCCGCAAGGCCAATCCAGCCATCCCCGACGATGACGATTTGCTGCCCGGCCCTGCGCTCCTCACCGCCCCCGATGGCGATGACGATGCTGATACCGGCCGGGGCTTTCTTTGGAACGCCGCCCTGCGTGCCGGGCTCAGCGTGCGCAATTACGGGTTCGCCGATGCCTCGGTGTATGAAGTCAACGCACCCGGCGATGTGCCGCTCATCCGCGATCCCGCCAGCGAAAAGCACCCGATCTATACCCCTGCCGACCCCTCGCTCGCCAATCGCAGCGATCCCTATTTCCGCGGCTTTGATCAGCGCCTGCCGGATTATTGGCGGGTGCTGGAATGGCAGCGCGAATTCGCCCAGCAGGAAGCGGCCAACGCGATGCCGGCGCTCACCCTGCTGCGCTTGTCACACGATCATTTCGGCAGCTTTGAAAAGGCGGTCGATGGCGTGAACACCGTCGAGACCCAGATGGCCGACAATGATTATGCGATCGGCCACGTCGTCGAGCGCATCGCCCAGAGCCGGTTCAAGGATTCGACGCTGATCTTCATCATCGAGGATGACGCGCAGAACGGCACCGATCACGTCGATGCCCGCCGCAGCATTGCCTTTGTCGTTGGCCCCTATGTGCGCCAGCAGGCGCTGGTTTCCACCCGTTACACCACCGTCAGCATGCTGCGGACGATAGAAGCCGTGCTCGGCCTGAAGCCGCTGGGGCTGAATGATGCGATGGCAGCCCCGATGGCAGACGTGTTCGATCTGCGCCAACGCAGCTGGGGCTACCGGGCAAGCGCGGCAGATGTGTTGCGCACCACTCAATTGCCCATTCCGGCAGACCGCTTCGTCGCGCCAGCCGCCGCCGCCAGCCGGTCACCACGCAGCCCGGCTTATTGGGCAGCGGCGATGCGCGGTCAGGATTTCTCGGCAGAAGACCGGCTCGATACCGGCGCCTTCAATACCGCGCTCTGGCAGGGCCTCGGCACCGGTCCGGAACCAACCGGTCGGGACGGTCGCGACTTGCGCAGCGATCGTGCGGCATTGCTCGCCGGGGGCAATTGACGCCGAAAAATGAACTAACTCTTTATAAAACAACGCGAATTATCCAACGATGTCTTGCACGAGACCTTGTTCTCGGTGTAAAGGAAACGATAAATGAAAACACGTGCCGCCGTTGCCTTTGAAGCCAAGCAACCACTCGAGATCGTCGAGCTCGATCTGGAAGGCCCCAAGGCGGGCGAAGTGCTGGTCGAGATCATGGCAACGGGCATCTGCCACACCGATGCCTACACGCTCGACGGGTTCGATAGCGAGGGCCTGTTCCCCAGCGTGCTGGGCCATGAGGGCGCGGGCATCGTGCGTGAGGTCGGCACGGGCGTCACCTCGGTCAAGCCAGGCGATCACGTCATCCCGCTCTACACGCCTGAATGCCGCCAGTGTAAGTCATGCCTCAGCGGCAAGACCAATCTCTGCACCGCAATCCGCGCGACACAGGGCAAGGGGCTGATGCCCGACGGCACGACGCGCTTCAGCTACAAGGGGCAGCCGATCTTTCATTATATGGGCTGCTCCACCTTTTCGAACTTCACCGTCTTGCCTGAAATCGCGGTCGCCAAAATCCGCGAGGACGCGCCGTTCAACAGCGCCTGCTATGTCGGCTGCGGCGTCACGACCGGGGTGGGTGCGGTCGTCAACACCGC
>JBBQHG010000301.1:0-2035 GCA_038323755.1 Sphingomonadales bacterium
GGATGATGGCGCGTTTCGCGGCCAATCGCCGGCCCGATCTGGTGCGCGAAGTGATCACAATCAGCTCGCCCTTTGCCGGTAGCCCGCGCGACACCAATGTGTGGCGCGCGTTCGAATTGCTGAGCGGTGACCGGGTCGACAGCGAGCGGGTGCGGGCATGGGGCGCTGCCTGCGCTGCACCACCGCCGATGCGATCGACCGCGATCTGGAGCCGCAGCGATGGGCTGGTCAACGGGCTGGCGTGCCGGGCACCCGAGCAACCGCTGGCGCGCGACATCGAGATTCGCAGCAGCCATGTCGGCGTACAATTGCGCCCCGAGGTGCTGCTGGCAGTCGCCGATATCTTGGCCAATGCGCCGATTCAGGCCGAATCCGGCACCTGAATCCACCAACAAACGCACGCGACTGCGGTAAAGCGTGATCATGGACAAAAAAGCACCGCGCAGGCCCGAAATCGTCATCATCGGTGCGGGCTTTGGTGGCCTCGCCGCTGCGCACGGACTGCGCCGCGCCAAGGCGAATGTCACGCTGATCGATCGGCAGAACCACCACCTGTTCCAGCCGCTGCTTTATCAGGTCGCGACGGCCGCGCTGTCCCCTGCTGATATCGCCGCCCCCATCCGCGCCGTTGTGCGCCGCTATCGCAATACGCGGGTGCTGCTCGACAGCGTGGTCGCAGTCGACACCGATGCGCATCAGGTGCGGCTCGAAAGCGGGGTGGCGATGCCATATGACGCGCTGGTGATCGCCACCGGCGCGCGACACAGCTATTTCGCGCGCGAGGACTGGGCCGAGAATGCGCCCGGCATCAAGACTATCGACGATGCCATCCGCGTCCGGTCCAAGATCCTGGTCGCGATGGAGCGCGCCGAGACCGACCGGCAGGAAAACCCCGCGACGCGCAGCCAGCATCTGACCTTCATCGTCATCGGCGGCGGGCCGACGGGCGTGGAGATGGCAGGCGCGATCGCCGAGCTGACGCGGCATGCCGCCGATCTCGATTTCCGGCATCTGTCCCCCACCTGCATTCAAGTGATGCTGGTCGAGGCGGGCAACCGCTTGCTGGCCGCCTTTCCGGAGGATCTGGCGGCAAAGGCCAAGGCGTCGCTTGAGCATCTGGGCGTTGAAGTGCGGCTGGGCGGGCGCGTGACCGACATCACCGCCGATTCGATCACCGTGAATGATGAGACGCTGAGTGCTGCCGTCATCATCTGGGCCGCGGGCGTGAAGGCATCTCCCGCCGCCATGTGGCTCGGCGTGGAAGCGGACCGGGCCGGGCGCGTGATCGTGAAGCCCAATATGAGCGTGCCGGGGCATCCCGACATCTTCGTCATCGGCGATACATCGTCAGTGGAAGGGGATAATGGCCGCCCGGTGCCCGGCGTCGCGCCGGCTGCCAAGCAGCAGGGCCAGCATGTCGCAAAGATCATCGCCGCGACCGTCAGGCGCCGCAAGCCGCCGGGCAGGTTCAAGTACAAGAATTACGGCAATCTGGCGACGATCGGTCGCAAGCGCGCGGTCGCCGATTTCGGGCGCACGAAGATGAGCGGGTTTCCCGCCTGGTTCGTCTGGTCAACCGCGCATCTGTTCTACCTCACCGATTTTCGCAGTCGGCTGGTGGTGGGCACGCAGTGGCTGTGGAGCTACATCACCTTTGATCGCGGCGCGCGGCTGATTATCGGGCTGGGCGACGGGATGATGCCGACGACGGTGTGGACCGATAACGCACCCAAGCCCTGAGGCTTCAAGGGCTACGTCAGGTGTTGGGCGGCCGGTAATCGGCGAAATTATCGCAAGCTGCGCGATCGCGGCGGCAGCGGCCGCGATATTCGCGCTGCTCGGCCTTTCGCTGCTTGCGCACCTTGCGGCCATAATTGCGATCTGACTCGTCCCGACTGGTGGTGGTCCAATCGACGACCTGCGCGCCAACCTTGAAGGGCGCGGCGACGATGCCCGCCGCAGTCCCGACCGTACAGCCACCCACCGCGAGTGGCACCAGCATCACGGCAAGCAGGGCGGGTAGGCGCATCGGTTA
>JBBQHG010000302.1:0-2012 GCA_038323755.1 Sphingomonadales bacterium
ACAGGGTTGGTCAGCCGCTCGTCGAGCATCCGCTCCATGCCCCGCACGCCTGCGCCGTTCGAATTGATGAAGCCAATCGCGTGTGCTGCCATGCTCGATTGCGGATAGAGCCGCTCGGGCTCGCGCGCGAAATCGACCGCAGGCTCGCCCAGCGCATTTACTGCCTTGACCAGTTCGGGCATCGCCCGGCGCTGCAGATAAAAGAAGGTCGCGCCTGATCGCAGCCGGGCCAGATACCAGCCGGCATCATGCTCGGGCATCAGCGCGGCGAGCTTGGGCGCCAGGTCTTCGGGGTCGTTGACCAGCCGGTTGGGGTGGATGCCGATCGACCAGGCATCGATCGTGCGCGCAAGTGGCGCGCCGTTGCGATCAACCAGATCGCCCCGCAGCGGCACCAGCGCCGCCGCACCGTCGCGGGTCGTTGCAGGCTCCGAAAAGATCGCCAGAAACGCCAGCCGCGAAATGATCAGCAGCACACCGGCTGCGATCAGCAACATCAGCATCATCAGCCGCACCGGTGCAATCGTCGCCATCGCATGGCGCTGGCCGGTGAGCCGTCGCTGCGGCGCGGGTCGGGCGATCAGCGTGCTCACCGGTGGCCGACCGCTTCGGCGCGGGCACTGCTCATCAGGTCGCCGATCGTCGAATCGCTCAGCAGCTTGCGGTCAAGCATCGCAATCGTCTGATTCCGCTGGCTTCCCAGGTGCGGCTGCACGGCGGCTACGCTGGCAAGCATTGTCCGCCCCGGTGGCGGCGTCGGCGCAGCGACGGGCGGCGGCGCAGACGGCTCGGGCGCTGGTGCGATTTCCTGCATCGCCCGCGGGGCCGATGGCACGATATAATTGGCGGCGCGGGTCTGCATGCCCGTCGCCGTCGGCGCGTTCAGGTCGATCGATGCAAGCGTTGCCTCATCGGCGATGAACTGGTCCGACGACGGCGCCGTCAGCGCAAACACATCGCCGTTCCAGCGCTCGAGCTGGGCGAGGTTGGCGCGGGTATCGAATTCGGTTTCAAGCGCGCGGATGTCGCGCTGCGCGAACAGGATCTTGCGGTCCATGTCCGCCACCTTCTTGCGCTCGGCGGCGACCTGCAGCGAGACGAGATAGAAGCCAAGCGTGACGATCACCACGCTCAGAAACCAGCCAAGCCCTCTCATCCTGTACGCCGCGGTCATACTGTCTCTCCTACTGGCCATGGCGCCGCTGCCGTTCGCTGCGCCACACGCAAAGTTGCCGATCGTGCCCGGGGGTTGCGGGCAATTTCCGCGTCGCCGGCGCGCACCGCGCGGCCGACGGTCTCAAAGCTTGGCGCTGCCTTGGCGGCGACCTGCGGCAGGTGCCGCGATCCGCCGGGCATTGCGCCGCTGCGCTCACGAAAGAAACGCTTCACCAGCCGGTCCTCAAGGCTGTGGAAGGTCACCACCGCCAGCCGCCCGCCGGGCTTCAGCACACGCTCCGCTGCTGCCAGCCCGTCGGCCAGTTCGCCCAGTTCGCGGTTGAGGTGGATGCGGATCGCCTGGAAGGTGCGGGTCGACGGGTCCTTCTTGTCATGCGGCCGGTAGCCAAGCGCGCGGCGCACCACATTGGCCAGGTCGGTCGTCGTCGCGAGCGGGCGGGCAGCGACGATCGCGCGAGCAACGCGGCGGGCGCGCGGTTCCTCACCATAGAGATGCAGCACGTCGGCAATCTCTTCTTCTTCGGCCGCGTTCAAAAACTCGGCGGCACTGGTGCCGGACTGGCTCATCCGCATGTCGAGCGGCCCCTCAGACTGGAACGAGAAGCCCCGCCCCGGCTGGTCGAGCTGCATCGATGACACACCGATATCCATCACAACCCCGTCGACCGGCACCGCATCGCGCTGCTCGAGCTCGGCTTCGATGGCGGAGAACACCGCGTGCACCAGCGTCAGCGCGCCATCCGATTGCGCGACCAGCGCCGCCCCGCCCGCAATCGCATCGGGGTCGCGGTCGAATGCGATCACGCGCGCGCCACCGGCCAGCATCGCGCGGGTAT
>JBBQHG010000303.1:0-1816 GCA_038323755.1 Sphingomonadales bacterium
GACGATCCGGCTTATTTCGGCGGTTATGTCGCTGACAATTACCGCGCAGCGGCGGCTGGGCGCGGGCTGGACAAGGCCGATATAGCAACGCTGGCGCGCAACAGCTTTTTGGGGTCATTCCTGCCCGATGCGGCTATTGCCGCGTATGTCGCGCGGGTCGATGCCTTTGTGGAGGCCAATTGATGCCAATCTTCACCCCCATCCCGCAGGATGATTTTGTGGCAGCCGTGGGCTCGCTCGCCGAACAGATCAGCGCCGGCGACTGGACTCCGAGCTATCTGATCGGGATCGGGCGTGGCGGGCTCGTACCGGCGGTGTTCCTGAGCCATGCGAGCGGCCTGCCGATGCTGTCGGTCGATTATTCGAGCCAGGTCGAAGAATTTGCCGGCGCCGCGCTCGCCAAATTGGCGGCGCGGACGCGGGGTGGCGACCGGTTGCTGTTCGTGGACGATATCAACGATACCGGCGGCACGATCGGCCGCCTGCGCGGTATTTTGGCAGCGCATGGCGCGGTCGAAGGATCGATCCGCTTCGCCACGCTGATGGACAATAGTCGATCGTCACAACAGGTCGATTATCGCGCGCGTGTGATCGACCGTGCCGTGACCAAGGACTGGTTCGTCTTTCCCTGGGAAGCCGTCGCCCCGCAGACGACGCTGGCGGAAGACGCCGCCGCCGTGCCGGAACGCACCGCCTGACGATCAGACCCGCGCGGCCAGACTGTTTTCCCTTTGGCCGGGTCGTTCTCCCGCAAGCGCGGACACCCCGGGCCGCAAGCGCAGCCCTTTGCGGCCCTGACCCCCTGCTTTCGCAGAGGAACGGTGCCGGTTTCGCCTGCGTGGAACCGCGCGGCTAAAACAGCCCGGCAAGCGCCTTTTCAACGCCATCCATTGTGAAGGGCTTGGGCAGCACCGGGCGGTCGCGAAAGCGTTCGTCGATCGCGTCGCCGCTGCCGCCGCTGGCGAAGATGAAGGGGATGCCCGCCGCCGCCAACGCATCGGCAATCGCCCAGCTCTTCTCGCCACCACGCAGATTGACGTCGAGGATCGCTGCATCGACCCCACCGGCAGCGACCGCCGCAAGGCCTTCGGCGCAACTATCGACCGGGCCGACGGTCTCGTCGCCGAGAATCTCCAGGAAATCCTCCAGCATCATCGCAATCAGCGGTTCGTCTTCGACAATGAGAATGGATTTTGCGGTCATGTCGAGCGCTTAGAGCCCAGATCGGTGCCAAGGCCAAGCATCATTTCGCCGCCAGCACATCCCGCGCGGCCTCTGCCAACTGCTGGACCGAGAATGGTTTGGCGATGAAGGCGACATTGTCGAGGTCGATCGACTTGCGCAGCTGCTCCTCGGCATAGCCCGACATGAACAGGATCGGCAGATCGGGATATTGCGCGCGGGCGTGGCGGACCATGGTGGGGCCGTCCATCATCGGCATGACGACATCCGAAATCAGCAGATCGGGCCGGGGATGCCGGGCGAGCAGTTCAAGCGCCGCCTCGCCATGCTCGGCCGTGAGCACGGTATAGCCCTGGCGGGTGAGCGCGCGCTCAGCGACGGCGCGGACCATATCCTCATCCTCGACCAGCAGGATCGTGCCGCTGCCCCAGAGATCGCCCTGTTTGGGCTTGGGGGCGGTGGCGGCGGGTTTGGCGGGCGCGCCTGCGGTGTGGACGGGCAGATAGATGGTGAAGGTCGCGCCCTTGCCGGGCCGCGAATCCGCAAAGATATAGCCGCCCGACTGTTTGACGATGCCGTAAACGGTGGACAGGCCGAGCCCCGTCCCCTTCCCCACTTCCTCGGTGGTGAAAAA
>JBBQHG010000304.1:0-1771 GCA_038323755.1 Sphingomonadales bacterium
ATCGTGGTTGCAACGCCTGCACCCTGTCCGGTTTCGCTTTCGCCGGCGATTGGCGGGGCGTAAATATCTTCCAGTCCGGTTGATTTTGAGGAGCAGGCAGACAGACGCTTTGGCTTGAGCTTGATGATGGCGGCGATCCGCTTTCGGATCGGTCCCGCGATTTGGCTGTTGCTTGTGTCGTCCCGCCTGCGCCCCTGACAAGGGCGCATCCGCCCGACCCACATTCCCACCGATCGAGAACCCGCGTTGCCATCAAGCGCCGATCCTGTGCGTCGCCTGCGTCGGACATACCGACATGGGGGCGGGTTCCCCCGGTGATGGAGACGATGATGAACGACGAACAGGGATATCGCAGCCCCCGGTTGAGTGCTGGCTTTGGAAACGGGCGGGCGATTGGCCGTGTGGTGATCGCGGTGCTGGGCGCGGTTGCGGTGATCGGCATTCTGATGAGCAGCTTTGCCAGGGTGCAGCCGGGCAATGTCGGTATCCGCGTAAACAACATTGCGGGCGGCGTATCAGCCAAGTCGCTGAGCGTCGGCTGGTATTTCGCGCCGCCGGGGACGCATATCTATGAATATCCGGTCTTCACGCGCACCTATACCTGGACGGCCAGCAACACTGAGCAAAGCCCGATCGATGAGAGCTTCAGCTTCCAGGACAAGAACGGCCTGTCGCTGCGCGCCGATGTTGCGGTCAGTTATCATGTCGATCCCGTCAAAGCGTCGATCCTGTTCCAACGGTATCGCACCGACATGGATCAGATCATCGCGGGTCCATTACGCAATGCGATCCGCAATGCGATCGTTGAGCGGGCTTCGCAGCTAGGAGTCGAGCAGATCTATGGCGATCACAAGGCGGAGCTGATCAACACGGCCCGGGAGCGGGTGCAGAGCTTCTTTGCGCCAGTCGGGTTGCAGGTCGAGCAGATTTATTGGGCGGGCAATATTGCCGTGCCGCAAGCGGTTCTCGACCAGATCAATGCAAAGATCGCCAATGAACAGGCGGCGCTCGCCGCGCAAGCCAATGTTGCAACTGCAACGGCGAACGCCAATGCCCGCATCCAGAAGGCGCGCGGCGATGCCGAGGCGATCCAGGTCGAGGCAGAGGCGATTCGAACCAACCCCGAGATCGTGAAGCTGCGTGCGGTCGAGAAATGGGATGGCAAGCTGCCGACTTATGCCGGTGGTGGGCCGCTGCCTTTCATCGACGTGAAATGATCATCGCGCGTCGACGGTGCTCCCGTCGGCGCGTTTTGCATCGGGCCTCTTTCTTTTGCCGTCGCCCCGCCGCTATAGCCGGGTCATGGCCAGTGAAACGCCCCTCGACCGCTTCAAGACCGTGCTCGGCGGCGCCGCCCGCGTGCTGGCCGACGAGGCTGATGTCGAGCTGGCCTATACAGCCGATGCGCCGACTCAATCCGGCAAGCATATCAAGGTGCCGATGCCGGCGCGCAGCCTGCCCGCCGATCAGGTGGCCGAGGCACGCGGCTTTGCCGATGGTTTTGCGCTGCGATTGAAGCATCACAACAGCGCCCTTCATCTAAAGGGCGCGCCTGTCGAGGCGGTGGCGCGTGCGGTGTTCGATGCCGTCGAGAGCGCTCGGGTGGAGGCGCTGGGGTCGCGCGGCTATCAGGGGATTACGGACAATCTTGAGACGGCACTTGGCGTGCGGATGCGGGCCGACCCGATTACCCGCGCGCGGACTCGTGACGAGGTGCCGCTATCGACTGCCGTCTCGCTGCTTGTCCGCGAACGGCTGACCGGGCTCGCTC
>JBBQHG010000305.1:0-1770 GCA_038323755.1 Sphingomonadales bacterium
GCTATCTACGGCGTGCTTGGGCCCAATGGCGCGGGCAAGACGACCACGCTGCGCATGTTGCTGGGAATCATCGAGCCCGATGCCGGCAAGCGAACGCTGCTCGGCCGCACCAACCCGCGGGAGGCGAGCGACCATATCGGCTATCTGCCCGAAGAACGCGGGCTGTATCCAGCGATGAAGGCGCGCGAGGCGATTGCCTTCATGGGCGCGCTGCGCGGGCTCGACTGGCGCGAGGGGCGCAAGCGGGCGGCGAGCCTGATGGAAGCAGCGGGCCTGGGCCATGCCGTCGACGAAAAGATCCGCAAATTATCAAAAGGGATGGCGCAGCTCGTCCAGTTGCTGGGATCGGTCGTCCACCAGCCAGAACTGCTGGTGCTCGACGAGCCATTTTCCGGGCTGGACCCAGTCAACCAGGAACGGCTCGAGGCGCTTATCATCGCCGAACGCGACCGCGGCGCGACGATCCTTTTTTCGACGCACATCATGAGTCATGCAGAACGGCTGTGCGATGGCCTGGCGATCATCGCCGGCGGCAAGCGGCGCTTTGAAGGCACGGTTGCTCAGGCGCGCGGAACGCTGCCGCAGCAAGTCCATTATGTGCCGCATCATGACGGCGATGGCTTGCCCGGATTATTGCCCGCCGGGGCCGTGCGGGAGCAAGGCGGCTGGCAGTTTACTATGCCCGAGACCGGATTCGAGGCCATGCTGATGCAGCTGATTCAGGCCGGGCACGGCATTGCCGGGCTGTCGATTGAGCGGCCCGGGCTGCACGATGCCTTCGTCAAGATTGTTGGCCGTGATGCGCTGGAGGCGGCGAAATGAACAATCGTGCGCGCCTTATTCGCCAGACGCTGACGATCGCCCGGCGCGATTTCACCGCCACGGTCTTTACGCCGCTGTTTCTGGTCTTCCTGCTGTCACCCGTGATCATGATCAGCTTTGGGCTGGTCGGCGCGGTGGGTGGATCAACGCTGGCCAGCGGGCGCGAAGCCAAGGCGCGGATCATCGTGATCGCGCCGCCCGCCGATGCTGCTGATCTGATCGCCGCCGACAAGCGGCTGCGCAGCGTGTTCCGCGAAGGCGACGCGCCACCGGCGCTCACCATCGAGACACCCGCCGGCAAAGGTGAGGAACAAGCCAACGCCGCCTTCAAGGCGACTGATTATGACGCCAGCGCCGTGCAATATGGCCCGCTGGATCACCCGGAAATATTGTACAGCGCGCGTGGCAGCCGCGCTGCCGACTATCTCGAGCAGCTTGCCGAGACAACATTGCGACTACGCATCAGCGGTGGCCGCCAATCCCTGAGCAATGCCACCAAGCGCCCGGTCGTGCGGACCACCGCATCGCAGAGCGGGCATAATCAGTCCGCGTTCTTCGCCGTGACGGGCATTTTCTTCCTGACGCTGTTCCTTTCGGGCCAGGCGGTTGGAACGATGGCGGAAGAGCGAAGCAACAAGGTGATCGAGATTTTGGCAGCGGCGGTGCCGCTCGAATCGGTCTTCCTCGGCAAGTTGATCGGCATGTTCGGCGTCGCCGTCTTGTTCGTCACCTTTTGGGGAACGTTGATCAGCCAGGTCGGCTCGCTTCTGCCGGGCGACGGCGCGCGCATCATCGCCGAAATCGGGCCCGCGGTCGGCATGCCGGCCTTCATCATCCTGTTCTGCGCTTATTTCACGATGGCCTATATGCTGCTGGGCGCGGTCTTTCTCGGTGTCGGCGCGCAGGCATCGACGATGCGCGAGATCCAGATGCTGTCGCTGCCCATCA
>JBBQHG010000306.1:0-1589 GCA_038323755.1 Sphingomonadales bacterium
GCACCGATCGGCCACCGGCTGGAGCACCTTTTGTCAGGCGTTCAGGCCCAGATCGCGATCAAGATCTTCGCCGAAGACCTTGATGCGCTGCGCACCGCGGCGGAGACTTTGCGGTCGCGGATCGCGACGGCGCCGGGCATCGTCGATCTTACGGTTGAGCGACAAGTGCGCGTGCCGCAGGTCGATATTCGCGTCGATTACGACCGCGCCGCTTCGCACGGTGTCGCGCCTGCGGCGGTCGCCGAGGCAGTTGAGACCCTATCGAATGGCAAGATCGTCAGCGTCATCGTCGATGGACTGAAGCGCTATAATGTGGTGCTGCGGCTGCCGGACAACGAACGCACAACAACTGCTCTGTCCGACCTGCTGATCGAGACGGCGCAGGGGCCGGTTCCCCTGCGCAACTTGGCGGAAGTGCGCGAGGTCGACGGCCCGAACCAAATTCTCCGGGAAAATAGCCGCCGCCGCATCGTGCTCTCCGCCAATGCCGCGCCGGGCGCGAATCTTGGCGCCATTGTCAACGTCATCGACACCGAAGTCGCTAAGCTGAAACTGCCGCCTGGCGGATCAGTTAGTGTGGAGGGCCAGTTTCAGGCGCAGCAGCAGGCGGCACTGACGATCGGCGGGCTAAGCTCAATCTCGTTCCTGATGATTTTCGCGCTGCTGTTCACGCGCTACCGCTCGGCTATTCTGGCGCTCATCATCATGGCCGGGGTGCCGATGGCGCTGGTCGGATCAGTGGCGGCACTTTGGATCGCCGGGTTGCCGCTGTCGGTCGCGAGCCTGGTTGGGTTCGTCACGCTGACCGGGATCGCTGCGCGAAACGGGATCCTCAAGATCAGCCACTATATCAATCTGGTGCTGCACGAGGGCGAAAGCTGGGGCGATGCGATGATCGTTCGCGGCACGTTGGAACGGCTCACCCCGGTGCTGATGACGGCACTCGGCGCGGGGCTGGCGCTGGTCCCGCTGCTGATCGGCGCCGACGCGCCGGGCAAGGAAATTCTCCATCCGGTTGCGGTGACGATCTTTGGCGGGCTGCTCTCAGCGACGCTGCTCGACGCACTCGTCACGCCGGTCCTTTTTGGCCTTTACGGTCGTCAACCGCTCGAACGACTGGTCGCCGATGCACGCGCCAGCGGCAGCACCGATGCATTCTAAACGATGAGGAACCACCGATGAAAAACACTCCATTATCGAGCTCATTCCTGGCTTTGGCGCTTGCCGGTTGTGGCGCGGCCAAGGACACCAACAAAGCAGCTACGGTTGCCGGAAATGACGCAGCGATGAGCGATCACATGGACATGGGCGGTATGGCCATGGGCAAGCATCACGAAGGCGCAGCCTCGATGACGCTTGCGTTGGCGCCCGCCGGGGCCTTCACCGAAGGCAAGGCGCAATCTGTGATATTGACGCTGACCGATCTTGCCAGCGGCAAGCCAATGGGACCGGACGATATCGCGCTCGCCCATACCAAAAAGCTGCATCTGCTGATCGTCGATGGCAGTCTCAGCGACTATCAGCATATTCATCCGCAGCCTGATCCATCGAAGCTCGGCACCTGGCAGTTTGATTTCGCGCCGCGCTTT